>JAFAOS010000132.1 GCA_019247515.1 Chloroflexota bacterium | reverse complement strand
ATACTGGAACCGAGCATAGACAGGTTTACGCGCATTCGTCAACCGAGAGTAGTGGAACGCACATCGTGAACAAGCACCGCAAATGATCAGGATTGTGATGCCGAGCATCGCTTGTAGAACCTTTTCTGCGAAGCGGGGCTCAGTGCGAGTACGGCACCCATGGTGGCGCTGTTCACACCCGCGAGCGGCGCGTTCCTGGCGCTGACGGGCGCGCACGAATTGTTTCGCAGCGACGACGCCGGCGCTGGCTGGCGGCAGGTCAACCTGCCCCCGCTGGGCCACGGCGACGTCCCGGATGAACGCGTGGTCAGCGTGGATCCGACCGACCATCAGATCGTGTACGCCTCGGGCGCCGACGGCCTGTACCAGAGCAGCGATGACGCCGCCACGTGGCGCCTGATCCTGCCCTATTCCCAGGACGTGGGTTGGAAAGTCCAGAGCGTCGCGGTGAGCCCGGCCGACCACCACCTGTTGTTCGCGCACCTCGCGGACAGGAACTCGCTCCCAGAGAACTTCACGCTGCGCAGCCGAGACGCCGGCCAGAGCTGGCAGACGCTGCGTCACACGTCCACGGACGGGCGAGCCCTGGCTTACGGCAACCTGACGCTCCACCCGACTGACCCGCGCCAAGTGTTTCTGGCCGTCGGCGATGACCTCTACCAGAGCACCGACCAGGGCCAGACCTTCGCCGTGATCCACGGCGGTGCTGGCGTCGGATACCACCAGCGGCTGCTCGGCGGACGCGGTGCGCTGCCGGGTCGCTGGTATACGGCCGTCTCGCACACCGACGTGCGTGACGGGGGTGGGTCGACCGTGTATCGCAGCGACGACGACGGAGCCACGTGGAGCGCAGTGCTCGCGTTCCGTGACGGCGTCGTGGCAAATAGTGAAACCGTCGGAGGCGCGGGCACGCTGGTGTCCGGCATCGCCTACGACCCGCTGGTTCCGGACCACCTCTGGGTGGCATTGACCACGATCGCCGCGGACCCGGATGACCCCAGGGTCAGGAACGTGACCGGTCGGATCGCGGAGAGCCACGACGGCGGAGCGAGCTGGGCGGACCCGGACCAGGCGATTGGCCCCGCCAATGACCTCGCCCTCGGAGTCGATGGCCGCAACCTGTATGCCTCGACGCCAACCGGCGTCTGGCGGTTGAACCTGAATTCTGCGTCGACGCCCGGCGCGCTCAACGCCCCGGCAGACTGAAGCCGACTTCAGGCCACAATGTGGCCTGAACCCGGTCTACATTGGCACATATGGCACAAGACACCCTGAGCGCGCAGTGGGCTGGCGGGATACGCGACGGCTTCCCGGCCGGCGTCCCCTGCTGGATTGACACCACCCAGCCTGACCCGCGGGCGGCTGCCGAGTTCTATCGCGGGCTGCTCGGCTGGCAGCTCCAGGACATGCTGCCGCCGAACTCGCCGGGCCAGTACCTTCTCGCCCGATTGCACGGACGCGACGTCGCGGCCATCAGCTCAATCGCGGATGGCGACTCCACCCGCGCGATGTGGAACACCTACGTGTGGGTCGACAACGCCGACGAGACTGCCCGCCGTATCGAACAAGCGCATGGCCGCGTGCTGACGCCGCCCTTCGACGTGCCGGCCGCCGGGCGCATGGCCGCGTGCGAAGACCCCTCTGGTGCGCGATTTCGGATCTGGCAGGCACGCGAGCATCGCGGCGCACAACTGGTCAACGCGCCCGGAACCTGGAACTGGAGCAACCTCAATACTCCGGATGCTGAAGCGGCGAAACGTTTTTACGCGGCCGTTTTCGGCTGGGAGTTCAGCCAGTTGGACATGGGCGTGGGCGGGTCGTGGATGGTGCGCATGCCAGGCTACGCGGACTTTCTCGAGTTGGATAATCCTGGTGTTCGAGAGCGACACGCCGCGGCCGGCGCACCCCCAGGCTTCACCGACGCCGTGGGCTGGCTCCAGCCAGTTCCGTCCAACGCGCAGGCGCACTGGGCCGTGACGCTTTCGGTTGACGACGCGGATAGGGTTGCTGCGCGTACCGCGGAGCTGGGAGGCGCCGTCGTGAGCGGACCGCTCGAGGTTCCGTACGCGCGCGTGCTTCAGATCACCGACCCGCAGGGCGCAGCACTGACGCTGAGTCAGTTCAAGATGCCCGAGTAGCCTCCCGCGCCAGCCTGTGCTGGCCAGTCGGTGTAGAAACCGGCGCGGACCGCGGAGCGGTACGCGATCAGCCGTGCCCGCTCGGCGGGCGACCCGTCGTCGATCTCGCGGGCCGGCGGCGGCTCGGCGCCCGCCGACCACCCGAAGCGGCACTGAAAGCAAACGTAGGCGTTCCGCGCATGTCGAATGACGCGACGGAAGCCACAGCGTGGGCAAGGCACGCGTTCTTCGATCTGCATGGCTCGGCAGTATGCGGGCGAAGCCCATTTCTCGAATGGGTGGCCGCTACCCAAATCAAACGCCCGAGATACCCATTTTGGGGCCGAGCCGCGCGCATTCAGGTAGAAAGCTCCCTCTCGCGGCATCACATTCTCGACACAGGCCGCGCACTCCAGCACCCGGAGTGGTTCGGGGCGCCCGCCCGCCCGACCGCATCAGCCAGTTATTTCTCACAACTTCTTGCGGAACATCTCGGTGACCAGACTCGCAATTGAGCAGGTTGCTGAAAAATATCTCGAAGGCTCCACCGTAGGTGGAAATCACTGAACCTGCGTTCCTCAGCGGGTGCCAGCTCACGTCTGTGGCCGCCACGTTCCGCGGTGCCGGCAATTCCTCTCTGAAGCGAAGCAGCTTGCTGAGCAACATCTCGAACGGCCTCCACCGTAGGTGGAAATCACTGAACCTGCGTTCCTCAGCGGGCGCCAGCTCAACGTCTGTGGCCGCCACGTTCCGCGGTGCCGGCAATTCTTCTCTGAAACGAAGCAGGTTGCTGAGCAACAACTCGAAAGGCTCCACCGTAGGTGGAAATCACTGAACCTGCGTTCCTTAGCGGGCGCCAGCTCAACGTCTGTGGCCGCCACGCTCCGAAGTGCCGGCGATTCTTCTCTGACGAGAACCAGGTTGCTGAACAACATCTCGAAGGGCTCCACCGTAGGTGGAAATCACTGAACCTGCGTTCCTCAGCGGGCGCCAGCTCAACGTCAGTGGCCGCCACGTTCCGCGGTGCCGGCAATTCCTCTCTGACGAGAACCAGGTTGCTGAAAAACATCTTAATGAGGATTGTGGAATTGCCTCGGCATCGGCCACCTCTCCCAGAGGGAGAGGTCGCGCGCAGCGCGGGTGAGGGCTACTCATCACGGCAACACTCTCCGGGCTCATACGTAGCCCTCACCCCCGCCCTCTCCCACAGGGAGAGGGAGCGCAGCGTATTCCGCAATCCTCGGTAAAAGGGCCCACCGCAGGTGGAAATCACTAAGCCTGCGTTCCTCAGAGGGCGCTCGCTCACGTTCGCGGCCGCCACATGTCGAGGTGCCGGCAATCGTTCTCTCAAGAGAAGCAGGTTGCTAAAAACATTCTCGAAGGCGTCCACCGTAGGTGGAAATCACCGAACCTGCGTTCCTCAGAGGGACCGCTCGCTCACGTTTGCCGCCACCGCCTTACGAGACGCCGGCAATTCCTCTCTGATCTCTGAAGAGAAGCAGACTTTTTCAGCAACCTTTTTAGGCAAATTTAAGGCTCAATCGACCATCGCCATAACACGATCTCGTTTTTGGCGATCTTCCGGATTGCACACTGCGAAATGCAACACCGTTCCATCCCGGCATGTCAATTGCTGCCGGCTCACCGGATCTGCAACGGTTGTGACAACCGGTACGTAACACGCTCCGGAGGACTCGCGTTAGTGGGGATTGTGGCATCGCATCTGCACGGCTGGACATACCGGCGGCACGCAAGGAGGGGCGAGAAGGCCGGGTCGGACCAGCATGGGACACGTGGAGACGCCCACATCAAAATGCTGCGCGTCAGTCCGCTCGCACATCGATCAGCCGTAATTGACTAGAATGCGGGGATACCGCGGATTTTGAACGTACCAACGTGACCGCACCCAGGTGCGAGTCCGCACCGGCCAGCTGCTAGACACGGCTGGAGGGAACAGAAGCTCGCTCGGCGACGGCTAGCTCCGTCACCCACTGTACGGGGGAGCCAGAGCGGGCATCGCGGCAGCGCGCGACGCCAGGAAGTCTCGTCGCGCGCCTGACGACAGGCCTGTCGAATATTCCAGGCCGCGTCAGTTGCTGCTCTGAAACATTGTCAGGGAGAGTTGCTTTGCTGAAACACAAGGTCATCGGCATCACTGCGGCATGTCTGCTGACGGGTGGCAGCGTGTCACCGTCACTGGCACAGACAGCCCCGGCGAGCCCGAACGTGGCGCAACCCACCGCGTCACAAAACCACGTCAAGCTCTTGCAGGAGTTCCGGCCCATCGGCGCCACAGACAACAACAAGTCCCGTCCAGAACTCAATCCGACGCCAGGGAGTCCGGAGCTCGCTCTCGCGCCGCTGAACTTTGCGCCTGGAACCAACGACGGACTGGTCGACGGACCGAACCCCAGAACGATCAGCAACGTCATCTCGGGCGGAACCGGCGCTCAGGGTCAAAATGCCGCCACGGTCGACCCGGGCGCTTCGGCGTGGCTGTATGTTTTCGGGCAGTTCGTGGATCACGATCTGGATCTCGAATCCAACTCGCCATCCGGCACACCCATCAATATCACCGTGCCCGTCGGCGATCCCGTCTTCACGACCGGGGGAAGCATCGCCATGACCCGGGACGTCAGGGACCCGAAGACCAATACCATCGTCAACACCACCGCCGGCTACCTCGACCTCTCGCAGCTCTACGGCTCCACCACCGACGTTGCCAACAGTCTGCGGAACACGGACGGCACGCTCACAAGCGCGAACAACGGCCAGACGTTGCCGATCGTGAGCAACAATTTCGTCACGGGCGACCCACGTGTCATGGAGAACCCGGAGCTCACGGCCGTGACGACCCTGTTCATGCGCGAGCACAATTTCTGGGTCGCCACGCTCCACGCGCAGAATCCGAGTTGGACGGGCGACCAGCTGTACAACATGGCCAAAGCCATCACCACAGCCGAGTACGAGAACATCGTGTTCAACGAGTACCTGCCGATCCTGCTGGGCTCCGTGCCGGCCTATGGCGGGTATGACCCCAAGGTCAACACCCAGGTGAGCCAGGAGTTTGCGGAAGCCGCGTTCCGCATGGGCCACTCGCAGGTCTCCGACCAGCAAGAGGGCCTCAACAACAACGGCGTCCAGGTGTTCAACGAGTCCCTTGGGCAAGCCTTCTTCAATACCCCCGCGCTGGACATCTCCCCCACGCCCGACCCGGGCGTGCCGGCATTCCATGACGGCATCGACGCGCTCCTGCGCAGTTTGTCCGTCGACAACTCGCAGGCCACGGATGTCTATGCCATGGCGGGGCTGAGGAATCTGCTGTTCGCACCGCTCGCCGGCGGCAATGTCGACCAGATCGACCTGATCGCCATCGACATTCAGCGCGAGCGCGACGCAGGGCTCGGCACGCTGAACCAGACGCGCAAAGCGTTGGGCCTGCCCCCGCACACGTCATTCAGCGACCTGACGAGTGATACGGTGCTGCAGCAAGACCTGAAAACGACGTACGGCAGCATCGATAATGTCGACCTGTTCATTGGCGGTCTGGCGGAAGCCCACGTCAACAACGGGAGGCTCGGCCAGACATTCCAGGCGATCATCGGCACGCAATTCCAGAATCTTCGGACTGGCGATCGCTTCTGGTGGCAGAACCAGCAGTTCGATCCGCATACGGCCAGCACGATCTCCAGCACGACCCTGGCCACCATTCTCAGGCGAGACACGGACTCGACAAACGTGCCGGACCATGTCTTTGTTCCCACGCCCGCGGCCGCGCGCGTGAGGCCCGCGGCGGCGACGGTTGCTACCAGTACCACTACTCCGATCAATACACAGGGCAGACCGTTCATCTTCCCGTAGTCAGCACCAGAGCCGGAGTGGTTCAGCTTGCAACCACTCCGGCCTCTGCCGTGGGCCGCGGTGGCGAGGCGACTGGCATCATATCGGCCATGACCTCACCGGCAACCCAGGTGTCCAATCCATTCAGGTTGGCAGGTCGTGTGGCGCTCGTAACCGGCGCCGGGTCTCCCGATGGGATCGGACGTGCCATCGCTCGGCTCTTCGCCGCCGCGGGCGCGGCGGTTGCCCTGGTCGACCAGGATGCGGCCGGGGCTGAGGCGAACGCCGCTGCGATTGGCGATCGCGCGTTGGGGGCATTTGCAGACGTGACGCGGCCGGATTCGGTAGCCGAAGCGGTGACCCTGATCGAGCAACGCCTGGGTCCCGTGGACATCCTGCTCAACAACGCGGGCATTACGCGCTCGACGCCGCTCTGGGAAACGTCGCTGGAAGAATTCGATACCGTGCTCGCCATCAATTTGCGCGGCGGGTTCGTGTGCCTGCAAGCGGTGCTGCCAGGCATGATGCGGCGTGGCTACGGCCGCATCATCTGGCTGAGCAGCATCGCCGGCAAGCAGGGCGGGGGTGTGTTTGGCACGGCACACTATGCCGCCAGCAAGGCTGGCGTGATCGGGCTGTGTCAGTCCGCGGCGCGCCAGCTCGGACCCTATGGCATCACCAGCAATGCCATTGCGCCAGGTCTGGTGCTCACCGGCCTGCTGCCGCGTACCGGCGGCGCCGAGATGGCTGACAGACTCCGACAGGACGTTGAGCGGACGGTGCCCTTACGTCGTGCCGCAACTGCGGAGGACGTCGCCAACGCCGCGCTGTTCCTGGCGAGCGAGGCGGCCAGTTACGTGACGGGCGAGATTGTGGACGTCAACGGCGGGGCATACTTCGACTAAACGGCCGCCTGCTAACACGTATTCCCCAGGGGGGACCCAGCGAGATTGGAGCTGACCCTGTCCGAGTCAGCACTCCAGACGCCACACAGCACGGTTTTTGGACCCCGTACCAGGTACGGCGTCTCGTAAGTTGCAGGTCGTGTCCAAAGCTGCGTGTCATTCTGAGGACTCCATGCGTCGCACACGCGCCAGCGGCGAAGAAACTGTTCCCTCCCTTTGGGGTCGTCACTAACGAGGTCGACGGAGATTTTCATGGGAGCCGAAGGCGAAGAATCCGCGTCTGGTGATCGGCGTCGGAGTTACGGTCATTCGCTACGCTCAGGATGACGCTCACCCTGCGTAGGGCCCGGAACTTACGGAACCCACGACCAGGCTAGCTCTTCAGGAACTCGGCGACCCGCTGATTGGCCTGCTGTGCCAGACGGTACGGGAACACGTTGAAGCCGTGCACGCCGCCCGGGTACACGGCGAGCTCCGCCTGATTGCCGGCGGCGACCCAGCGCGTGTACATGAACAGGCTATCGTCGAGCAGCGGGTCGAGCGTGCCCACGCTGAACAGGGCGGGTGGCAGCCCGCGCAGGTCAGCCCAGATGGGCGAGACGTCCGGGTCCTGCTCCTTCCCCCGAATGCTGAACTGGGCGGTGAACCACTCAACGGCTTGCCTGGGGAGGACCAATGTGTCGGCGGGCGCGTTGCGCACGCTCGGTGTCCCGGCCAGGTCGAAGCACCCGTAGACGAGGTTGGCACGCGCGAACGGACGCAGCTGATGCTTGTCGCGCAAGCGCACCAGCGTGACCACCGCCAGATGGGCGCCGGCCGACTCGCCGCCAATCTGCAGCTGGCTCGCCCCGAACTCTGACTGCGCGTGGTCGATCAGCCACAGCGCCGCGGCCTCACAATCGTCGGGCCCGGCTGGATACGGGTCCTCGGGCGCCAGACGATAGTCGACGCTGACCACCGCCAGGTTGTTGGACCTGGCCAGCGCTTCGAGACGTGCGTCCGAGTGGTGGGCGCGGCCGATGGTCCACCCTCCGCCGTGAAAGTACAGGTAAACCCCGGCGACGGTCTCGGGCACGAAAGTGCGGATCGTCAGCGGTCCGCCTGGTGTAGCGATGGTGCGGTTGGTGGCCAGGTCGCTCAGGACGAGCGGGCCGAACGCTCCGCGACCCTCCTCGCGAGCGGCGCGTGTCTCGGCCGCCGGCACCTCCCATACCGGCGGGACCGACGCCAACGCCTGGGCCAGTTGCGCGTTGAAGGCCGACGTATCGGAATCGATGGCTTCGATGCTGAAGGTGGCAGGATCGAGTCCGGCGGGGACCGATCGTGGAGCGACGGACGTCATCCAGCTAGCATAGGCGCCGTTACGGGACGCGCGCAGTCGAGCTCCGCTACTTCGCGGGCACGCCCGCTGGCGGATGTGCACGCCGGAAGCCGGCGTCGCTCGGCCGCGCGTAGTCTTGGTCGATGGCCACCAGGTCCAGGTCGAGGGACGCCAGGTCATCGAGCAGCAGCAATTCGGCCGGGGGCGGGTCGAACGCGTTGCCGACCTTCAGGTAGCCGCGGCAGCGGTCGCACACCTGGACTCGGAAGCGGTTGTCGCCCTCCACCTGCACGGTGCGCAGGGCCCGGTAGTCGTCCGTCTCACAGAACGGACAGAAGAGCCGCCTCGACCGCCAGGCAAAGCCGCACGCGGAGCAGCGCAGGAACAGGCGGAGCTCGACGCCCCGCAATTCGCCCAGTAGCGGCGGGGCGCCACACACCGGGCAGTACCCGCGCAGCCACCCGACTTCGTCCGCGAGCTGCTCGACGAGCGTCGCCAGGCGGCTCGCGTACGCCCGCAGCAGCGGCGCCACGGCCAGGCGCGTGAGACTGACGACGAAGTCCGCGTCGGCGCCAACGTCCCCAGCCAGCGCCGCGACGTGGTCCTGGTGGCCGAGGAGCATCTCGGTGAACAGCGCGTCCGGCTCGAGCCGCCCATCCGCCGCGGCGGCGACGAGCGGCGCGGCGCGGGCGGTCGCCTCGGCATCGCCCAGGCGCAGGACGACGTTGAGCAGGCGCTCGAACAGATCGGCAGCGTAATGGACGTCCACCAACAGCGGCTCATTGTCGAGCAGCGGCACGCCCTCTTTGAGCCTGGATCGCGCCGAGCCGGGGTCGGGCACGTGCAGTCGGACGTTCGGCGGACGCGACTCGGTGAGCGTTTCGCGGAGCAGCGCGCCCTGCAGCGCCAGGATCGGTCCGAGGTCCGGCCGCGCGGTCAGCAGCGCAGACGTGCGACGGTTCAGGAGTTGCTGGAGCTGGTTCGTCACCCGGGCGCGGGGGGCGTGGAGGGTGCTGGCAGGTTGGGCGAGTGGTTGCCAACGTCGGCGCCCGGGCCGCCGCCACGCACGCGCGAGGCTTCCGGCGAGCAGCCCGCCACGCTCACAACCACCAGGAACAGTGCCACCAGCAGCGCCGGCACGCGCTCAACCCGCATGCTTCAGAGCCCGACGCCCTGGGGCCCAGCGAGCACCGCCCAGCGGAGGACAAAGCCACCGACCAGCACGCAAACCGACGCCAGACCGGCGAACGCGGCCGGCCGACGCGGAATGAACCGCAGCGCGAATGGCACCGCCAGTCCGACGACGATGACCACCAGGAACAGGGCCAGCACCGGCGGATTACCCAGGATGAAACGCGAGCCGATGACGCCCAGTCCCAGCAGGAAGAGGACCAGCGCGATCGACTCCAGGATCATCATGTAGTTGTCCGCCTCTTCGAGCTTCTCGATCGTCGTGCTCGGGTAGCGCCGCGCGATCAGCAACAGGAAGGCGATACCGGTGGACACGCCGGAGAACAGGAACAGCATGCCCAGCCATGGGCTCGTGCTCCACACCGGCAGGTTGGTGACGTTGACCAGCACCCCCGTGTAACCAGCCAGCGCCAGACCGCCCACCGCGCCAATCGCCGCGACGATCTTGCCAATGGGATTGCCAGGCGCATGCAACCGGCCATCACGTCCCGCCAACAGCGCATCGACAAATGAGACGAACGCGACCAGACCGAAAACCGCCAGAATCACCGAGCCAAACGACATCGGAGAGTAGGCCTTGAACATCGGCAGCGGAAGTCGTTCGCTCTGCAACAGCATGTGCCAGAAGCGCAGCGGCTGCCCGAGATCGACGATCAGGAACGCCGTGCACAGCACGAGCAGCGGGAACGTGAGCAGGTGGCCGAGCCAGATGGCGGCCCGGTCCCGCGCATCGCCAAACAGGTCCAGCCAGGCGGCTGCGAAATACGTGCCGCCGGTAATCCCGCCGAAGAAGAAGTACAGGACGATCCACCAGCTCCAGTTCGGCACCTGGAAGGAGGGGTTGAACTCAGGCGGCATCGGACTCCCGCCGACTGCTCGTTCGGCGCTTGCGAAGGGCGAGCAAACCCGCCAACCCGGCCAGGATCGCGCCAGCGACCGCCAGTCCGCCGCTGGCGCCCAGATTGCGACTGGGCAGCTTCGGCGACTCGGGCAGCCCATACGTACTGGGCGCGTCCTCCAGCAAGTAGAAAGCGTTCAGACCGCCCAGCATGGCCTCGTCGCGGCCGTACAGGCGGGCCTGCGACCGGCCTTGCTCGTGCAGCGTGGCAAGCCGGGCATCCGCCTGCTGCTGAAGCTGCGAAATCGGCCCGAACTGGATGCTGGCAGTGGGACACGCCTGGGCGCAGGCTGGCGTCAGACCCGACTGGAGACGGTCGTAGCAAAAGGTGCATTTGCCGGCAACGTTGCGCTCGTTCATCTGGATGACGCCGAATGGACACGCTGCGATGCAGTAGCGGCAGCCGTTGCAAACGTCCTCCTGAATGTAGACCGTGTCGAACTCCGTTCGGATGATCGCTCCGGTCGGGCACACCTCCAGACAGCCGGCCTGCACGCAGTGCTTGCAGACGTCCGACATCATCAGCCAGCGCCCGCCGACCCGATTGGGGTCGGCCACATCGAAGTCCTCGATGAATTTGACGTGGCGGAAGGTCGTCCCCGACAGCTCCAGCGTGTTGTCGTAGGACCGGCCAGAGAGCCTGAAGTGGTCCGGACCAAGTTCGGCGGGGAGCTGGTTCCACTCTTTGCAGGCGACCTCGCACGCCTTGCAGCCGATGCACACGGTGGTATCGGTAAAGAAACCGACGGGCTGACCGGCCGCGAAAGTCACCGGACCCGCCGGCGCACCGGTCGCGGTCTCCGGGACAGGTTGACCGGGGACCGGCGAGTTGCCGACCTGCGGCTGGGGTGGCAGTGTCTGGTCGGCGAGCAGCTTGAAGAGCGTCATGATGTTGCGGCTAACCCTTCTCGAGGTTGCAGACGAACGCCTTGCCCTCGTGCATCGACACATTCGGGTCCATCACAAGGGACGAGAGGCTGTTGACGATGGCGCCCTGCGCCACGCCCTGGTAGCCCCAGTGCCAGGGCATGCCGACCTGGTGGACGGTCCGCATGTTGCCGTGTCCGTCGTCGAGAGTGAACGGGCGCAGCCGGCCAGTAACAAGTGCTTTGGCGCTGATCGTGGCGCGCGGCGTCGACACTCGCACGATGTCCAGGTTGCTGATGCCTTTCTGCGCCGCCAGCTCCGGACTGAGCTCCACGAACAGCTCCGGCTGCAGCTCGGCCAGCCACGGCAGCCAGCGGCTCATGGTGCCACTGAGGTAGTGCTCGGTGAGGCGATAGGTGGTGAGCACGTACGGGAAGTTGGGGTCGCCGGCCGGCGCGAGCGGGTTATCGGGCCGATCGAAGTACTTGTAGACGGGGCTGTTTTGCTGGTTTGGGTACACCAGATTGCCAACTGGCGACTCGACCGGCTCGTAGTGAGTTGGGAGTGGACCGTCGACCAGGCCGGTTGGAGCGAACAGCCAGGCTTTGCCATCCGCGTGCATGATGAACGGGTCGGTACCGGCCTGCCAGGCGAGTCCGACGCCATTGGGGTCGGCCGGAGTCGTTGGCGCTTTGTTGACCACGAAGTCCGGCACGTCATAGCCAACCCACTGCTGCTGACCGTCGTCCCACCAGACGTAGCGCTTGCGGTCGCTCCAGGGTTGCCCGTCCGGACGGGCAGACGCGCGGTTGTACATGATGTGTCGATTCGCGGGCCAGTTGAAACCCCAGCCCAGGCTGACGTAGTTGTCCGGGGTGCGACTCGCCGCCAGATTGCGACTGTCGTCGGGGTACACGCCGGAGTAGATCCAGTTGCCGCACGAAGTGGTGCCGTCGTCCTTGAGCGCGCCGAATCCGCTGAGAAGCTTGCCCGTTGTCAGGTCGTATCCGTTGATCTCTTTCAGCACTCTGGACGCGCTGGGCTCGTCCTTGATGCGCCACGACTGCGTTTCGGCGGGATCTGGATCGTACTCCCAGGTCAACGCCAGGAAGCCCTGATCGCGCGGCGCGCTGCTGCCCGCGTACAACTGCTTGAGGCGCCTGCCAAGCTGGTACGTAAACCACTGGTCGGAGCGGGCGTCACCCGGCGGATCGGCCGCCTTCTCGTGCCACTGCAGCAGGCGGTGCGTATTGGTAAAGCTGCCCTCGGACTCGGCGTTGTGGGCGGCCGGCAGGAAAAATACTTCGGTCTTGATGTCCGATGTCTGGAGCTGGCCGCCTTTGACCTCCGGCGAGTTGTACCAGAAGGCGGCGGTTTCGGTTTCGAAGAAGTCGCGGATCACGAGCCAGTCGAGGTTCGCCAACGCGCGGCGCTGCAAGCCGGCGTTCTGACCACCCACGGCCGGGTTCTGGCCGATGGCCAACATGCCGCGCACCTGTCCGTCGGCCATGTTGACCATCATGGGAATGTGCGAATGATCGCCGCTGATACGCGGATGCCAACCGTAACCAAAGTCGTTAGCTCTGGTGGCGGCATCGCCGTACATGGCTTTCAAATAGCTGACCATGAATTTGGGCTGGTTAGCGTAGTAGGAGGTCGGCACGGTCTCGGTCGCCAGGTACTCCTTCAGCGTCTCGTGTCGCTTCAGAATTGACGGGTGAGACATGTAGCCGGTGATGGAGTGGTACAGCGTCGGATTGTCGGTCGAGCCCTGAATGCTGGCGTGCCCGCGGAGCGCCAGAATGCCGCCACCGGGCCGGCCGATGTTGCCAAGTAGTTGCTGCAGGATGCCTGCCGCGCGGATGATCTGAACGCCGGTGGTGTGCTGGGTCCAGGCGACCGCATAAGCCATTGAGCCGGTCCGCTCGGGGCCAGAGTTGTCGGCCAGGCTCTGTGCAACCTGCTGGAACACCGCCTGTGGACAGCCGGTCACGCGCTCGACCAGGTCCGGCGTGTAGCGCGCGTAGTGACGCCTCAAGATCTGGAACACGCAGCGGGGGTCCTGCAGGGTGGGGTCGGTCCTCTCGCGGGGTGGCACGAGCGCCTTCACCAGTGCGTCGTAGTTTTGCGAGGTGTCGGCGGCCATCGCCGCGTCGAAGCCGTAGGCGGGCGGCTGCTGCAGCTCGCCGCTCTGCTGTGTGTCCGCGCTGCGTTGATTCTGGCTGACCTGGGTGCGGTCGTATTGCCAGCTGCCGGCGTCGTAGGCGCGCGCGTCCGGGTTGAACCCCGAGAAGAGCCCGGCCAGGTCCTCCGTGTCGCGGAACTGGTCGGAGATGATGGTGGCCGCGTTGGTATAGGTCAGGACGTAATCGCGGAAGTAGCGCTCGTTGCTGATGACCCAATTGATCAACCCGCCGAGAAAGACGATGTCCGAGCCAGCACGGATGGGTGCATAGATGTCGGATACCGCCGAGGTCCGCGTGAAGCGCGGGTCAACGTGGATCAGCTTCGCGCCGTTGGCTTTGGCCTTCATCACCCAGCGGAAGGCCACCGGGTGACACTCGGCCATGTCCGAGCCCATGACGGTGATCACGTCCGAGTTAGCGACGTCCCGAGAAAACGTTGTGGCGGCGCCGCGCCCGAAGCTCGTCCCCAGACCGGGGACACTGGAGCTATGTCATATACGCGCCTGGTTCTCGACCGCGACCACGCCCAGACCGCGCATCAGCTTGGAGTGGGCGTAGTTCCATTCGTTGTCGATCGTGGCGCCGCCGAGCGAAAAGATTGCCGTGGTGTTCATGAGCGTCTTGCCGTCCGGCGTCCGCTCCTGGAAGGTGGCGTCACGCGTTTGCTTGAACAACTCGGCGATGCGATCCATCGCCTGATCCAGGGGCATGTCCTCCCAGTGGTCCGCACCGGGCGCGCGGTGCTTGACGGTGGTCCACCGCCGCTCGTTGACAGCCAGCTGGTACGACGCGGCGCCCTTCGGGCACAGGTTGCCCTCGTTCACCGGTGAGTCGGGATTGCCTTCGATGTTGACGATCTGTCCGTTGACGGCGTGCGCAATCATGCCGCAGCCGACGGCGCAGTAGGGACATACCGTGGGAACCGCGCTGGCGGACTGGATGCGCAACGTTGTGGCGTGGGCGACAGCCGGGGCGAGGCTCGCACCCAGGCCGGCGAGTGTGCCGAGAGCTCCGCCCACGCCGGACAACTTGATGAAGTCTCGACGAGAGACGGCGCTGGCTGCCCTGCCTCCGCGTGGGGTCATGCCGATGCCCTACAGGTTACCGCGCTTCCCGAGCGTTGTCTGAAAGGCCGCCCGCTGGCAGGTCGTCGGTCTGGTTGCCGGCCGTGGCGCGCAGCCACTCGACGAAGCCCGCGCTCGAGCACGCCAGTTGCCAGTCCATCTCCAGGTCGCTGGCGACCGCCTGGGCAGGTCCGGTCGCCCCGCCGCCACTCACGGTCACGACCGCGTGCGCGACGGCGTTCGCGAAGTGCTCGGGCTCGGGATCGGCGGCGTCCAGCTCCTCGAGCAGCCGCAGCTTGAGCTCCTGCACCGGGCCCATCCCGAGCTGCCGCTTCTTGCGCATCGTCATGCGCCGAACCAGTTCCCGCTCCAGCTGGCAGAACTCGCGCGGCCGCATGCCAGTTGGCGATTGTGCCACGCCGCTCAGTCACCATTGTCAACGAATTGCCCCGCGATCACGCGTTAATTTCAGGGAAGCTGGGAGATCCTTCCAATGTACAACCAGGTCGGCTCGACAGCGGCAGATACCCGACTAACCAGCACGCCGAGATTCGGTTCGGGCGCGTGGTCGCTCGACGCCATCCTCGAGCGCGACCGCCGCGATTTCGAGGAAAGCCTGAAGGCACAGGCGGAGCGGCTCAATCGCAAAAGCGACGCTGGGCGCGATCGTTAGATCACTCCGACAAACTGGTCCTGGCCGCCGCGGTTCAGAATGAAAGTGCCGACACGCTGGCCGTTGCCGCCCAGACCATTTGGCGTGGGCCCCGAGAAATTGCCGCTGCCGTCTGTGGTGATCGTGCCGAGGTCCTCGCGGCCGTGGTCGTTGAGGCGCTCGAACGCGACGTCGTAGCCGGAGTTGGCGACCGCGCCGCGCAAGGTCACGAACGCCTGGCTGTTGCCACCCGTCCAGACGATGTCACCGTTACTCAGCCCGTCCGAGCCCGGATTCGAGGCGGGAAAGTCACCGCCGCTGCCGTTGTTGACCTGGTTCACTGAGACCAGCCGCAGGCGTCGGTTGTCAACCTGAGTTGACTGATCCCCGCGCGGCTGCTGGCCAGAGGGAAAGCCCGTGAAGGGCCGTCCACGTGGCGCACCGTGACCATCGTCGCCCTGGCCGTTGCCGTCATCCTGATCCGCCAACGTCAGTCCGGGCCACAGGCTGCACACCGCCGCCAGTCCCATCAGCACTCCCCGCCGACTCAGAACCTGCATGATATTCGTACCTCCGCTTGTGGCCGCGCCAGGACTTCGCCCCTGCCACCGCGCGCTCCAGGTGAGCGGCGAGGCACAGGCGAAGATAAAACGGTTTGTGCCCCGCGCCGCGTTACGGCCCTTCTGGAAAAGGCTCGCGTGGTATGGTGCGCGTCGTCGCCGCTGGCGCGGTCGCGACGCATGAACCTCCAGAGAAGAATTGCCGCCACGTCGAAGGTGGCGGCCACAAACGTGAGCCGCCGCCCTCTGAGGCACGCAAGTTCAGTGATTCCGCCTGCGGTGAACCCTTCAAGAGGTCATTCAGCAACCTGTCAGGCGAGACCGGCGCCTTGTGCCGGCCCACACCTTTAGGGAATCATCAGGCCCAACCGTAACGGTTTGACGAGGGGTTCAACAATGTTCTCTCACATCCTGGTCCCGCTCGATGGCACCGCGGAGTCGACGGTCGCGGTGACACAGGCGTGTGCGATTGCTGGTCTCAGCGGCGCGCGCGTCACTTTGCTTCGCGTCTACTCCGGTGGCACTCCGACTCCCGAGACCATGGAATACCTGCACAAAGCCGCGCTCGAGTGCGGCAACGCGTCGGTCGAGACCGACGTGGCGGTGCTGTCTGGAGATCCCACCGACGTCATCCTCGAGCAGCTGGAGGCGCGTGGAGCAGACCTCGTCATCATGCGCACGCGTGGTCGTGCCGGGCTGAGCCGCGCGGTCCTGGGCAGCGTCGCCGAAGGCATCGTCAAGCGCAGTCCGTCACCGGTGTTGCTCCTGCCTCCGCAGGCAGACGCGGCAACGCTGGTGCGGACGATCCTGGTGCCCGTCGACGGCTCGCCCGGCGGCGCGCTCGCCCTCGGCGCGGCGCGGCTGCTGGCTCTGAAGACTGGCGCCAGACTGTCGTTGCGCCAGATCGTCGTCCCCGCATCTACGTACTTTGTTCATGCAGCCGCCACGCAAGGTGCGCTGTACATCGATCCACGCTGGGACGAGGACGCCGTGAGCGCTGCTCGGGCGTACATCGATTCGTTGAAGGAACACGTGTCCGCCGACGGTGTGCAGTGCGACGGCGAGGTCCTGGTGGAGGATAGAGTCGCGGATGCCATCGTCGGCAGCGCGACAGAACAGCGCGCCGACCTGATTGTCATGAGCTCGGTGGCGCACACGGGTGCGGCGCGCGCAATCCTGGGAAGCGTAACCGACGCCGTTGTGCGGACTGCCACCCGTCCGGTGCTCGTGCTGCGCCAGGATGCCGCATAGTGGACGTCATTGGGAACGTCGTCGACAACTTGCCCGTGCCGTCAGAGGGTTACACGCTCCCGTTGGACCTCGGCGGGGACTCCAGAAACGCGAGCACCGAAGCCGCCAGCGCCCGCGGCTGCTCGTACGGCAGCATGTGGCCGGCTCCAGGGATGATCGTCGTGCTGCCGTGCGGCAGGAGTTGTTGCCACGCGGCCGCGTATTCTGTCGACAACAGCCGGTCGTGCTCGGCCCAGACCACCAGGGTCTCCGCCCCGAGACGGTACAGACGTTTGGAGAGCCGGCGATTGGGGATCGGAAACAGGATTTTTCCCGCGGTGCCGAGTCGGCGGGCGTTATCGATGAAGAACTGGCGGAGCGCGTCCGGATCGGCGGAGTCCGTGGCTCCGCGGAGAAGCGCGGCGGCTCTGTCTGGCTGGTAAAACAGGTACTCGCCGAACTCGAACGGCAGCAGCGCAAAAAGATCGGGTATCGGCCGCTCGTTCATCCAGATGCCGAACGGATTGACCAGGACAAGTTTGTGGATAGCCGCCGGCGCGAGGCAGGCCATCTCGGCGGCGATCATCCCGCCCAGTGAGTGGCCCACGAGCGTTGGTCGCTCGAGCTGGAGCTCGTCGATAACGTCCCAGCCGTGTAAGGCGAAATCCAGCATATCCTCCAGCAGCGTTTCGCCTTCCGATCCACCATAGCCCGGCAGTTCCGGGGCGATGACGTGATAGCGCTCCGCGAGCAGGTTTACGAACGTATCGTCGTCGAGCAGCCCAGCCAGTCCGTGGAGGAATACGAGTGGTGGCGCCGCGCGCGAGCCGGCGTCGAGCACTCGCACCCGGGCGCCACGCCGCGTCTGCACCATCGCCGCATTCACGCGGCGCCGACCGGTTGCAACACACGGTCCTCCAGTGGGTGGACCCACCAGCGGTCGTCGTGATCCCACTCCGGCCACATGTGACGCAACTTCGGCATCACTTCGGAGGCGAACAGCCGCGTGTTGTGCCGCGTCTTCTCGTCCGGCTGATTGCCCATGTGCAACAGACAGAAAACGTGTCCGACGTGCAGTGACCTGATCAGCTCCTCCATTCGCTGACGCACAGTCTCAGGGCTGCCGGCGATCACCATCCCGCCGTCGACAAGCTCCTTCCACGTCACTTCCGGAAGCTCGAGCTGCGTCTGGCGCACCAGGCGCCGCAGCGAGCTTGCCTTGATCGTATCGATGGTCCTGTAGCCGGGTGGATCCATGAATGCCTGTGCCACATGCAAGCAGCGATTGAAGAAGTACAGCATATGCTCGCTGTACAACCGTTCCGCTTCGGCGTCGGTATCGGCGACCGCGATGATCTGCGCGAATGCCGCGCGGTGTGGCGATTCGTCCTTGCCTCTGGCGGCGACTCGCTCCCAGTACGAATCCATCAAGCCTTTGGCGGCAAGGTAGCCGAAGAACGACAGGTAGGAGTAGTTGTAGTCGTGGTCGAGACAGAAGTCGAAGGTTTCGATCGAGCCGCCCCCGGGGATATAGATCGGGGGATGCGGCTTCTGCAGCGGCTTTGGCCAGCAATTTACCCAGCGGAGCTGGTTGTACTTGCCGTCGAAGGCGAACGGCTCATCCGCGGCCCACGCGCGCATGATCAGCTCATGCGCCTCGGCGTACTTGTCGCGAGTCAAGGCAGGAATCTGCCCGTAGCAGAAGTTCGTGTCCATCGCCGTGCCGACGGGGAAACCCGCCACCAGCCGCCCGCCCGACATGACGTCGAGCATGGCGAACTCCTCAGCCACGCGAATCGGCGGGTTGTACAGGGCGATCGAGTTTCCAATCACGCAGATCGCCGCCCGTGACGTGCGCCGCGTCAGCGTCGCGGCGATCAGGTTCGGCGAGGGCATCAAACCATAGGCATTCTGGTGGTGCTCGTTGACGCCGATGCCGTCATAGCCGAGGGTGTCGGCGTATTCGAGCTGGTCCATGTACTCGTGATAGAGCGCGTGCCCTTTGACGGGATCGTAGAGTCGG
Organism: Chloroflexota bacterium; assembly: GCA_019247515.1. GTDB lineage: Bacteria > Chloroflexota > UBA6077 > UBA6077 > CF-72 > CF-72. The sequence goes on along the minus strand of JAFAOS010000132.1, from coordinate 55,300 downwards.
TTCGGGATGTCCACCCACACCGAGCGGTACGTCTGCCGAAAGTCGTCCGGCAGATACGGCCAGGGCATCAAGTTGAACCACGTGTAGCGCATCGGCATGCGTTCGTTGTACACCCGCGCCAGCCCACGACGACCACACGTCGAAAGCCGCCGGCCTGGGCCTGGCAGCCTCGATGAAATCAGATTGCGCCGAGTTGCTCCAGCTTGCGCAGGTCCGCCTCCAGGACGCCGAGCATCGCCGTATAGATCTCCGGGTTGTGCTCGCCGAGCAACGGCGCGGGCGCGATGGGAACGCAATGTTCATGACAACCGCCATGTAGCTGAAATTCACCAACGAATCTCTGGGACACCACACTAGAAGAGTTCCGCGATGCAGCGTGGCGCCGCGGCTGCTCCGCCCGTTTCTACGCGACGTACACCGACGGCCGCTCGAGCCCATGCTCGATCGCATCAGCCGGCCGCCCGGAGGCTGGCGTCCGCGAAGCTGAACTGCGCGTCTCGTGCCACTCCGTAGTTCGCCAGGCGGTGCGGCACATGCCAGATTTGCTCGAAGTGGTTGCGGAGCGGGAAATACAGAAATTACCGCTCGGCTGCCACGTCCTTGCACGCGAGGGCAGCCTCCGCGATGTCGAAGGCGGCGTTGAGCTCGGCGCTACGCGAATCGAGGCGCCACCCGCTCCATGAGCAGTCGCACGGAGTTGACGACTCTCTCGAATGGAATCTGTCCGCCCGGGTTGACGTTGAGCGACATGCCGGAAATGCCCAACGTGTCGCGATATTCCGCGATCCGATCTACGATCGCTTCGGGTGTCCCGTATAACAACCTTGGCAGCAGCTGCTCGTAGTTGACCGCCACCGCCAGGCGGGCACCGGCCTCGGCATCCCCCTCCATGCCCGCGCGGGTCATGAGCGCCATCCTCCGGTCGCGAACCGTGCTGTATTCCGGTTCGGAGTGGGCGCGCTCCGTCGTTTCAGCGAGATAACACGAAGCCTGCAGGGTCACTTCGTTCGGACGATTGTCGCCGCGGGCATGCCGAACCTGTGCGTACTGGTCCAGGAGATCATGCAGTTCGGGAACCTCCATCTGATGGCGTATCAAGATGGGGAACCCCAGATCAGCCATCATCGCAAAGCTCGCGCGGCTCTCACAGGCGACCCGTATTTGCGGATGTGGTTTCTGGAACGGCTTCGGTACGACATTCACTCCATGAAAGCTGTAGTACTCTCCGTCGAATGAGAACGGACCATCCGCCCAGGCGCGGCGCATGATCTCGAGCGCCTCGAAAAAGCGTGGCCGCGACTCCTCGTAATCGATGCCGTAACCCCGATAGCCGTCGATGAACGAGCTCCGGCCGATGCCGTACACCAGGCGTCCGCCGCTGATGTGGTCGAGCGTGGCCGCCTCTTCGGCGAGCCGCAGCGGGTTCGCCAGCGGCAACAGCTGCACGCCCATGCCGATCTTCATGCGCTGGGTCCGACTCGCGATCGCGCTGCCAATGACGAGCGGGGCGCTTAGCGGGGTGTGGGGGCGGAAATGGAACTCCGCGAGCCAGAAGCAGTCCACACCGAGATCGTCGGCAATCTCCGCAAGCCGCACCCATTCCTCGAACGCGGCGTGCTCGTCGGACCCTTCGCGAACGTTGAACGCGGTGAAGATTCCGAATTCCATCCTGGCCTAATGAACCACGCTCGGCAGCAAGCCGGGGCCCGTTCGCTGCAGGATCCGCTGTACGTCGTCGGCCGGCAATCCAGCATCCTCCACCCAGTGAATCGTCTGGCGGTATGACTCGTGGGCCAACAAGACTGGCCAGTCGCTGCCCGGCACGAGCCTGTCGGCGCCGAATGCTTTCCAGGCGCACAGCAGCGCCGCGTGCGAACCATGGCCGACGGTGTCGTAGTAGAGCCGGCGCGCCGTGATGCTCGGCGGCTCGGGCAGGTCGGGATGGGCGGGCGTCAGCTGGTGGTCGAGCCGCTGGAGCAGCATGGGAATGAGCCCGCCGAGATGCGAGATGACGATCCTGATGCGCGGATATCGCGTGGGGATCTGCTTGACGATCAGATGCAGGACAATCGTCGCATCTTCCATCGACGTGCCCGCCGCCCCGGTCAGTCCATACTGGGTGATAAATGGCGAGCAGATTCCGCTGCCGATTGGATGGAAGAAAAGGATTGCGCCTCGGCGGTCCATTTCCGCGTACAGCGGTTCGAACTCTCGCTCGGCGGTCGAACGCTCGAAGACCGAGCAGTTCATCGCGACGCCTGGCATGCCAAGCTCGCCCATGCCGCGCTCGAGCTCGCGCAGCGCGGCGTCGACGTGCGGCAAGGGGAGTGAAACCAGAGCCGCAAAGCGGTCGGGGTAGCGAGCCGCCAGGTCAGCGTAGCCGTCGTTGCAGGCGCGAGCGGCTTCGAGCGCTTCCTGCTCGGACCGCAGATACGGCGCCATGATTCCGTGTGACAGTAGCTGGAGGTCCACTCCAGCCTCGTCCATCAACTCCAGGCGGCGGGCGACGTCCGCGGATGAATCGGTGTGTGGCTGCGCGGACCAGCCGGCGGATCGGCTGGCGCCCGCGAAGCGCGCCATGGCGTTGGTGTAGGCCTCTGGCGAATGATGTACGTGAACATCGATCAACACGCGGAACACATCCCAGGCGTCAGGCCGACGCCTGTTGCTTGCGCCGCATCAGGCGCTCGACGGCGCTGGGCAGCGTCGTCTCGAAGTCGATCAGCTTCGCCCAGCGAGGCTCCACGTCGATGCGCACCATCTGGTCATACAGCGCGCGCACCTGCGCTTCGAACGCCGGCATTTCTTCTTCGGCGAACTGCTTTCGCGATGCCGTGAGGTACTCGTCAGGCACACCCTGGACCAGCTGCAGAGTCGCTGTGCCGCGCACCAGCAGGATGTGTGGCGGAAACGATTGCGTGTCGATCGTCATCGCCACCTCCGGATTGGCTTTCAGCGCCCGCACCTTTGGCGCGCCCGGAATCGTACAGATGACGAACCGTGCGCCGTCCCAGTGGAATCCCAGCGGCACCACGCGCGGCGAGCCGTCCAAGGCGGTGTAGGCAAATCGAACGGGAATGCTCGATTGGAGCAGTTCCTGTGCGAGCCTCTCGTTCAAGATTCGGCTCACTTCATCTGGGCGCATGCTTATCTGTTCTCCACGTTACGCCGTGGTACAGCATTCAGCTGGGGCACGACCAGTCCTATGCGCGGGTCGGAGCAATGGACTCGACGGTCTCCAGCAGGCGGCCCAGGTCAAACGGTTTGCGCAGACACGCGCGGGCGCCGAGACGCGCTCCGGCCGTGTCGGCGTACGTTTCGGCTGAGAGCACAACCATGGGTACGCGGCCCCACCTGGTCTGGTCGCGCAAGGTCCGGACGAGCGTCGGCCCGTCCATGACCGGCATGGCGAGGTCAAGGACCATGGCATCTGGTCTGTGCTGGCCGAACGCGGTCAGTGCCTGCCGGCCGTTGCACACGCTGTCAACCTGGTACCCGTCCTGGCGTAGCGCGTCAGAGACAATCGAGCGCAGCGCCTGATCGTCATCGACGACGAGGATCCGAGGCATGCATGCCAAGTCGCAGCGTGCGTGCCAGCGGCGTGGGTACACCTCGCGTGGGCCACGGCTCGGCTTCCGCGGCGGGGTCGCCTCGACGGGGTGGTACGGCCTTTGCGCCTGGGGCCGGCATGCAAGGTTATGACGTCGCACGGCTCGATCCGGTGTGCGGCCGTGAGGTCAAGCAGGCTAATCCGCGCCTCGAGAGTGAGTACGCCGATGTGCTGTACCGCTTCTGCTCGCAGCAATGTCTGGACCGCTTCACCGAACAACCGGACATTTTCACCGCCCAGCCTGGCCGCGGGCTGGTGGCCGGCGACGACCGGGCGCTGCGCGACGACGACCATGAAGGCCAGCTCGCGCCCGACGCGGCGGCAGTCGTACCCGTCGACCCGCCGGCAGCGGACCCTGGCGGCTGAACTCACGCTGCCAGGCGCGTGGTCGCCGGCGACGAGGCCGAATCGAGCGGAGCGCCAGGGAAACACGCGCGGTCAGGACCGCGAACATGCCCAGTACCGCACCTTTCGAGCCATTTGCCCTGGAGCGACGGCCGCGACGATTTTTGCGACAGGATCAGCGCGTGGCGCTAGACTGGCCGTATCTTGAGATCGGTCGAATCCACAACCCGCCTTCTCGCGATTGTGATCACGATCCTCGCGCTGATCGACGGATTGCTGCACTTCAGCCTGGACTACGTTCTGTTTCGGGGCAATCTGTTCGGCTCGCTCGGACCTCCGCCTGGAGCACCGCCCCCGGCGGGCGGGGGTGGCGGACCACCACAGTTTCCGCTGCCATTGAACCAGTTGTTCGTCCTGAACCTGTGCGGCTACATCGTGCTGCTGCTGATTTTCTGGTTCGTCGCGCCGCGGCTTGGCAGTTGGGCGTGGCTGGTGGACGTCGCGTTCATCCTCTACGTCGCGGTCATCTTCGGCGGATGGCTGAGCATCGGCGGTCCGAATCCTCGAGGACTGGGGTACTTCTCCAAAACGGTTGAGACCCTGCTGATCATTGCGTTACTGGCGCACCTGTGGACGCTGATCGCCAGGACACGCGCGGCAAGCGCGGCCGCCACTTGAGGGCAGTCCGAATTATTCCGTAGTGGGTCGTCACAAGACCTGTCCACGGACATTTTTTCGTGGGAGCCGAAGGCGAAGAATCCGCGTCTCGTAATTAGCGCCGGAGTCACGGATCCTTCCCTGCGCTCAGGATGAGACCCTCGCTTGCACAGGGCCCGGAACTTACGGAACTCACCGCTCCAGGTACGCCGCGCTCGGGAACCGGCCACTGGTCTCAGTCGTTCGACCGCTCTTCGGTGGGTCGCGGAGTGTCAGTGGGTCGTGGCGTGTCGGTGGGTCGGGGTGTGTCGGTGGCGTGCGGCGTCTCCGTGGGTTCCGGCGTGCTGCTGGGTCCTGGTGTGGTGGTGACTTCGGCTGTGCTGGTCGGCGCCGGCGTGTTGGTGGGGCCCGGTGCGCTGGTCACTCGAGGTGTGTTGGTAAGTTCCGGTGTGCTGCTGAGTCCGGGCGCGTTGGTCGGCGACGGTGCGCCCGTTCGGCCCGCTGTGTTCGTCGCTCCCGGTGTGCTGGCGGGCGCCGATTGGCTCGACGGCCTGGGCGTGCTTGTCGGCACGGGCGTACTGGTCGCAACAGGCGTCGTCGCCTTCACGCCCGTTGGCGTCACCGTCACGGTCTGGTAGGCGTCGCCGTGGCGCTCGGCACCGGCGTATTCGTCGCCGTTGGCGTTGGCGTATCGGTTGGAGGCACCGGCGTATTCGTTGCCGTCGGCGTTGGCGTCGCCGTGGCGGTCGGCGTCGCCAGCGGCGCGGCGCAGCTGGCCGTCCTCGTCGTGCCATCCGGGTTTGTGAACGTCGCCGTCAGCGTCGATCCCGGTGGACCGCTCACCGTCACGCTGCTCGTTCCAGTGAGTGAGAACGCCGCATTTGTGGGCCCGCCTGGCGTGATGGTGTAGGTGCCGTTGACGACCGCGCCGGGGCTGGCGGATGACGCCAGCGTGAAGACGGAATTCCCGTTAAAATCGACGTGGCGGTCGCGCGCACGTTGTTGAATCCGAGTACCGGGTTGCCCGCCTGCCCGGTCACATTCAGCGTAAGGCACGCCGGGTAGCCGGGGTGGCGCCGACATAAACGTCATAGGTGACCGTGTAGCCGGTCAGGCTCGCGTCACTCCCGTTACACGAATTGGTATTGGAGTTGATCCTGTTGCACATCGCCTTCTGGACGGTGATCACCTGATACCCCGCCGGCGTAGCCGTGGCCGTCGGCGTCAGCGTGGCTACTGGTGTGGCGGTGGGTGGACCAGGCGTGTTGATGACCGTCGGCGTCGCGGCCGACGCACAACTGGCCAGGACCGATTGTGGCGTGCCATCCGGGCTCGTGAACGTTGCGGTCAGGCTCGATCCGGCCGGGCCAACGGCAGACACGCTACTCGGCCCGGTGAGTGAGAACGCCAGTTTGCAGGGCCGCCCGACGTGATGCTGTAAGTGCCGCTGACCGTCGTCCCCGGGCTGGCCGACGATGTCAATGTGAAGACGGCGTTCCCATTCGCATCGGGCGCGCACGCGAGATTGAGCCCGGGAGCGGGCTGCGTCTGAGGCAGCGCCGGCTGAGCCGCGACAAAAGCGCCGAGCACCAGCAGCACCAGCGCCAACGTCAGGCCAGGCAGCCAGCGCCGAGACGACACTAGCACCGCCCCGGATATTTCAGGCGGAACGCATGGCCTGAAGCGCGACTCGGATCGCCCACCTCGCCACCCCCGAGGGTACAGCGTATCGCGCTCGCGCGCGTCATGGTGCAACACGTCCATCTCGTCCATCGTGCGCACCCACTCGGGGTCGTCCCCCGGCGGGCGGCGCGCTCTACACGGGACCGGTGGAGACGCAGTTCAGCCGCGCCCGAGCGTGCGCTGCGATCGGCGACTAATAGCTGGCGTAGCGTTGATATGCGCCGAACGCGGGCTTGTACGTCACTCCGTCACCCTGCACGAGGCCATAGAACACGTTGCCTTCCGGCACGTCCTGGGCGACAAAGTAATCCGCGCGGAGTACGTAACTGGTGCCGCGAAAAGTGGAGTACGCGATCTGGACGTTCGAGGCCTGGTTGCTCGCCTCCGTCTGGTACCCGGTATCACCGGGATTGGCCACCCAGCCGAATTCGGTAATCTCGGTCTTCTTCGCGGTCCGGTTACCCTCGAAGGCCAGGTAGGCACCACGCAGATCCTGGAGATAGCTGGCGATCTTGGAACTGGACGTGACGCCACCCTGGTCGATGTACAGATGCTGTCCAACGCTGTCCAGCGGGTAGGCGCCGGCACTCCAGCCAGCCTCCTGTTGGCCCATGCGATAAGTGTTGCACAGGTAGTCGCCGCCGCTCGGGACACTGCTCGCGCACGTCGTTCCGGCGTTCGCCGTCGGTATGCCGGAGCCGCTTTTCTTGGTGACTGTCTGGCGCGCTCCGTTCGGCTGGACCAGCGTAACGGTCGCGCCACCGACGTCCGTGCCGAGCAATCCGCCACTGATCACCGTCGACGAGGTCCCTGGCTCGGCGGCCTTGATGGCGGCGTACGAACGCTTCAGCAACCACGCGAAGTTGGATGGATAAATGAAGCTACCGCCGCTGAATTCGCCCGCGACGGGACCGGTGGCCGTGTACGCATTGGGTTCGTTCCAGACTTCCCACGTGGCGATACGCCCCGCGAAGTGGCTTGCAAGGACGCCCGCCGCGTTCGTGCCGAAGTTCTGGATGTACGCGTTGTCACCGGTGCCGGAAACGTTCAACTCCGCATTGTTGGCGGTCCATTGCGTCTGATCACCCTGCCACGCCTCGTTGGAGATCAGTCCAATCACCTTGAGGTGGTAGGTGTTGATCGCCTCGTTGACCAGACTGTCGTACACGGCCAGCGCATTCGCACCGTCGGCTCCCGCGCATCCGGCAGAAGTCCAATCCGCAAAGCACGCGCCGAGGCGGAAGTTCAGCCGCAACACTCCCGCGCCGCCCTGCTGGATGAATGGCAGTTCGCTCCGCAGGGAGTGCGGGAAATTCAGATGGCCGCCATCGTCGACGGCCCAGCCACCCTGAAGCCCCTGGTGCCCCTGTCGGGGCGCCGCAAGAGTCGGCGGTGCGACCGACAGCAGCAGGACAAGGGTGCCCAAAAGAACGACAGGCGCCCTCATGAGACGCACGATAACACTGCTGTCCGTCGCGGTGGTGGTTACAGTCCGTGCTCGCCCATGAAGCCGCTCACCAGCCGCGCGTACTCGTCGAACTTCTCGTAATGCGCGCTGTGCGCGGCGCCCTCGATAACGCACAAGCGCGACCCCGACACCACCTCGTGCAGCCGTTCGGCGGCTGGCCGTAGATTGTCCAGCGCTCCCACGATGATCAACATCGGCGAACCGATGCGCTTCGCGCCCTCGGCGAGAACGTCCGCGTCCCAAGCTGGATTGACCTGCGTCGCTTCGCGCGGATGCCGCTGGGCCTCGAGCCGTACCGCGGTCGATCGCACACGAATGTAGCGATCGACGAGCAGCGGTTCGGCCGCGTAGAACTCGGGCGTGAACGACTCGGCCACGCCGAGGAACAATGTGTCATTGTCCACCGGTTGGAGGAGCGGGGACGGTCCGCGCCGCGGCTCGGTGCGAATTCCCATGCCGGAGATGATCAGCGCCCGCGCTTGATCCGGGTGGCGAACGGCCCACCGGATAATCGTCATCCCGCCCATCGATTGACCCGCCAGAACGGGCCGATCGGCGCCGACAGCGCTCAGGAATCCCTCCAGCTCATCAACGCGGTCCGGCTCCGGTTCGTCGCGGGGTGAATTCGAGGACAAGCCGTGATTGACGGTATCGTAGGCAAGTACACGACACCTGTCCATGAAGTAATCGACGTGGCGGTACCAGGTTTCCGCGCTCGAGAGCGCGCCGTGAATGAAGACCAGCGGGGTTCCGTTGCCGCGGTCCTCATAGTGGATATCAGTGGGGCCGACTTGCGTCCATGGCATCGGGGAACGGTCCTCTCAGGTGCTGGGGTTCAAGATAGCGACGCGCCGCGCATGTCGATGCCTTCGTAGCTCATCCAGCCAACTCCATTGAGGTTGGCGCGCGCCAGCACGCTACCGATGGTGGCTACCAGTGGCATGATGTGCGACTGATCGATTAGAAAATCGTTCAACTGGTCGTACAGCGCCTTTTGTTTGGCGGGGTCGAGCTCGACGCTGAGCGAGTTGACAAGCTGGGTGTACTGATCGCTCACGAGGCCCGTCTTGGGCGCCGACGGCTGATAAAAGCTGCTCAACACGGTAATGGCGCTTGGCAGAAGCTGCGCGAACAGGGAGCCGTCCTGGATAAGGCCGAAACCCTGTTTGCTCAAGCCGGCCTGATTGAAGGCCGCCGTCTCGAGCGGCTTGAGACCGACCTGAATTCCGAGTGTCGCGAGATCAGCCTGGATGATCTGCGCAACACTGGCATACTCGGCGGATCCGGCGGGCATGATCATGTCGAACTGGGCGTTGGAGACGCCGGCCTGCTGCAAAAGCGATTTTGCTTTGTCCAGGTCGTAGCCGTAGGCCGCGTTTTTGGCCGCATCGTAGGCCGGGTTCTGCGGCGTCCACGGCAACGCTTTCGGCGGCCCATACAGACCGAGATAGACGTTATCGGCGATGCGCTTGCGGTCGAGCGCGTAGTTGACCGCTTGACGAACTTCCTTTTTGTCCAGGGGCGGCTGGGTCGTATTCGCCACGATCAGGGTGTACGTACCCGCGGCCTGGTTCGGGAAGTAATGGTAGTTCGGGTCGTCTTTCAGGCGGGCGAGGTCGCGCAACGGCGCGGCGATCACCCCGTCGATGGCGCTGGCTTCCAGCTGTACTACCATCGCCTGCGGATCTGAAAAGATCCGGAACTCCTGCTCGTCCAGGCTGGGAGTGCCCGATTTCCAGTAGTTGGCATTCTTGCGAAGCGTGACGTGGTCGCCCTGCACCCACTCGACGAACGTGTACGGACCGGTGCCGACAAGTTTGGTACCCGCGTCTGGACCTTGCAGCGTTTCGGGGTCGGTGATGTTGAGGAACTGGAGGTAGTCGAACAAGCTGGGACGTGGCTGGTCGGTCACGAGAACAGCGGTGTACTTGTCCGGAGTCTGAATATCGGTGATCCACTGGCTCATCACCGAGAGATTGCCGATACCCGTCTTGGGGTCCGCGGCGTGTTTGACATTGGGTGGGATATCCGCGCTCGTAAATTCGCGGCCGGAGTGAAACTTGACGCCCTGGCGGAGCTTGAAGGTGACCTGGCGTCGGTCAGGGCTGAAGTCCCAGCTCTCCGCCAGCTGACCGACCGGCTGTCGGTTGGCGTCGTATTCGACCAGCCGGTCGTGCACCTGATAGACCACGTTGAAGGTGGAGGGCGACATCTGGTGCGATTCGAGGTTAGGCAGCTCCGCGGTGACGCCGAGCTTCACCGAGCCACCCGGCTTGCTCTGCACGGCGGGCGCGGCGCCAGCCGACACGGGGGTTTGCGCGGGCGCAGAAGTCGGTGCCGCGCCTGGCGTGTTTGGCGTGCAAGCGGCCAGCAGAGCAATGCCCGCTCCGGAGCCGACGGCCTCGAGGAGCGCACGCCGGCTCAACATCACGCCAGAACCTTCTCGTTGTCCAAAACCGTGTTGAGGTTGCATGTCATCCCCCGCGGCCCGCGCGCGTGCCAGGCGGTGTTCATTGTTCGTGGCGCCCCCTTAGCAGGTCGATGAAACCTTTCCAAGGGCTCCACCGTAGGTGGAACTCACTGAACCTGCGTTGCTCAGACGGCGCAAGCTCACGTTTGTGGCCGCCACGTTCGAGGTGCCGGCACCTGCTATCTGGCAATTGGCTCGAGCAGGCTGCGCGCCTGCGCGGCGAGAAAGGCCGGGGCATTGGGTTCTCCGTGACCGGCATAATCGCCTGCCCGCTGCACGATCTCGAACGAGAAGCGGCCTTTGAACGTTTCGGTCGGTATGTGAAAGAACTCACCTCCCGTGGATCGGTCGTACAGGATGCCGTACGTCCGCAAGCGATCGACCAGCTCTTCAGGCAGGTCCAGTCGGGCCGCCAGGTCGTCATAGTAGTTCGCTGGCGTCATCAGGAACTCGATCCCGTTCGCCTGAAGGCCTTCGATGCTGGCAAAGATATCGTCGCACTCCAGAGCGATGTGATGTACGCCAGAACCCGAGAACGCCGACAGGGAGCGGGCCATCATCGAATTGCGTCCCTCGGAGGCATTCAGGGTCATGCGCACGCGGCCAGACGGGGCGACCATTGCCCGGCTGCGCATCAGCCCGTACAGCTCCGCCTGCTCGACGACCGGCTGCGGCTCCAGTCCGAGAATCGAGCGGTAAAAGAGGATCCAGGCGTTCATGCTTTCGGGTGGCAGCGCCATGGCGATGTGGTCGACGCGCCGCAGGCCAACACCCTCGGTGGGCACGTCGCCGCCAAGAAAATCGGTCGCGAATGGCTCGGCCGAATCCTCATCACCTCCTAACAGGTAGAGGAGGCTTCCGTCGATCGAGCGGAGTGCCGGTATGTTGCGCTCGTTGGGGCCGTTGCGCCCCTCGATCTGGATGCCGAGCATCGCGCGGCCGCGCTCGAGCGCCTGGAACTCGTCTGAGGTCCGCAGCGCGATGGCGCATAACGCCGGGCCGTGCATCTGAAAGTAGCCCTGGGCGAAGGAATCGGGCTCCGCGTTCAGAATCAGATTGATGCGGCCCTGCCGAAACAGCGTGACGGCTTTGGAGCGATGCGTGCCGACCTGAGCAAATCCGAGTCGTGTCAACCACGCGGCAAGCTCACGACCGGTGTCCGCGTCGACGGCGAACTCCAGGAAGCCGACTCCGTTCAGGCGCTGCGGAGGCGGCGGTTGCACGCGATCGAGACCGGCAATCTGAGGCGCGCTGTCGTGCGCACCGATCGACTCCTCCAGGTACAACAGCGAGCGCATCGCATCGACCGCCGTCTGGCGCGTGTCAGAGCTGCGGAAGACATCGTTGAAAATCTCCAGTGACAGCGGTCCGCGATAACCGCTGCACAGCACCTGCTCGACCAGCGCCGTCACGTCGAGCTCGCCCTGTCCGGGAAAGCAGCGGAAATGTCGACTCCAGGAAAGTGGATCCATCTGCAGCTTCGGTGCGTCAGCAAGCTGCAAAAAGAAGATTTTGTCGCCTGGAATGCTGGCGATGCCACGCGGGTCATCGCCGAGCGCAAGCGTGTGAAAGCTGTCGACGCACACGCCGAGTGACGCGTGATCGGCCCGACGCACCAGGTCCCATGCCTGGGCGTACGTGCGCACGTGGCGGCCCCATGCCAGCGCTTCGTAGGCGATGCGAATTCCGTGCTGGGCTGCCCGCTCCGCGGCCGCATACAACTGCGCCGCCGAACGCTGCGGGTCCGCCAGCGCCTGGGAACCAACGTTCGAGCACACCAGCAGCATGGGCGCGCCCAGTTCGCCCATCACGTCGAACTTGCGCTCGATGCGCTCCAGATTTTTGCGAAAGACCTCGTCGGGAACACCCTCCAGGTCGCGAAACGGCTGGAACAGGTCGATGGTCAATCCCAGGCTCTCGGCCAGTTCGCTGATCTCGCGCGGCGAAGCGCCCGAATTGACCAGGTCGTTTTCGAACACCTCCACGCCATCGAAGCCAGCCGCGGCGATGGCGCGGAGCTTGTCCTCCAACGTGCCACTCAACGACACCGTCGCGATGCAGCGCTTCATGCCTGCCCCCGAATGTCGACGACCGTTTTGCCGTCAGTGTCATGCGCGGCAAGCGAGCTCAGCATGGCCGGGAGCGCCTCCAGTTTGTCGATCACCTGCGACACCAGCGCGGCCGGCTGGATATCTCCTCGGTGGACCATGTCGATCGCCGCCTGAAAGTCGGTGGGATGGTCATAGATCAGACTGCCGATGAGTGTCAGGCCGCGGCGGACGAAATCGAGTGGCATGAGATTGGCGGTCGACGCTCCAAGTCCCAGCGCAACGATGCGTCCGCCCGGAGCGGCCGCGTTCAATGCAAGCTCCAGCGCCGCGGCAGCACCCGCCGCTTCGAACACGACCGGCGCCACGAGGCGTGCATCGACGCTGGCGCGCGTCCCCGGTGAGACGTGGACCGTCGACTCTGCTCCAAGCTGCCGCGCAAGAGCGAGTCGCTCGGCACGCAGATCGGCAGCGACCACTCGCGCACCGCACGCCACCAGTGCCTGGACCAGCAAGAGCCCCTCCGCGCCGCAGCCAATGAGCGCAACGCGGCTGCCCTCGGTAACCTGCGCGGCGGCGACCGCGTGCCAGGCGACCGCGAGCGGTTCGATGCCGACCGCGTCCTCGAGGCGGATCCTGTCAGGCAAAGGATGGGCGAATTCCGACGGCACGGCGATGAGGTCCGCAAATACGCCAGGCCAGTTCATACCCAGCGAACGTTTGCTCGGACAGACGTTGCCGTGCCCGCGACGACAGACGTCGCACCGTCGGCATGGGATGTTCGGCTCGATCACGACGCGGCTGCCGGGGGTGTGCTCGGACTCGCCCGGGTCGGCAATGCGGCCGACGGCCTCGTGGCCCATCACCAGCGGATGCTCCACCGGACGATCGCCCCTGAACACGGCCACGTCGCTGCCGCAGATGCCGGCGCGCTGAACCGCGATGAGCACCTCGCCGACCGCTCGTCGGGGCTCCGGAACATCGCGGAGGACCGCTCGACGCGGACCCTCCAGAACGATGGCTCGCATTCAGGCGGTGACCGCGAGCTCCGATGCGGAAAGCGCCGCGGACGGCACGCCAAGCTGGTCGAGGTCCAGCATGTAGGTCTCGCGCGCGGTCGCCGCGGACACGGCGGCGATGACGCAAGCGCCAAGCGTGATCATCGCGACGGGCATCCATGCCGCGGGGTCACCGGCCTGCAGCGCAACGGCGATCGTGGGCGCGAAGCCACCCAGCGCAAAGCCAATCTGCGTCGGAATCGCCATGCCTGAGAGTCGCACACGCGTGTCGAACATCTCGCCGTAGAACGCCGGCCAGATCGCGTTGGCGGCGCTGTAGACGATGCCCGACAACAGCACGCCGACGGCCACGATCAGCGCGAGGTTGGCCTGGCTGATGGACCACAGGTAGGCGAACATCAACACGCCCGATCCCAGCGCGCCAAAAATGAACACCGGTTTGCGACCGATGCGGTCGGCAACGATAGCCCACAGCGGAATCGCGGCGAGCGCGACCACGTTGGCGACGATGGCCACGCTCAGCATCGACGTCGAGTCGACCTTGATTACGTTCACCGCGTACGACAGCGCGTAGACACCGAAAATGGTGCTGACCGTCGAGACCAGGCTGCACAGCAGCACACGTACGATCTGCGGCGTGTAGTTGCGGAAAAGCAACGACAGTGGCGCGCGCGCGAGGGTGTGGCGTTGCTTGTTTTCGAGGAAGGCCGGCGTCTCGGCAAGGCCGCGTCGAATGAGCAAGCCGACCACGACGACCACCATGCTCAACCAGAAGGGCACGCGCCAGCCCCAGGTCAGCAACTGATCCTGCGGGAGCTGGGACACAGGGATGAAGACCGCGGTGGCCAGTAGCGAGCCGGCCTGGGTCCCGTTGAGCGTGAAGCTGGTGACGAACGAGCGTCGATCGCGCGGGGCGTGCTCCAGGCTCATCGAATTGGCGCCGGCTTGCTCGCCGGAGGCCGAAAAGCCCTGGCACAGGCGGAGGATGACCAGCAAGGTCGGCGCCAGGATGCCAATCTGGTCGTAGGTTGGCAGGCAGCCGACCAGGAATGTACAGGTGCCCATCAGCACCAGCGTGCCGATGAGGACGCGCTTGCGGCCGAACCTGTCGCCGACGTGACCGAGGACGAAGGCGCCGATGGGCCGCGCGATGTAGCCGACGCCGAAGGTGGCCAGCGACAGCAAGAGGCCGGCGGTGGGGTTGGCGGTGGGGAAAAACACCTTGCCGAAGACGAGGGCGGCGGCGGTGCCGTAGATGAAGAAGTCGTAGTACTCGAGAGCGCTGCCGATCCAGCTGGCGACGGCGGCGCGAGTGGGCGTGTGGACGGCGAGATCAGCGTGTGTGTCGGCCATGTGGCCAGCTCTCCCCTGAAACGAATGTACGAACCGGTACGCTCACTAATGTACGAACTGGTTCGTTGCTTGTCAACGTCGCGTGCCGGAGTGTGTCTCCGTCTCAGTGGCCGGCCACGAGCGCGACGCCCGTCAGCGCCAGCGCCACCCCCGAGGTCTGCACTCGCGAGATCCGCTCCTCGAGCACCACCCGCGCCAGCACCACCGTCACCATCGGATACAGCGACGCCAGCACCGCCGACAGGCTCACCAGGCCAAGCGTGCTCGCAAACCCGTACAGCACGTTAGCCAACTGATCCAGCGAGCCCACCAGCACCAGCGTGGGCACGTCGCGCCGACGCATCGCCAGCCGCGGTCTGCGAATCGACACCAGCAGCGCCAGCACCACACACCCCGTCGCCCGCTGCACCGCCACCGCCCACAGCACATCCACGGTGCTCGCCTCGTGCAGGAGGATGAAAAAACCGCCAAAGCCGAACGCGGCCACTACCGCGCACACGATGCCCAGCCGCGCGTTCTGACCGAGATGCGTCTGCTCCTCACCCGTGCGTGAGGCGGCGATGACGCCAACCAGGGCGCACACCATGCCAATCTCCTGCAGCGTGGTGGTCGGCTCGCCTCGAATCAGTCCGAACAGGACTGGCAGCGCCGCGCCCGTCGCCGAGATCGGCGCGGCGACGCTGCCGACGCCCAGGGCGATGGCGCGGTACAGGCCGGCGACACCCACCAGTCCCGAGAGGCTGCCGAGCACGGCGGCGAGCACCGCGTTCGCATCCAACGGCGGCGCGCCCCGCGTAAGTCCGAACGGCAAAACGACCGCGAGCCCGACAAACTGGGTGAAAAGCAGGACCCACAGCAGCGGCAGCCTGCGGCTGGTCACCCCACCCAGGAAGTCGCTCGTGCCCCACGCCAGAGCCGCGCCGAGGGCAAGCACCGTCGATATCAGCACCGCCAGCGACTGTACGGCTTTGAAAACACGGCAGAAAAGCTTGTGTTGGGCGCGTGAGGCGCCTGTCGCCTCCACCGGCGCAGCGGGTGTTAGTCGTGATTTAGCCGTGGCTCAACGATCTCGTAACACCTGCTCGTTAGCATTCGGTGGTGAGCTTGATGGACAACCACCTGCCGGCGCTGTGGAGTGCGCTCAGGCGCCTCGTGCCCCCGATCCGGGCGCTCTCGTTGGCGGCTGCGGTGGGCATCATGCTCGGCAACGTGGCGCCGGTCGCCTATCTGCAGCAGGCAGCGGGTCCACTCACGCAGCTCAGCAGCAGCCTCATGGCGGGACACTGAAGCTCGCAGGCGCGGCGCACCCGCGCTATCCGCGAAGATGCGCCAACGAATGCCACGCTGCGCGTCAGGCTGTCTGAAGCATCCGCCACCGGACCTTCGAGTTGACCAGGTAGGGCGGCAGGCGACCGGCGATCAGCGCCAGCACGTTTTCCTCGGTCATGCCCGCGCAACGCAAGAGCGACTCGTCGGCGTGGCCGAGGCCGTGGGGAGTGCCGATCACGTTGTCCATTTTCAGCAGCGGATTGTCAAGCGCGGGCGGCTCGGTTTCGAATACGTCCAGACCCGCGCCGGCAATGCGTTTGTCGCGCAGCGCCTCGATCAGCGCCGGCTCGTCGATCACCCCGCCACGCGACGTATTGATCAGGTAAGCGGTCGGCTTCATGCGCGCCAGGCGCTCGGCGTTGATCAGGTGGAATGTCTCGGGTGTGAGCACCGGGTGCAGGGACACGAAATCCGCTTCGCTCAGCACGCGTTCGAGCGACGTCAACTCGGCCACGTCGCTCGAGGACACGTAGGGATCGTAGGCGAGCACGCGCATGCCGAAGGCGCGCGCCAGGCCAGCTACCAGGCGACCGATGCGGCCGAGTCCGACGAGACCGATGGTCTTGCCGTGCAATTCCATGCCGCGCATGCTCAGCGTCGGTTCGGTGCTCGAGCGCGCCTTCTCGATCCACTGCGGCAACTGCTTGGCCACCGCCAGCATCAGCAACAACGTGGCTTCGGACATGGTGATCGAATTGCCGGGTGAGTTCGCGACCGCGATTCCCAGCTCCGTGGCGGCCTCGACGTCGACTTTCTCGACGCCGACGCCTGGCGTGACCACGCCGCGTAGCGCCGGCGTCAGCTCCAGCGTCTTGCGGCCAACATACTCGCGACGGGCCACCAGCACCTGCGCATCGGCGAGCTCGGCGGCAAGCTCCGGTCCGTCCTTTGCCTCCGTCAAACGGACCTCACAGGCTTCGAGGAGACGCGGCATGTCGTGCTCCAGGGTGCCGGGCGGATAGTTGCGAGCACAGTTGAAGACGACGATCGGACGGGCCATCAGTTTCGCTCCTTCGCACGAGACTCGAGGTAACGATCCATTAGCATCGTCATGATATGAGCATCTTCACCCCGGCCGAGATCGCCTACCTCCAGTCGCAGCGACTGGCGCGGATCGCGACGGCCGACGCTCGCGGGCAACCGCACGTGGTGCCGGTCTCGTTCCGCTACAACCCCGAAGCCGACACGATCGACGTCGGTGGACATGGTTTCGCTGGGCGCAAGAAGTTCCGTGACGTGCAGGCGAATCCGCGGGTGGCGATCGTCGTCGACGACCTTGTCTCGGTCGACCCGTGGCGCCCGCGCATGCTCGAAGTGCGAGGTGAGGTCGAGGTGCTCTCGAGTGGCGGCGAGACGATCGGCAGCGGGTTCGATCCGGAGATGTTCCGCATCACGCCAGCGCGCATCGTGAGCTTCGGGATCGAGAGCGACAATCCCTTTTCGATGACCGCCCGCTCAGCTCGCCGCCAGTAAGAGCGAGCCGTCCGCATGGGCTGATGCGCACGCCGAAAAGAGGAAAAAGCCCGAGAAGAATTGCCGGCCAGGCGTCCAGCAGCCGCTGCAATGGCCGATACCGCCGCGTTGACCGCCAGCCACGACGGCGCCGTCCTGGCCGCTTTAGAGACAACCGACTGATCGCGGCCACAAATCGAGAATCATTGCGAGCCCGCGCCATCCGTCCTGGACCGCGCCACCACCAGCTGGCCCACGGACCGACCCAGCTCCAGGCCAACGCTGGTGTCAATGGGGAAATGGATTCCGGCTTGCCACCGCGAGTCGGCCAGCTCCTGCGCCTGCGCGGCGAAGCTCCTGGCGTCACGCGGGAACAGCGCCGACTCCACCTCCGTAACGGCGCCGGCGGTGCACGCGTGTGCGGATGGGTAGCTCGGGTGCGGATAGTGCGGCAGTACGGTCGTGAGGTTGGGGTCCAGCTGGTAGGGTCGGGGTGCCCAGTAGGTATATTTGGCGTCGAAGCACGCGACCATTGCGTCGTAACCGGCTACTGCCAGTAAGGCATAGGCCCGCGATGCCATGGGCGGGTCGTTGTCGAGCCGATACTCGAAGACGCTCTGACGCACCTGGTCCATCCAGTCGACAACCGATTGCGGCGACCATTTGAACGCGACGTAGTTGCTCGCAAAGGTGCGACTGAAGTCGCGCACCTGCGCCAGCTGCGCGGATTCTTCGCCCGAGTCGAACGCGGGTGGCGGACCTGGACGAAGCTGATTGCCGGAGGTGAGGACCCAGGTCTTCCATGTCCCGGCGAGCGGCCCCACCGGTTGCGTCCCAGGATCGGGCGTCCAGTGGCCCGGAGTATTGGGCATCGTTCCATCCCACACCGCGGCCGAGCCATCGCTATTTGCCCAGTCGATGGTGCGCGCCGCGACAGAGCGGCCGAGCGCCAGACCAGCGGCGACGTCGCTCGGATATTCGACGCCAGCCAGCAGCCGTGACTGGCCGGCCTGCTCGGCCGCCGACGTCAGCGCCGCCTGGTCATCGGGAAACAGGTACGCCAGAATGCTCGATGCGGCCCCCGCCACCACCGCCCGCTCTGACGGGTACGACCACGTGGCCGGATTTGCCAGGACCGGATGGAGCGTGGGGTCGGCGTCACTCGGATGCGATCGCGTGTACGCAAACTTGGCATCCCAGGTCGCGATGGTCGCGTCGTAGATCGCTACGGACAGCAACGCCATACCTCGCTGGCCCGCTGGAGCCGTCAGCTGGCTGAATCGAGTCTCGGCCATTTGATTCCAGCGATACGCGGGGTCCGCGGTGTCCCAATAGGCGATCTGGTCCAGCGCGGCAGCATCGCGTTGCGACTCCAGATCGTGCAGCTGGGCCAGCTCCGTCTGAGTCGGACCCTGGTCAGGTGGAGGAGCCGGTCGCACCGCGGCTCCAGAAGCCAGGACCCACGTTTTCCAGGTACCGGCGCCAGGTTCGATCAGCGACGCGTCTGGCTGTTGCCAGGCGTGAGCTGGACTGCTCGCCGCCAGCATGACTGCAACCAACAAAACGGGCATACTCGTCCTGATGCTCATCAGCAATCGTCCCTGTTTCGAGATATGCGATGAGAATCAGTCGACGCTTCCCCGCGCGTCATTCCGAGAATTGCGAATATCCGCTAGGGTCCCTCCGCCCGGCTTGCCACCCAGGCGGCGATCTGCGACCGCGAGCTGAAGCCGAGCCGGTCGAGGATGTGCTCGACGTGCTTGGCCGCGGTCGCTTCGGTGACCACTAACGTGTCTGCGATCTGTCGATTGGTCAATCCCCGCCCAACCAGCTCGGCGACCTGGGCCTCCCTCGCGGTCAGGTGACCATCACCGTGGCCACCAGTCGAGTTGGCCAGCGCCTGGTCGATGGCAACCTGCGCCTCGTTTAGCGCTTCCTCCAATTGCAGCTGTCGGCCGGCTGCCACGCCATGCGCAAAGGCGGCCGCTCCGATTCGCGTTCGCGCGTAGGCCAGATCGCGAGACAGGAGCTGGGCCAGCACGTCCGACCGCCATACTTCCCGTTCGATACCGAATTGCTGCCGCAATTGGAGCGACGCCCCATACAGCCGGACAGCGCGATCAGGTTGGTGCTGTCGCGCGGCAACGCCCGCGACAACTCCGAGCAGCTCGTGTTGGCCAGTGCGCGCACGCAGCTCCCGCCGAAGTAGCAGCGCTTCTCGCGCCCTGGCGAGAGCGCTTCGCCAATCGCCCTTCTGATATTCGAGCAGCAACCAGGTGCCGAGCTCAGTCGTCATACCGTAGCGGTCCTGGATCTCGCGGCAGAGCTCGAACGCGCGCGCGTAGTACTTCGCGGCGCTCACGAGATCGAGGCGCCGATGGGCGAGCGTTCCAAGGCCGTGCAGACAACGCGCAACTGTCTGCGGTATGCGCTGGGCTTCGGCAAGCTCGAGTGACTCATCCAGGAACAGACGCGCCGTGCGAGAATCGCCGACGTCCATCAGCGGACGGGAAACCCCACACAGGACATGCGCCACTCGTGCTGGACCACCGAGCCGGCGGCGCAACGCCACCGCCTCGTCGGCGAGCTCGCGCGCTTTGCGCAGTCGTGCACCGCCGAGCGTCCAGGCCAGGAGGCACGCCCCATACACGCCCTCGGCTCGGCTCTCGGCCGATGCCGTCTCGCCCGCGCAGGCGAGCAGCCGCTCGAGCAGTTCGAAACCTTCCAGAGGCCGGACACGGTCTGTCCAGAACCACCAGATCTTTCCCGCGGCGCCAAGCGCGCGATCCGCGGAGGTGGGATCCTGCATTGACGAGTTCAGCGCCACGCGGATGTTGTCGGCGTCCGCGTCCAGGGCTGCCAGAACGTGATTTCGGCCCAGTGGCCGTCGACCATCGCCGGGCGCGTGCTCGATCATTGCCAGATACCAGTCGCGGTAGCGCGCTCGAATCGCGTTCAGCTCGCCAGACTGCGCGATGCATTCGGCCGCGTACTGCCGCACGGTTTCCAGCATGCGGTAGCGAGTGCTGCCGGCCGGACCTGGCTCGGTGACGACCAGCGATTTGCTCACCAGCCGACCCAGAAGATCGAGAACGCTCGAACGTTCCGAGTTGTCGGCGGCGATGCCTTCGCACGCCTCGAGGCTCCAGCCACCGACGAAGATCGACAATCGTGCGAGCAGCCGCTGCTCCGCGGGTGAGAGCAACGCGTACGACCAGTCGAGCGTGGCCCGCAGCGTCGTATGGCGGTCGGGCGAGTCACGCGGCCCCCACGTGAGCACGCCGAGCGCGTCCGTCAGGCGTCGGTTCAGCTCCAGCGCGCCGATTGCTGGCAGGCGCGCGGCAGCCAGCTCCAGCGCCAGCGGTAAACCGTCAAGACGCCAGCAGATGTCGGCGAGGGCCTGGACCTGGTCTGCAGTTGGCGCCTGGACTCCGTGAGCCATAGTCCGTTCCAGGAGTAGCTGAACCGCCGCAAGCTGCAGCAAACGCTCGGGCGAGTACGCGCCGTCCGGCTGCAGCGTGGGCAACGGAAGCACTGCGTGGACGGTCTCGGCGCTGAGTCCGAGCGGCTCCCGGGTGGTTGCCAGTACGCGCAGCTGGGGACACGCCGAAAAAAGACCTCCCAACAGAACGAGAAAACCTTCGAGCAGATGCTCACAGTTATCCAGCACCAGCAGCATTTGCTGCCGACCGATGCTGCTGGCGAGACTGGCGGCAGTTGGTTGCATCGCATTCTCACCGACGTGCAGGACAGCGGCGATGGTCCGGCCGATCAGCGCCGGGTCCGAAAGTGGGGCCAGGTCCACCCACCAGACCCCACCCGGAAAGTGCGTCAGCACCTGCCGAGCGACGTGCAACGCAAGGCGGGTCTTGCCGACTCCTCCAGTTCCGGCCAGCGTGAGGAGTCGCGTGTTTCCGAGTTGCTCGCAAAGCGCCGCAACCTCATCCTCGCGGCCAATGAAACTGGTGGTCTCGGCGGGCAGGTTATTCCGCCTTTTTTCGTCCACGGCGGGATCGGCCTGGGTCTCGGGCTGCCTGGCGAGCCGATCGAGCGCCAGGCTCACGAGCTCAGGGTGACGGATCTCGAGTTCACCGCGTTCCCATCGCGCAACCGTATTGCGGGCAACCCCGAGCGTGCGGCCCAGATCGGCCTGGCTCAACCCCAGGCTCTGGCGGCGCTCGCGAAGATCACGCGGACGCATGGACTCCACTCGCGCGCCACTATACGCCACGTATCAAGCGCGTCGCGGGCCAGCACACCGTCGCAAACACCCCTCAGTTCCCACGGGTGCGTTACGCTTCGGCGCAAGGAGAGGATCGCCACGCCCCACGTTGCCGACCGTGATCTGCCTCAGAAGTTTGGTTTCGGCCCGCTGTTCGACCGCCTGCGGGATGCAATCGTGGTCGCTGATCTGGAGGACGGGCGCATTGTGCTGTGGAATCCGGCGGCCGAAGCTCTCTTCGGCTTTGCGGCGGAGCACGCCACCGGCCCGCCCCTCGAGGTGCTGATACCCGACGAGTTCAAAGTCGCCCATCGCCAGCGCCCGCGTGCCGATCGAGCTGACCCTCAGCCCGTTGCCGGATCACGACCACCGCTATGTTCTGGCCGTTGTGCGCGACGTCAGCGAGCGACGCCGTGCCCAGGATGAGAAGGAGCAGCTCCTGGCATCCGCCGAAACCGCGCTGCGCGCCCGAGACGAGTTCCTACGTTCGCTTGCTCACGATCTCAAGGCGCCGCTGGCCAACCTCACCTGGCAAGTTCAGGTCCTTGGTCGTCGGGTGCGTCAGGGAAGACTCGCGCCGGGTGAGCTGGACGAAGCGCTTCAGGCCATCGCGTTCGACGCCGCCGAGGCGGTTGGCGCCATCGACGAGTTACACGACCTGACGCGGTTGGCGGCGGGCGCACCGATACCCCTTCACGAGGAGCTGATCGATCTGGTGGAGTTGGCAATGCACCTGCTCGATACGCGCAGTGGCGCGACCTCCCACCACATCGAGCTCGAGTGCAATGAGCCGCGCCTCGTGGTTCGCGGCGATGCAGTTCGCCTGTCGCGCGTGCTGGATAACCTGTTGGACAACGCAGCGAAGTACAGTGCCTCGGCGAGTCAGATACTGGTCGTTTTCGAGCGGGAGGCGTCCGAGAATGCCACGTGGGCGGTGGTGCGCATCCGGGATAACGGCATGGGGATCCCGGCCGGCGATTTGCCGCACATATTCGATCGCTACCACCGCGGCACGAACGTGGCGGATATCCCGGGTGAAGGTCTGGGGCTGTCGAGCGTGCGCCAGCTCGTCGAGCTGCACAAAGGCAGCGTGGACGTCGAAAGCAAAGAAGGCGCGGGCACGACGTTCACGATTCGCCTTCCGATGGAGGCTGGTCACTGACGAGACTTACCCGGTTGACGAAACCCTCTCGAAGGGCTCCACCGTCGGTGGAATCACTGAACCTGCGTTCGTCAGTGGGCGCTGGCTCATGTTTGTGGCCGCCAGCTTTCGAAGTGCCGGCAATTCTTCACGACTACGACGAAGAAGACTCCAGTTGCGGCGGTCAGACCGAATGGGCCGTATGTCATTGTGGACCCTTCGAGCCAGGCGCTGGCGCAGAGGACCAGCGCGACGCTGCAGATAACGGCTTCCGCGGGCACAGGCCTACTGAGCTCCTGGAGCGTCGAGATCACCTACGACCCGGCGGTCGTCCAGGTGAACGGCTGTAACCTTGGCGCACCCGGAGTCTGCAGTCCCCGCTTTGGACCGCACACGATCCGCGTAGACGGCGGCACCATCCAATCGCGTCGCGGTCCGACGACTCTCGCGCGTGTCACGTTCACCGCGGTCGCCGCCCGCGGCACCACAACGCCGATAGGTATCAAGGTTCTGATTTTCGCCGACGCGGGCGGGACCACCTCGAAGCCGACGATCGTGCCCGGCCAGCTGCAGATCGAATAGCCAGTCGCGCAGCCGATCCCCGCGGCGGTACCGGCACGCGAGTCCTTGATGACGACGCTGCTGTGGTAATACACAGCCCCAGCAACGATCCCGCCGCGAACACCTCAGGAGCGACTACGCACATGGAAAAGCCACCCGGAGTGAGTCGTCGTCAGGCGCTCGCGCTCGTGTCGACGGCCATTGGCGGCATGCTGCTCTCGGCATGCGGTCCAACAGCCCCGCAGAGCGCGCAGACCCAGGTGTCGACCCTACAACCGATGGCGACTGGCGCCTCCAGTAGCTCTGCCGCGAACGCCACGCCCGGTGCCGCCTCGCAGCCAGCTGGCCAGCCCAGGAGTGGCGGCAGGCTGCGCTTCGCCATGGCCACCGACCTCGACCAGGGCGTCGAAGCCGCCCGGCTCGGCAACGCCTACACACCGTCCGTGTTCATGATGTTCGACACCCTGACCGCCTACGACACCCAGCGCAAGCCCCACCCGCTGCTTGCTGAAAGCTGGGACTGGGCCACCGACAACAAGACCCTCAAACTGAACCTGCGCAAGGGCGTCACCTTTCACTCCGGCCGAGAGCTCACCAGCGACGACGTCAAGTACAACGTGCTGCGAGTACGAGAGCCGGCGCACATGCAGCTCGGGGGCATGAGCGCCTGGTACACGATCGATACGCCAGACAAGTACACGGTCATCCTCAATTCGGACCAGCCCCGTCCGCTGGCATTCGATTTCCTCGAATACCTGAACATCACCGACAAAGATCTGGCCGAAAGCCAGGACGCCAAAACGAAAGCTGGCGGCACCGGACCCTTCAAACTGGTGGAGTGGGTCTCAGGCGACCATATTTCCTTCACCAGGAACACCAGCTATTGGCAGTCCGGCAAACCGTACCTGGACGAACTGAACGTGGCAATCGTCAAGGATCCCCAGGCGATGTCGCTGCAACTGGATTCGGGCGCCCTCGACGCGATCTATACGCCACCGCTCCAGAACGCTGGACGGTGGCAGCAGGACCCCGGCTTCCAGGTGTCCGTCGACGACCCGAATGGCTACTTCTTCACCGCCGCGGTGAACGTCGCGATGCCGCCCTTCGACAACAAGACCGTCCGCCAGGCCTTCAACTACGCCATCGACCGCAAGCGGTTTGCCGACACCATCCTGCTCAAGCTCGGCGGGCCGGGCCAGGACCTGCCGTGGCCGGCCGGCGCGCCCGCCGACGAGCCGCCGAAACAGCAGAAGTATGCCTTCGACCTGGACAAAGCCCGGTCGCTGCTGGCCGAGGCGGGCGCCTCAAACCTGAGCTTCGACCTCACCTTCCTGACCATCCCACCGGAGCTCGGGCAACTGGCGCAAATCGTGGCTAGCGACCTGGACAAGATCGGGGTGAAGCTCAACCTGGTGCCGCTGGAGACACCGGCATACCTGGCGCGCACCGCGGCGCACGATTTCCAGATCACGCTGCAAAATGCATTGTTCTCACACATGGAGCCGGGCACGATGTTCAATCTCAGCGGCCTGTATCGACCTGCGCCGCAGGGTACCACCGGTTTCGGGAGTGACCAGTACACGCAGCTGATCGCCGCATCGCAGAACGAGCCTGACCTTGCCAGGCGCAAGCAGGTCTTCTCGGATCTGAACGACCTGTTCCTGGACGAGTGCTTCGTCATGCCACTCGCGCTCCAGCCCGTCTATATCGTCGCCCGAAGCAATGTCGCAAACGTCAAATGGCGCATCAACCAGGCTCCCATGTTCGCCGAAATGTGGCTGCAGTAGTGGCAGATACGGTGCGCCAGTCGAAGGAGGAAACACGCCATGCCCGGTGACAAGGTTCGTTTCGCGATCATCGGTCTCGATCACAACCACGCGTACAACCACGCCCGTCTGCTCCTGAATGCGGGCGCCGAGCTCTCCGCCGTCTACTCTGACGAGCCCGACGACGTGGCCGCGTTCCAGAAGATGTATCCCGACTGCCCGGTGAAGTCGATGGCAGCGATCCTGGAAGACCGGTCCATCGACGTCGTCGGCGGTTCCGCCAAACCTGCCGACCGGGCCGCCATCTCGGTCAAGGCCATGCAGCACGGTAAGGACGTAGTGGCCGACAAGCCCGCCGTGATCGACCTGGACCAATTGGCCGAGATCGAGCGCGTGCAGCGCGAGAGCGGCCGTCTGTGGCGCTTCTACTCCAATGAGCACTGGGACCGCCGCTGCACGATCAAGGCTGGCGAGCTGGTGGCCCAGGGCGCCATCGGCCGTGTGGTCCAGACCACGGGCTTCGGGCCGCACACGCCGCGCATGCCCACCAGGCCCAGGTGGTTCACCGACCACAAGGTCTCCGGCGGCATCATCGGCGACATCGGCGCTCACCAGATCGAGCAATTCCTGTTCTTTACGGGCTCCAGGACGGCTTCGATCGTGACCTCCGCCACCGGCAACTTCGGTCACCCGGATTACCCGGAGTTCGAGGACTACGGCGAGGCAACGCTCGAGGGCGACGGGGGCGTGGGCTGGTTCCGCGTCGACTGGCATAGCCCGGAGAGCATCCGCGTGCCGGGCGACATCCGGCTGTTTCTCCTCGGCACCGAGGGCTATATGGAGATGCGCAAGTACATCGACGTCGCGGGTCCGGAGGGCACGGAGCACCTGTACGTCGTCAACAAAGACGGCGCACGGCTCATCGATACGCGCGAGGTCCAGCTGGACTTCGGCGCGCGCTTGCTGGCGGACGTTCGCAACCGTACCGAGACGTCCATCACTCAGGAGCGCAGCTTCCTCATCACCCGTCTGGCAACCGAAGCCCAGCTGCGAGCCAGGCGCGTCGGCGGCCCGGTGCTTGCCGCGGCTGGACCCCAGGGCCAGTCTCTGGCGTGAACGCGGCATGACCGTTTCGGTCGATTGGGCGTGATCGGGTTCAGCCAGCACCTGGTCGACGTGGGCGACGCGCGGCTCGAGGTGTATCGGGGCAGTGAAGGCGGCATCGTGGTGTGCGGTTCGCAGCCGCACTGCTCGAGGGCTACTCCGGGGGTTCTCAGCTCGCGCTGACCTACGCACGCGGACCGTGATCAGCCGGGCGCACCCCATCTACGAGCCCGAGCTTTGCAAGGGCCGCTCTTGACCGCCACAGCAGTGCCCCGACCGAAACGCCGGTCTGGAGGCAGCTGCGTCATGACCTCTGCGCGCTGGTCCAGGGTCGCCGACCGCTGATCATGGCGCCGCGCGCGAACCCCGGACCGCACCTCAAGGCGCACTTCGAGAAAATCGTGCACTTTGACGTGAGCCCACGCCTGCACGAGATCAGAACGCCAACTCTCGTCGTCTGCGGGGGCCAGGATCCCGTGGCTCCGGCGGAGCGGTGCGCGGCAATTCAGAAAGGGATCCCAGGCGCCGAGCTGCTCGTATTGGAACACACCGCGCATGGGTTCGACACCGCCGATGAGCAGGATGTGGCCCGCTTCCGTCGCACGGTCACACAGTTCCTGAGCCGCCTGCAGAACCAACAGCTCGCATAGCTCTGATCGACGCAGTCTGCGTCTACTACGCTTCGGGTGGCCGCGTGGAATGGCGCACGCGGCTCATCCCCAATTGTCCAGGATGTCGTCGATCGCGTCGTAGGCCGCTTCGAGCGCTTCGAGTCCCTTGAAGTAATACGCCTGACCGCAGATTGGCTCGACCACCCAGTCCGGTGTGAAGCCCCAGGCTTTGGCCAGCAGCGCGCTTTCTCGCAGACCCTCGCGGAACCCTGTCACCGTGTGCTGCGCGAGCATGAGGAACGGCGCCACCTGCTTCGGCAAGACGTGGAAGACGGCTTCCCATTTCGCCCGCTGCGACTTCAAAAACCGCGGATTATGGCGTATCGCGAAGCGCACCGACTTCGGTACCCAGCCGACCGTCGACTCGTACCAGCCTTCGAGATTCCTGCGGTCCTGCTGCGTCAAGTGGCCAACGGTGAGGTCGAGGCCGGATTTGAAGGCGTCAGGGTCCGGTGCCCAGCCTTCGGGAAACTCCGCACCGGCCCCGTCGCGCCAATCGAACAGCGATTTTGCCAACCGCGTTGTGGACGTGTCCGATGCCGCGGATGCCGCCGCCAGACAGCTGGGCGAACATGACGACTTCCATGATCTGCGCTCTGGTCATGCCGCGCATCTGGAGCTCGCGGAATTCGTTGTAGATTCCGCTTTCCCAGCCGATACGAATGTACTCCGCCAGCACGCGGATGTTTTGCAGGACCGGGCGCGCCGGCTGCCCGAGCAGCCCCTCCGCAATGCCGCCGCTCCCCAACGCGGCGAGCTTGGCGAAGTCGGGGCGGTTGTCGGCAAGCAAGGAGAGCGCGTTCAGGCCGTAGTAGATGCCCCGCTCGCGGGTGTAGTTGACCCACTGATGCAGGTGAGCCTGGATCTCGTCCTCGGACGTCTCGTCGAGGTTCGACAGGTCGAAACCGGCGCCCGCGATGCCGTAGCGCTCGCGGTTGCGCGTCTCGAAGCTGGGCGGGGTGTCGTGCATCGTCCCTCTCCTTGTGCAGCGTTCGCCCAGTATTGATATGTGAGGCCGCGCGCCGGCCAGGATTTCTTGCATGTATAGAACACGTGTTCTACACTCTAGACATGCACAGGTACGCAGACGAGGTACTCGCCCGGGCTGCCGGGCGCGTATGGGCCGAGGGCCGCGCCAACCCGATCGAGTGGGAGATACACACGCGCCTCGGCGTCTTCACCACCCAGGATCGGGCCACCTGGCGCACCCAATCGGGTGACTGGACAGCCGAGCTGCGCAGGTCGAAGAACGGACGTCACTTTTTGCTCGCGTTGTTCGAGGGGGGCGTGTACCGCGGTCGCTACGACGCGACCGGTTGGCATCGGGCCACCGAACGCCGGCGGATACGCCAGCTGCGCACGTATCCGCTTCCGCTGGTCGCGTGAGACGGACCGAGCGATGAGCGCAGACGCGCACGAGCGGGCGGCACGCGCGCGGTTCGTCCACCTGGATGTGCTGACCGCGTATTCGCCGTGGTGCAGTCCGAGCACGCCGGAGGATTACGTCCGCACGCTGGCGCGCCAGCATCCACTTGGTCCCGACACCGACGAGCAACCCCGGCCAGCGATCGCGATTGCCGACTACGGCCTGCACTCGGTGGTCAAGACCGCCGTCGCGTGCGACCGGAACGGTGTCGATCACATCGTCGGGTTGAGGGTGCGCGTCGTGCCTGAACGCGCGTTCCGGACCTGGGGCGAGCGAGTGGGCGAGCTGATCCTGCTGGCGATCGACGAAACAGGCTGGCTCTCGCTGGTCGGTCTGAACAATTGCGGCTACCTGGCAGGCGCGGACCGCGGCCGGCCGCGTGTAGATTGGCAGGACCTGGAGCGCTACCGCGACGGCGTCATCGCGCTCACCGGCATGCCGGGCGGTGGCGGCATGCTCTCGTCGGCGATCGAGCGCGCGGCCAATCCGGTCGAGCCGTTCGAGTCGTTTGGCGTGGTGCGGCGGCTGATGGACCTCTACCCCGGTCGCCTGTATCTCGAGCTCGCGTATCACGGCAACCCCGCTGAACGACTCGTCAACCGCGGTCTGGTCGCGATCGCGCAGCGCATGGAGCTACCGCTGGTAGCCACCGGTGGGGTGCGCTTCGCCCACCCCGACGACGCGCTCGCCCACAAGGTGCTCGAAGCAATCGGGCGCGGCACGCGAGCCGATGGCGTGCTGGGGTACCCCGGCCGTGACGGGCTGGACCTGCCGACGCTCACCGTCGAGGCAACACGCGCGCAGGCCTACCTCAAGTCGGCCAGGCAGATGTGGCGCACCTTCGGCCAGATGCCCGCCGCCCTGCAGGCCTCGATCGAGATCGCGGAGCGCTGTCAGTTTCGGCTGCCGCTCGCCCGCCGCAAGCGACTGGGCGAACCATCGAGCCGGCTCGGGCCGGAGCTGTTGTTCGGCCTGGCGCCGGCGCGCGAGGTGGGCGAGCAGCAGCTCGCGGAGCTGGTCGACGAGCGGCTGCCGGCGCGTTTCGCCGAGACCGGGCGCGGCGAGCCATCCGCCGACGTGCTGGAGCGCGCCAGCCAGGAAGTTCAGACCATCTGCAGCAGCGGACTGGCGGACCTGCTGCTGTTCGCCCACGACGTCGGCCGGTTCTGCGCCCAACGCGGCTTCCCCGTCGCCGCGCGCGGCTCGGCGACATCGAGCCTGGTCGTCTGGGCGCTCGGGTTATCGGACCTCTGCCCGCTGGAGTACGACCTGGACGGACGCATGTTCACGCACGACGGCCGCCAGGACCTGCCTGACCTGGACCTCGAGATCTCGTCACTTCACGAGGCGGCGGTCTCGGCATTCATCCAGCAAGGCGGTTTCGCCGGCCTGCCCGAGCATGAGGCCGGCGAGTTCCCGAATCTGCGCGCGGTGCGTGTCGGGGTGCACGTCAGCATGGGCGCGCGGCAGGCGGTGCGCGCGGTGGGCGCCGCGCTCGGCATGCAGGCGCCGCGCGTCAATTCGGTCGCGCGCCAGGTGCCGCTGCTCTCGAGCCCCGGCGCGATTGAGAGCGTTATCACGCGCGCACCGGAGCTGGGTATTGCCGACGCGGGCGCCGGCGTCGAGCCGTACAACACGCTGGTCCGTGTCGCGGGTCGGCTCGAGGGCTTGCCGCATCGCTACGGCGCCCACCCTTCCGCCTACACGTTTTCGTTCTACGGTCCGAGCGCGCTGGCGTGGCTGCCGGCTCAGTGGGTCAGCGACGGGCGACCCGGCCGGCGACGGGTCTTCGGGACGGCGCGCCACCTGGCGATGGTCCCCGACGAACGCGCGCAGGCCGCCGGCCTCGCTCACCAGACGGCGTTGCCGGCCAACTTCCAGGCGGCCACACCCCCAGTCGACGAGCTGGATGAGGATGCCGCCGTGGTCGACGTCGGCGACGCGGGCAGCCCGGTTCTTGCGCTGCAGCTGACCAAGGACGACCTCGAATCGCTCGGCCTGGTGCGCCTGGATATCAGCCCGTCGTCAGCGATGGCCACCGCGAGCCGCGACGCCGCCGACGCGTCCGAGCCTGACCCGGCCACCATCGCCGCGGCGTGGCGACTGCTCGAAGCCGGCGACACGCTGTGCATTAGCCAGGTCGAAAGCGTGGGCTTCCGCATGCTCCTCAAGCGTGCTCACGAGCTGGCCAGCTCGCGCTCGCAGGAGGGTCAGGCGCTGCGCTCGCTCGAGGACCTGGCGCAACTGCTGGCTCTCTGGAAGCCGGGCGTCTACGGCCAGGACGCCGAACAGACGTATTTCGACCATCGCTTCGCCGCCCGAACACGACCAACGTATCCGCACCCCGCCATGGGCACGGTGCTCGACGCGACGGCCGGCCTCGTGCTGTACGCCGATCAGCTCGTGCAACTCGTCAAACTGTTGGGCTTCGACCACGCCTGGGCGGAGCGCTTTCGTCGCGCGCTGAGCGGCGGTCGGCTCGCCGGGCGCGACCTGATGGAACGCGCGATCCGTGAGGCGGGCGCCCGCCATCAGTGGACGACCGAGCAGAGCAACGCGCTGCTGAGCCTTCTGCTGCGTCACGTCGGCTACCTGCACCTGCACGGTCACGCGCTGACGACCGCGCAGCACGCCTTTCGCCAGGCCTGCCAGAAGGTCAACCCGAGCACGTCCGCGCGCTTCTTCGCCGACGTCCTGAACAACGGCGGCTCGGCCCAGTACGGCCTCGGCTCCGCGGTGGAGGAGGCGCGGCGATTTGGCGTGTTGCTGCTGCCGCCGTGCGTCAATGCCAGCAGCGACCGGTTCGCCGTCGAGGATTCGAATCTGGCGTTGCTCGAGGCGCAACAGAAGGGTCGCGGGACCGTCGGAGCCGTCCGCGTACCGCTGACTGCCATTCGGGGCATGGGTCCGGACGCGGCCCAGCACATCCTGGGCGTGCGCACGGCGTTCGGCAGCTACACCAGCCTGCTCGACTTCTGTCGCAAGGTCGATCGCCGCATCGTCAGCCGCCACGACCTCGTCCTGCTGATCAAGCTCGGCGCGTTCGGCTTCACGGCTCTGCCGCGCGCGCTGCTGATGGCCGCCGAGCAATACTACTCGTCGCTGGCCGACCTCCTGCGCTTCGGCGAACCCGATCCAACCGGGCTCGCCACACTCGAGGACGACCTGAGCTCGGGGGCAATCAAATACCTGCACGCCGCCGAATGGTCACCGGAGCTGGTGGCTGCCTACGAGCTCGCGCATCTGGGTTTTGTCACTGCCAGTCCGCTGGAGGTCCAGAAGCACGCCGACCGGCTGGTCGAGGAATTCGGCGTCGTGAACATCGCCGAGCTGGTCGACTTTCCCGATAAGGCGCCCGCCAGCGTGGGCGCCATTATCACGAACCTCCGCCTGCGGACCACCCGAAAAGGCGAGAAGATGGCGTGGCTCACCTTCGCGGATGCCACCGGCGCTATCGAAGCAGCCGTGTTCCCGAATGCGTATCAGCAGATCGCCGAATCCAACACCAGTGAATCACCGCTGCGCGAGGGCGCCTTTGTGGTCGCACGCGGCAGACTCGCCCACGAAGAAGCTACTGGCAGCAAGCTCTTCGTCGACGACGTCCTGCTGCAAGGCGGCCGGGCCTCACACCTCAGCGCGCTGGCGATCGCCATTCAGGAGCAGGCGCCGGACGAGTGGTCCGCGCTCGGCGCGTGACGGATCAGGCTTCGCCGGATCTCACGGCTCTGCTGGCAAATCTGGTCCAGCAGCAGACAGCCATGGCCCAGCAGCAGGCCGCCTTGCTGCAGCTGCATACCGAGACGGTGCAACTCCAGCGTCTGCTGGCGGAACGAGCGCTGGGCATCACCACCTCCGTGTCTACCGCCGTCGGCCAGCCGGAGACGCCGCCGGTGGCCACGTCAGCTGCGACGGAACCTCCACTCGCACTCCAAGCCTCACCCGTGCCGGCCGGCGGATCGGAAGAGTCACCTGCCGCTCCATCCGCCGCGCCGTCAGCAACGAGAACCGACAACGGAATCGCCACAATGGCTTCGCACGCGGCACGCTACTACCAGGCTCGCCCAGCACACGCGCCGCCCAAACTCGCTCCTGTTCAGCCACTGGATCTGGAGCTGATGCGCAGGTTGCATGAGATGCGCGACACAGGTGACATGATCCTTCAGTTTGGACCGCACAAGGGGAGCACGCTCGCCGATCTGGTCATCCACGACCCCGACTACGTCCGTGAGCTCGCGCTCCGCGCGCGGCGGCCGGAGGTCCGTGTCGCCGCGACTCGATTGGTCGAGGCGCTCGATGCCGCCGCGGCCCACCAGCCGCGTCTCACCCGCGGGGCAGGACGTCGCTTGCGGCAGACAGCGTAAGCGGTGAATCGATTGATGCTATCCGCGGACGCCAGCTGGCAACGACTTCGGGACATGCAGCGCGTCCTCGCACAACAACCGGCCGTCGCGCACGCCGTGCGCTGTTTGCCGCTGTACGACCTCCTCGAGCTCCAGGTGGAGCTGCTGCGTCAGACGGACTGGCCTGAGTTTGAGCGCTCTGAGTCCTTGCCGCCAAACGTCATCCGCTTCCGTCCCCGCCAGCGGCGACCCTGACGACCTCTTCAGCGTTCCCATTGGGCCAGGCCGGCTATCTTGCCGATCTTTCGCAGCGAGCCTGGGTCAAGAACCTGCCCGCGGCTACGCAGATGGGCCTGACGGTTCTGACCACCTTCAGCCAGATCGTGGACCTGTGCGGCAAGATCAAAGCCGGCGGCGAGATACGCATGGCGCTGGCCGGACCGGCGCCGGGTCTGTACCAGAAAGACGGTCCGCCGCTGGAGTTCCACAGCGGTCCATTCGCGGCAACGAGGCCGGCCGGATCATGCCAGCGGGCTGCCCACGGCTGGTACTGGAAACCGACACCGAGTCTGGTGTGTGCGATGCGGCGCGGCGGGCTTCGCTATCATGTACGGCCGCGGCGACGTCGGCGTCGCGCGGCGGTTCGTCACGCTGTATTCCGGCGCACTCGAGGCGGGCGGACACGGCGCGGATCTCGTGAGCTACTGCAAGCAATGGATGGCGGTCACCAAGCTGATCTACGTCGGCGAGACGGAGGACGCAGCGCGGCGCGAGGGCATGGCCATGCTCGAGCCGTATGTGCTGCCAACCTCGAGAAGTACGCGGCGATCGGCATGAACCACATTCGCTGCTGGTTTATCTTCCGGGCGCACGGCCGCTACCTGGACCGTCTGAAGCGTGTGGGCGTCAACCCGGTGACGATCTACTCTACTGGCCGCCCCCTTTGTACCAATCGGCGATATTCCAGAGCACCGAGTCCCACGGATTGGGAATGTCGCCTTGAATTTGTTTGCTGATCCCGTCTGTCGGCTGTGTGCGCGCAACCAGCGGGATGGTCACCACCTGGCTGATCAACAGGTCGTTGGCCTTGATGATCAGCGCGTTGCGCTTGGCCGGGTCCGTCTCAGATTTGAGCTGATTGTAAATCGCGTCGTAATCCGGATTTGACCAGCGGTGATAATTGAGCCCGTGCCACTGATTGGCCTTTGAGGCGATCTGCTCGCTGGTCCACGCGTCTACGTAGTTCGTGTCGTCTGGTGAGCTGGCGCCATTGGTATACATCTCGACGTCCGCGTAAAAATGCGAGGCCGTATCCGGGTTGCCGGCGTCGCTCGAGAAGAACACACCCGCATCGACGGACTTGAGCTCAACGTCAACGCCGAGTTGCTCCCAGCCCGCCTTTACGATGTCCTGCTCCTTCTGGCGCAGCGGGTTGACCGTCGTCTGGTAGACCACGTGCATGCGGACACCGTCTTTTTGTCGAATACCGTCCGAACCACGTGTCCAGCCAGCCTGATCGAGCAACTGGTTGGCCATGGCGATGTTGTACTGACAGACATCCATACTGGCGGTGTTTGGGGAGACGTGATCGGGGGGCGACGTGATCTGGTTGCAGGTTGCGACTCCGGTCGGTCCGTAGAGCTGGTCCGCGATGGATTTGCGATCAACCGCCATGGCGAATGCTTTGCGCACGTTCAGGTCGGAAAAGAACGGGTGCCTGGTGTCGGGTTCGGCCCGGGCGCCACCTTCGTCGGCGTTGGGATCGGCGAACTGGATGTTCAACCGCTCAACGCCCGGGCCCAGCGCCGTCACCAGGCTCGCCTTGCCGCCTTGCACCAGCTGGTTCAACACCTGCGCTTCGATCTGCAGATTCCAGGAGTAGTCGGACTCACCGGTCTGAAAGACTGCCCGGGCGGCGGATGTGGCGTCACCTCCACCCTTGAGTTGGACGTCGTGGAAAAACGGCTTGTCCGGGTCGCGATACAGCTCATTCATTGTGTACGTGACAACGTCACCTGGCTTGAAATCCACGACCTTGTACGGTCCGGTCCCAATCGGCGCAAGGTTGCCAGGTGCATCTTTGGCGGCCGCGCCAGTGTAGTTTTCGAATTGCTTCTTCTGAATGATGACGCCCTGGGCTGAGACGAAAATCTGGTACGGATACGGGTTTGGATCCTTGAATGTCACTTTGACGGTGTATGGATCGAGGGCTTCGACGTTGGTGACGCCCACGACCGTCTGAGTGTCGGCGGCCGCCGTGTCCGGGTTGGCGATGTACTGCCAGGTGAACACGACGTCGTCGGCGGTGAAGGGTGTCCCGTCTGACCACTTGACATCCTGTCTGAGTTTCCAGGTGATGGTCGTCTGATCTTTCGAGACGCCGCCGTTGTCGATGGTCGGAATCTCCGCGGCCAGCACCGGGATCGGATTGCCGTCCGGTCCGGAAGCTGCCAGGGGCTCGAGTACGAGTCGACTGGCGTCCTGATCCTTGGTGCCCTGGGCGAGATGCTCGTTGAGGATGGTTGGCGCCTGCCAGTACAGGATGCGCAGGGTCCCGCCCTGGCCACGCTGGCCTTTGGGGAATGCGCCGGTAGCCGCCGGGGCGGTGGTCGGCGCCGGTGCGGCGGGGGCTGTCGTCGGCTTGGGAGCCGCGGTCGGTGCAGCAGCGGCGGGTGCGGACGTGTTGGTCGTTGCCGCCGGCGGCGAGGTGGGCGTGGGCGCCGCGGCGGGCCCGCAAGCCGCCGCGAGGAACAGGGCCCAGGTGGGCAACGTACGCAGAACGAGCCTCATGTGATGCCACCCCCAAACGGAGATTGAGCCAGGACGAGTTGCCGCTGGCCAGTGTACGGGCCTGAGCCGTTAGTTGGCAGTGTTGAAGAACGTGTCTGTCGATCCGGTCGTCGCGATGGGCTTCGCCATTGCACCGGACGACGCGCCTTCGCAGATACTGAACTGCGGTTGGGCCGCCGCGAGGTTCCAGTTCGCTCCACCGTTCGTCGAAACCACGATCGTCAGACCGTTCGACCCGCCGTCGTTTCAGCGATCCTGCTGGACTGTCCCCCACCAGTTGCGGCGGATTGCTTGGGTCGGCTGCAATGTACGGCTCGACCTTCGCGTTTGGGAAGTGGGGCCGCAGCCAGCCGGCGCCGCCAAGACGAGGCACGAGCGTTCGCCTCATAAACCCTCCTTCTGTTCGAGAACCACACGCCATCGCCAGGCCCCAAATGATCGGCACGCGATCGAGAACGCTACCGTCTTCCCTCGTTTCCTCCTCGGCCGCATATTACCGCTAGTCAGACGCAAGCGAGCTCCAGCGTTGGTACAGTGGCAGCTGACGGGCGCCGGAGGTGGTCGACGGAAGGCGGCATTCGGCGCTGGCACCCGAAAATACAGCACGCGCCAATGCACGACCAACTCAGCCCCGCACCACCCGTGACGGGATCGTTCGGGTCCCAACTGCGCGCACTGCGCATGCGAGCCGGGCTCAGCCAGGAGGCACTGGCGGAGCGGGCGGGGCTGGGGGTCGCCACGTTGAAGGCTCTGGAACACGGCACGCGCCAGCGCCCGCGGGCCCACACACTCGTCCTCCTGGGCGAAGCGCTGGGTCTGAAGGCGGCTGAACGCGACGCCTGGCTCGAGAGCAGTGGGGCGAATGGAGCGGCAGGTGCGTCGGCCGTTGGCGAACAGCCGGCCATTGGCCAACAGCCGTCCACATCCGCGACGCTCCACTCCGACACTCCGCTGCGGCTGCCGGTCTGGCCGACGTCATTCGTGGGTCGAGAAACTGAAGTCGACGAGGTCCGCGCGCTGCTCGATCCCGCGACTTCCACAGTGCGGCTGGTGACACTGCTCGGCCCGGGTGGGGTCGGCAAGACGCGCCTGGCTGTCACGGTCGCCGCACAACTGAACACCGATTACCAGGATGGAGTCGTCTTCGTCGACCTGGCGCCGCTGACGGATGCGCGCCTCGTCGCGGCGACCATCGCCCGCGCGCTGGACGTGCGCGAGCTTGGCGGCCGCACCGCGCGCGAGCTCCTGCTCGAGCACCTCCGCTCGCGCCA
Organism: Chloroflexota bacterium; assembly: GCA_019247515.1. Lineage (GTDB taxonomy): Bacteria > Chloroflexota > UBA6077 > UBA6077 > CF-72 > CF-72. The sequence continues at coordinate 18,574 of JAFAOS010000132.1, read as the reverse complement.
GGTGCTGCTGGTGCTGGACAATTTCGAGCACCTCATCGCTGCCGCGCCACTGCTGGCCGAGCTGCTCCAGCATTGCCCAGCTGTCGCGATGCTGACCACCAGTCGCAGGGCTCTCCGCCTGCGCCCTGAACGCCGTTACCCGGTCGGGCCGCTCCCCACACCGCCCGACAACGTCGAGTCGTTGGAAGGTGTGGCGGACGCGCCGGCCGTGCGTCTGTTCGTTGCACGCGCGCAGGCGATCGCCACTAACTTTGGACTGGAGCCGAACAATGTGCGCACCGTGGCGGCCGTCTGTCGGCGGCTGGACGGGATGCCGCTGGCCATCGAGCTGGCCGCCGCGCGAGCCGGGTTGCTGCGACCCGCGGCGTTGTTGCAACGGCTCGAGCGGCGCCTGCCGCTGCTGACGCGTGGCGCGGTCGACCTCCCTCAGCGCCAGAAAACGCTACGCGAGACACTCGCCTGGAGTTACGACCTCCTCGGGCCGGCGGAGCAGGCGCTCTTCCGCCGCATGGCGGCCTTCGCCGGCGGCTGCACCCTCGACGCCCTCGAAGCCGTGTGCGTGCTGGATGACGCGCCCACCGAGGACCTGCTCGACCAGCTCGAGGTGCTGATCGACAGTAGCCTCGTCTCGCGGACCGTCGACCAGGAGCCGCGTTTTGGCATGCTCGAGCTGCTGCGCGAGTACGCCGGCGAGCAACTGGCCGAAAGTGGCGAAGCCGAAGTCGTGCGGCGGCGTCACGCGGATTTCTACCTCCGGTTGGCCGAACGCGCGGCGCCCGAGCCACCCGGACAGGACGAAGCCGCCTGGTTGGAGTGCTTCGAGCACGAGCACGCCAATCTGCATTCCGCGATCGACTGGCTGACGGCGGCGGGCGAACTGGACCTGGCGCTGCGCCTCGCGACGGCGGCGACATGGTTCTGGCTACGCCGCAGCTACTTCACCGACGCGCGACGGCTCACGCGGTTGCTGGGCGCGAGCGGCGGACACTCTGGCGCGGTGCGCGCGGCGGCGCTCATGGCGGCGGCTCGGGTCACCTCCAGTGAAGGCGACTACCGTGGACAGGCACGCTACAGCGAGGAGGCCATGCGGCTGTTCCGCGAGCTCGGCGACGTGGCCGGCACAGCCGACGCGGTGACCAACCTCGGCGTCGCGTATTGGCAACAGAGTGCGCTCGACGAAGCCGAGGGATGGCTGATTGAAGGCGTGCAATTGTTTCGGAGCCGCGACGACTCGGCCGGCATCGCCATGGCCTTGCTGCCGCTGGCATGCGTGGCCCGCGATCGCGGCGATTTCGACGCCGCCCGTCCGCTGTACGCGGAAGCGCTGGCGCGGCGTCAGGCGAACGGCAATCAGCTGGCGGTCGCCGCGGTGCTGAACAATCTCGGCTGCCTGGAGCTCTACGCCGGAAACTGGGCCGCGGCTCGCCGGCTCGCCGAGGAAGCCCTGGCCATTCGTCGGGCAGTCGGACCACTGCGGGAGATGGTCTGGTCGCAAGCGCTCCTGGGCAAGATCGCCGTGGCGATGCGCGACGTCGAGACGGCCGCGGCCTGCTTCAGGCAGAGCCTCCAGGTGCACGGGGCGGTTGGCAACAGCTGGGGTACCGCCCTGGCACTGGAGGGCGTCGCGGGGTTGGAGGCGACCGCGCAGCCCGAATATGCCCTGCGGCTGGCGGGGGCCGCGTCGGCGGTGCGAAAGGTGATCGGTCGCCCACTGCCACCCGCCGAGCAGCCCCTGCTGGCGACCTGGCTTGCGCCGGCACGCCAGGCTGTCTCGCCCGAGAATGCGAAGCGTGCGTGGGTGGAGGGCGAGGCGCTGTCCGAAGCCCAGGCCGTGGAAGCCGCGCTGCGGGCCAGCCGGATGGTGGTACCTGGCACTACCTGAGCCGAAATGGTGGATACGTGTCGGTGACCAGCGGGAACGCGTAGGCGAGTCGGAGGGCGCGGATGGGCTGCTACGTATTGGATTTCCAGGAGATCGATCAGACCCAGGTCGCCGTCGTTGGCGGAAAGGGGGCGCAACTCGGCGAGCTTTCGCGGATCGAGGGCATCCGTGTACCGGTTGGCTTTTGCGTCACGACCGACGCCTTCCAACGCATCATGGCGGAGGCTCCGTCGCTCGACCAGCGGTTGGATCGGCTGTCGCTCCTGAAGCCGAACGACTGGGAGGCGATCCGCGCGCTCAGTGCGGAAATCCGCCGGATGGTAGAAGCAATCGCCATACCCGACGATCTGGACGCGGCGATCACCGGCTCGCTGACCCGACTCGGCCAGCGCGCCGCCTGCGCGGTCCGATCCAGCGCGACGGCGGAGGACTTGCCGACGGCCTCCTTCGCGGGCCAGCATGATACGTACCTGAACATCGTTGGCCCGGCGGCGGTCCTCCGGCATGTCAGCCGGTGTTGGGCCTCGCTCTTCACCGAGCGGGCCGTGACCTACCGCCTGCGCAACGGGCTGGACCACCGCAAGGTCCACATGGCAGTAGTCGTGCAGCAGATGGTTTTCCCGGAGGCGGCCGGCATCCTTTTCACGGCGGACCCCGTCACCGGCAACCGGAAGGTCGCCTCCGTCGAAGCCAGCTTCGGCCTCGGCGAGGCACTGGTCGCCGGGTTGGTGAACGCGGACGTCTACAAGGTGCACGAGCGCGAGGTCGTCGCCAGGGTGGTTGGCGCCAAGCAGGTTGCTATCCAGGCCTCGGGCGCGCACGGGACGCGAAAAGAGGCAATCGAGCCGGAACGCCAGCGGCAGCCAGCGCTGACGAATACGCAGGTCGTTCGGCTCGCGCAGCTTGGCCGGCGGATCGAAGCGCACTTCGGCCGCCCCCAGGACATCGAATGGTGCCTGGTCGACGACGATTTTCTCATTGTCCAGAGCCGACCAATCACAACCTTATTTCCCATCCCGGCGGTCGACGACCGAGAGAACCACGTCCATGTCTCGGTCGGTCATCAGCAGATGATGACCGACCCGATGAAGCCCCTGGGGATCTCCGTGTGGCAGCTGACGGCCGCGCGGCCCATGTACGAGGCCGGCGGGAGGCTGTTCGTCGACGTCACGCAGGCCCTGGCCTCGCCGGCGAGCCGCGCGGGCCTCGTGGCGGGCCTCGGGCGATCCGATCCGCTGATCGGGGCCGCGCTGCAGACCATCCTCGAGCGCGGCGACTTCATCCGCTCGCTCCCCGACCAGCCTCCCGGCGAGCCTCCACCTGGCGTGGCGCCAGCCTCAATCGAGACGGATCCGGCGATCGTTGCCGAGCTGATCGCGCGCAGCGAGGCGTCCATCGCCGCCCTGAAGCGCGACATCCGCATGCAGTCCGGACCCCCGCTCCTCGACTTCATCCTGGCGGACATCCAGGAGCTGAAGCGGATTCTGTTCGTTCCGCAAAGCCTGCAGGTGATCGTTGCCGGCATGCAGGCCACCTGGTGGCTCAACGAGCAGCTGCAGGCGTGGCTGGGCGAGAAGAACGCGGCCGACACGCTCACACAGTCCGTCCCCCACAACGTCACGTCGGAGATGGGACTGGCGCTCCTGGACGTGGCGGACGTGATCCGCCCGCATCCCGAAGCAGTGGCCTTTCTCCAACTCCAACTCCAACTGGAGCACCTCCAGGACGACGACTTTCTGGACGAGCTGGCCAGGGTCGAGGGCGGCCGAGAAGCGCGAGACGCCTTACAGGCCTGGCTCGACAAGTACGGCATGCGGTGTGTCGGCGAAATCGACATCACGAAGCCGCGTTGGAGCGAACGCCCCACCACGCTCGTGCCGATGCTGCTCGGCAACATCCAGAACTTCGAGCCGGGCGCCGGCAAGCGGCGCTTCGAGCAAGGCCGGCAGGCGGCCTGGAAGAAGGAGCAGGAGTTGCTCGAGCGCTTGCGGGCCTTGCCGGACGGAGAGCAGAAGGCCGAAGAGACCAGGCGGATGATCGACCGGGTCCGAACCTTCATCGGGTACCGCGAATATCCGAAGTACGGCATGATCAGCCGCTATTTCGTCTACAAGCAGGCCCTGCTCGAAGAAGCTGAGCGCCTTGTGCTGGCTCATGTGCTCCGTGAGAAGGAAGACGTCTTCTATCTCACTTTCCAGGAGCTCCGCGACGTGGTGCGGACGCAGCAGGTGGACCACCAGCTCGTGCGCCAGCGCATGGACGCGTTCAGGTCGTACCAGGCGCTCACGCCTCCGCGGGTGCTCACATCCGACGGCGAGGTCATTGCGGGGTCGTACCAACGCGACGACTTGCCAGACGGCGCGCTGGTCGGCTTGCCGGTGTCCAGCGGGACCGTCGAGGCGCGGGCCCGCGTCGTCCTGGACATGGCGCGGGCCGACATCGAACCGGGCGACATCCTGGTCACGGCCTACACGGACCCCAGCTGGACGCCTCTGTTCGTCGCCATCGGAGGCCTTGTGACAGAGGTCGGGGGCCTGATGACGCATGGCGCGGTGATCGCGCGGGAGTACGGCGTGCCAGCCGTCGTGGGAGTAGAGCATGCCACCCGATTGATCCGAGATGGGCAGCGGATCCGCCTGCACGGAGCGGAGGGGTACATCGAGATCCTGGCGTAACATCCAGTTCCGAGGAGGACACATGTTCAGGCATCTGATCGTCCCACTTGACGGCAGTCGCGAAGCCAATGTCGGCGTGCCGCACGCGTACCGCATAGCCCGCGGCTCCGGTGCCAGAGTCACGCTGCTCCGCGTCGTATCCCACGGACGCGATGTCGCCGACGGTCAGGCATTTCTCGACGGTGTTGCGCACGAGTACGCGGCTCCGGACCTGGCGATCGAGGTGGTGGTTCGCGAAGGTGATGCGGCGGAGGTCATACTCTCCGAGATTCAGCAGCGAGGGGCCGACCTCGTGGTTATGAGAACGCACGGACGTTCGGGTTTGACTCGAGCGGTGCTCGGCAGCGTGGCGGAAAAGATTGTCAAGCAGAGCTCAACACCGGTGCTGCTGCTTCCACCTGGCGACCGCAACCAGGCCTCCGGTGACATTCGCGCGATTCTGGTTCCCGTCGACGGCTCGCCGGGCGGGTCGTTGGCGCTGGGCGTCGCGCAAGCTCTGGCACGCCAATCAAATGCCAGTTTGCAATTGCTGCAGGTGGTCCAACCAGTTCCGGCGTATCAGAGCAGCGCGCTGCTGATGTACGGACCGATGGATGTCGATCCGGCGTGGGATGCAGACGCCGAATCCGGGGCGCAGGCCCACGTCGATGCGATCGCCAGCAGATTGAGCGCAAGGGGTCTGACAGCTCGAGCTGAGGCGCTCATCGCGAATTCGGTGCCCGAGGCGATTGTCACCAACGCCGCGGAGCACGAGTGCGATCTGATTGTGATGAGCTCGCACGCGCACACCGGCGCCGCGCGCGCATTTCTCGGGAGCGTGACTGACGCTGTCGTCCGATCGGCGAAATGCCCCGTGCTGGTAGTTCGACGCGAGGCCGAACGGGAGTCACAACCCGGGGAGGCTGCCTGACATGAACCGCACCGGGCGCGCGCATGTTAGTCTGACGTGGAAACGTTCAGTTGGAGCACAGGTGCTGGGGACATCTCGAGCATGACCGACGACCGACGCGACAACACCCTTCTTTCTGGCCTGACGGCTGGGACCATCGATTACGTCCTCGAAACCCGCCTGGGACTGCACGGGCACTTCATGTCGGGGCAGGTGCGCCCGGTCACGTCCGCAACGCGCTTCTGCGGTCGGGCGCGGACGCTCCGAACGCTGCCGACACGCCCCGACGTCGTCGAAGCGCAACGCGCCGGGCGAATGACCAATGCGCACCGGCTGGCCATCGACGAAATCGGCGCCGGCGAGGTGCTGGTCATCGATGCGCGCGCCGTGCGCGACGCGGCGGTGTGCGGCGACGTACTGGCGAGCCGCGTCGAAGCCCTGGACGGCGCCGCCATCGTGACCGATGGTAGCGTGCGCGACCTACCCGGACTTTCCAAACTGGATCTGCCGATCTTCGCCGGCGGAGTGCACGCCGCGCTGTTCGGCAACCGGCACGTTGGCATCGACGTCAATCTGCCAATTGCGTGCGGTGGCGTGCTGGTCATGCCGGGCGACATTCTCGTCGGCGACGAAGAAGGGGTGGTCGTCGTACCCGCCCACCTGGAGCAACAGGTCGCGGACCTGGCACGCGCCCAGGACGACATGGACAGCTTCAGCCTGCAAAAGATTCGCGAGGGTCATTCGCTTCGCCGCGCCTTCCCGCTGGACAGCGAGTTCCGCGCGGAGTTCGACCGCTCACGCCAATGACGACAGCCAAACGCCGCAGCATCAACGTCGAGAGTTTCGGGCACGTCAACCCGATCCCGGCTGCCAGTCGAATCGGCGGCCTGGTGATGTCGAGCGTGATTTCTGGTCGCGATCGAGTTTCGGGCCGCATGCCGCCAACGATCGAGGGCCAGTGTGCGGAGATGTTCCGCGTCGTACGCGAGATCGTTGAGGCTGCCGGTGGGACACCGGCTGACATCATCAAAATGACGGTCTGGCTACGCGATCCCGGCAATCGCGACGCGCTGAACGCGGAATGGGTGAAGCTGTTTCCAGAACCCGGGTCTCGCCCAGCCCGTCACACGCTGCCGCTCGCCGGCGGCGGCGACAGCCTCATTCAGTGCGACATCACCGCGGTTATCGACCCAACACCCTGATTCTCGGGTTGGAGGAATCTCTCGGATGCCCATACGACGCGTCGGACATGTGGTCCTGAAGGTGCGCGATCTCGACAAAGCCAGACGGTTTTATTGCGACTTTCTCGGAATGAAGGTTGGCAACGCATCCGATCGCGGCATGTTTCTCCGATTCAACGACTATCACCACGACATTGCGATCTTCAAGACCGGCGACGACGCCGAGCCACCGAAGGACAATCAGGTGGGACTGGTGCACGTGGCTCTGATCACGGACGGCGTGCAGACGGTGCGCGAGTTCTACGATCGCGCGAAAGCCATGGGCGTGGAGGTCACCGGCTGGACGAACCACGCCGTCACCAACAGCCTGTACGTCAAAGACCCCGAAGGCAACACGATCGAGATTTACGCTGACGTGCCGCTCGAGGAGTACAACTGGCCCGAGCACGGGATGGGCTTCATCTCGCGCCCCTTCGACATTGAGGCCGTGCGTCACTGATGCTCACCAGGGAAGAAAACGAGCTCATGGATTCCGAGCTGAGGGCGCTCGCGTGACTGAGTCTTCGTTTGACGGCCAGGTTGCGATTGTCACGGGCGCCGCCGGCGGGATCGGCAGCGCCGTCGCTCGCCGACTTCTGCGCGATGGCGCCAGGGTCGCGCTCGTGGACATCAACGCCGACCAGCTGGAGGCGGTGAGAGCACATCTGGAAGCGGAGTCGGAACGGACACTGCCGATCACGGCCGACGTCGCTCAGGAGCGAGACGTGCAGGAGTACGTGAGCCGTACCGTCGAGCACTTCGGCAAGCTCGATCTGTTTTTCAACAACGCCGGAATCGAGGGTCGCGTTGCCAACATCGTCGACACGGAGGTCGCCGACTTCGACCGGGTCATGAACGTGAACGTGCGCGGCGTCTTTTTGGGCCTGCGCGAGGTGTTGCGCGTCCTCCACCGGCAGGGAACCGGCGGCGCCATCGTCAATACGGCGTCCATCGCCGGACTGCGAGGTGGCGCCGGGGTTGCGCCGTACATTGCTTCGAAGCACGCGGTGATTGGCCTCACGCGGACTGCGGCGCAGGAGTCAGCCGGATTTGCGGTGCGTGTGAATGCGGTGGCACCTGGGTACATCGACACGCGAATGATCCAGGCGCTCAACGCGGCGCGCTCGCCTGGTAATCCGGACGCCGCGCGGCAAGCGATGGTCTCTCGCGTGCCGCTCCGCCGCTACGGCCAGCCGGACGAGGTCGCCAACCTGGTGGTGTGGTTGCTGAGCAATGAGGCCAGTTACATTACGGGGAGCGTGAACCTGGTCGACGCTGGCTTGACGAGTTAGTGAGTGCAAGCCTTCACGTTTGTGGCCGCCACTCCGCTGAATCAATCGCCTCAGGTGGCGTCGTGAAAAATGATCCCCAACGTATGACGCTGCCCGTGCCGCACCTCGCTCACGCCGTGTCGCAGCGTGACACGGTACGCGCCACGCGAGCCGTGGACCGGCCGCTGATTTACCGCGAAGATGACGGCGTCGCCGAGCCGAAGCGGCACCACCATGGCTCGCGACTGCATCCGCGGGCGTTGCTCCACGAGCACGAACTCGCCACCATGGAAATCCTGCTCCGGCTCCGAGAGCAAGAAGGTGACCTGCATCGGAAAGAGGTGCTCGCCATAGACGTCCTGGTGCAAGCAGTTGTAGTCGCCCGAGACGTAGCGGAGTAGCAGTGGCGTTGGACGAGTCTGCCCGGCCGCGTGGCAGCGAGCCATGAACTCGGCGTGTGTTGGTGGAAACCGGACCGCGACCTCAAGCGTCTCGTTCCAGACGTTGGCCAGCGGAGCCAGCCTGGCGTACAGCGCGGTCCGCAGGCTCGAGACGACGTCCGGCAGCGGGTGACTGAAATACTTGTATTCGCCCTGTCCGAAGCCGTGTCGGGCCATGATGACGTGACTTCGGAACCGGCTGTTGTCGTCGTACAAGGCAATGAGCGCGCGGCAGTGCTCCGCGTCCAGGAGACCTGGCAACGTGGCCCAGCCGCGACGGTCAAGCTGCGCGGCGTGCTCGTCCCAGTCGAATTCGTCGACGCGCCGCGCCAGTTGCTGATCGGGGATGGTGGTACTGCTGGTCATGTGCGGAATCCAACAGTAGAACACCGGTCAAGACCGAACGGATGCATGTCCCCCCGCTCGCGGCATGCCGACTTGAATCAGGCGGCGAACAGATCAGGCGTGCTGGCCTGAGTCGCGGCGTCGCCCGCCGGCGCCTCCGGCTGGCCAAGCGACTGTGACAGGCGACGCGCGGCAGTCGATTCCTGCCGACGGCGGTCGGCCCAATCGAGCAGCACGCGGCGTCCGCACGTGACGCACAGGCGCGCCGGCGGCTGGTCCATTTCCGGCGTGAACTCCACCATGCGTCCGCGTCGAACCTCGCGGCCACACGCCTCGCAGGTCGCGGGCGAGGTCACCGCCCGGACGTTTGCCGGCACGCGTGGCCCGTCTGGCGAGTGGCGCCGCGCCCAGCGCCTGGCCAGTTCGGCGCGTTGGGCGGCGCGCTCGTATCGTAGCTGGGAGCCGCGGCGAACGGGACCATCAGCCAGCATCGGCAATTGCGCCTGTGCCTCGGGAATGTCCGTCGGAAGCTGCGCGTGTGCGGCGCGTGGGCGGCGAGGCCGGGGCGCGACCTGACGGCGCAGCGGCCTTGGGAGTGGGAGTCCAAGTCTGCGCCGGCGCTCGACCTCCAGGTCCGCCGCCTTGATGTAGTGCAGCCGCCCGACGCGCAAGGACGGCAAGCGACCCGCATAGATCAGGTCGCGCACGGAGCGCGGCGCTAGATGCAATACCTCGCCGGCCCGGCCCACGCTGACAAAGCCGGGCACGGTCGCAGCGACGCGTGCCATCCCACAGTATCGCGCAAACCAGCCCTGCCCGTCAGACGCGGCGGAACTTCTGGAGGCCCTCGTTGCCGCCGACCTCGCCGATGTACAGGCTGTCGTCGGCGTCGATCCAGCAACCGTGCGGACCGAACTTGAACTGCCCAGGCTCGAAGCCCTTCTCGCCCCACGCGCCGAGCTTCTGGCCGGCGCGGGTCCAGATCTCGACTCCGCCGCCGCCGACGATGTGGAAGATCCCATCGCGATCGACCGCCACGTCGCACGGGCGGTTCACCCCGTCGATATGCGAAACATAGTTGCCTTCCAGGTCGAAGACCTGCCAACGCAGGTTCTCTCGATCCATGACGAATACGTTTCCATCGGGCGAAATATGGATGTCATGCGGCAGGTTGAACCGGCCAGGCTCCGTAGCCGTTACGCCGGTGACGGGCTCGCCACGAAACTGCTGGATGAACACCGGATCGCCGCCTCCCCACGAACGGACCAGTTCGCCTTCTGGCGTAAAGCGGTGGATCCAGTTCTGTCCGTAGCCGTCCGAGACGAAGATGTCGCCATCCGGGGTCTGGACGGCCGCGGTGGGCATGTTGAACGGCCTGCCTGCCGCTCCCGGCTGGCCTGGCGTGCCGAGCGTCAGCAGCACCTCGCCGGACGGCGCGTGGCGGGTGATGGTATGCAGTCCGGTGTCGGCAACGAACACCTCGTCGTGGTCGTTGACCCAGACCGCGTGTGGCGACGAAAACTTGAAATCCCAGTCGCCGTGCAACGAGCCTTCCGGGTTGAGGACCACGACCCGCCCCTCGCCCGGCAGGATGCTCCCGACTCCGCCTCCCGCCGGGATATTGCGGACTCCGACATACGCGCGGCCGCGCGAATCACACGCGACCGAGGCGGCCACGCCTTTGATCTCCTGCTTCGGCCAGCCTTCGACGACCTCGAATTGGAACCTGTCGATACCGAATCGTCTCGCCACGAACCCTCCAGATGGTGCGCCGCCCAGGTGCGGCGCCGATAGGCGCGCCCTATCCAGCGCGAGTATAGGCCGCCCCGAGCTCAGGCGGGTGTACGTGTCCGGCGCGTCTGAGCGGAGTTCGCCCTGGCGCGCGCGGCGCGTCGAGGACGCGCATTTACCCCGTCGGCCGTGGTCAGATACGCGACCACCAGGTCGCCCAGCATTTTGCGATAGTGCGGCCGGCGACTCCGCTCCCCGAGATCCCGTCCAAAAATCGCGCTAAACGTGTGCTTGTTCGCGACGCGGAACACGCAGAACGAGCTGATCAGCATGTGCACGTCGAGCGGATCCACCTCGCGTCGAAACACGCCCTGTTCGTGGCCCCGCCTCAGAATGCGAGCGATCAGATCCACCGCGCGGGTGTTGATGCTGGCCAGCACGGTGGACCGGGTTATGTGTTCGGCGCGATGGATATTTTCGATGGCGACCAGTCGCAGAAAGTCCGGATGAGCCTCGTGATGATCGAACGTGAGCTCCGCCAGCTCGCGAATGGCGGCGACCGGGTCCAGGTGTTCGACGTCCAGCGTCTGCTCCGCGTCCCGCAACTGGGCATAGGCGCGTTCCAGCACGGCGATGTACAGCTGTTCTTTGCCGCCGAAATAGTAGTAGATCATGCGCTTCGTGGTGCGCGTCCGGTCAGCAATCTCATCCACTCGAGCACCCGAATACCCGCGCTCGGCGAACTCGGTTGTGGCCACTGCGAGGATCTCGGCACGCGTGCGTTCCGCGTCGCGCAGGCGCTCGGGGGACATGTCGGGCGAGCGCATTGTACCTGGCGCGACGTGAACCTCAGGCTGCTGCCCAGAGCTGCGGGGAGGCGAGCCGCGCGCCCTCCACCAGTGAGCGCAATTTGGCCCACGCCACTTTGCCGTCGACCTGGGTGCTGCCGGCGCCGGTGGCAAAGCCGCAGTCGACGCCGCCGATCACTCTGTCTTTGCCCACCACGCTCGCATAGCGCATGAGTCGTTCGGCTACCACTTCGGGGTGCTCGACGATGTTGCTGGTATTGTCGACGACGCCGGGGATCAGCAGCATGCCGTCTGGCAGCTTCACGTCGTGCCATACCCGCCATTCGTGCTCGTGACGGCCATTCGCCCCGACAATGGACAGCGCGCCAACACGCGCTTGCAGCAGCAGGTCCACAATGGCGGCGAGCGGCACAGCCTGGATGAGCGGCCGCTCGCCGGCTCCCCAGCACACGTGCATGCGCACACGCTGCGTCGGCAGCCCCTCGATCGCCCGGTTAAGTGCCGCGACGTTCTGCGCGACGATCGTGCGGAACTCCGACCGGGAAAGGTCGGGAAACCAGATGTCGTGCAGCGCAAGGTCCGGGCAGTCCAGCTGGAGGAGGAATCCAGCATCGACGATGGCCCGGTACTCGCGCCGCATGACGTCCGCCAACGCTTCGAGGTACGCCTCTCGGCTGCCGTAGTAGTGATTCGGGAAGAAGTTGGCCAGCGTGCCCGGCGAGACGGCGGTGAGGAATACATCCGCCACATGATGGTCCGCGCTCGCGTCGCGTAGATTGGCGATGTCGGACTCGACTGCCGAAAAATCGGTCCACGTGACGGGAGCGGTGCACGCGTAACGCCGCATAGCCGTGCCAGTCCAGCGTGTCGCCCAGTCGGGGAACTCGCGTGCGTCGATGCTGACCGGCAACGGCTCGCCCTGTTCGGCGAAGCCGGCCAGTCGCTGGCGCACGTAATTGGCGAAGCTGATCTTGCTCATCTCGCCGTCGTTGACGATGTCGAGTCCGACGTCGACCTGGGTGCGCACGCACTCGCGCACGGCCTGCTGCACCAGCCGGTCGAAGTGTGCGCGATCGACCACCTCACCTCGATCGCGAGCAAAGAGCAGCTCGCGCAATTCGGCAGGGCGCGCCAGGCTGCCCGTGTGCGTGGTCAGAAGGCGCTCCTGGGGCATGACCTCCGCCAGTGTAGCGCCGGGCGCCCGCGCACCTCGGACCTTCGCGCTCACAACCCTGGCTGAACTGTTGCGGTCGGGCACTCCTCCTCGGCGAAGTCGCCGCCGTATTCGTCGTGGCGGCGAATCCAGAGCTGCCAGCCCTCGTCCTCATCGCGACCCTTCGGAGCACGGTCGAGGAACGCGTAGTAGGGCATCAGGAATTCGACCCCCCGCCCGGTGGTCGAATACGTCTGGTAGACGGTTCCAGCTTCGAGCGTGAACGCCGTGAAGCCGAACAGCTCGGTCAGGTACCCAAAGATGTCCGTGCCGGCTTTCTGTGCATTGCGGAACGCGACCCGCGGCAGGTCGTCGAGCGTCGGCTCGATCGCCTTGCGCGCCTGGTCGAGGCTGCTCGAAAAGCCAAGGTCGGCATTGAAGTCGCTCTCGTAGCTCGAGGCCCAGGTGAAGCGCCAGCCCATCCGTTCGCGATACGCCAGTAGCTTCTCGATCGGCGCCCCAGAGACCGCGATCAAGGTCACGTCTCGAGCCTTCAGATGTGGGATCAGACTGTCAAACGCGTCGGCGATCGAGGAGTTCACCGGGCAGCCGTCCTGGTAGCTCGGTCCGAACATGAAGTGGTAGATCAGGAGCTGGGACCGGCCCGCGAACAACTCCGCGAGCGTTCGCCGGCCCTCGGCGGTCCGGAGCGTGTATTCCTTCTCGATCCGTACCCACGGAAGCTCCCGTCGCTGCCGCGCCAGCTCGTCGCCCAGGACCGTGTGGGCCTTCTCCCGCTCCAGCAGGGCGGCGCGTGCCGCCTGCCACTCGTCACGCGGGACAATGGTGTGCGTTGTCATCGTCGTCTGCATCGTGTTGCCTCCTGACTCAGGCCGCGAGCGGCTCGGTCGTCACCAGCGCCGCGTTCTGGCGCTCCAATGCTTTCACCACACCCGCGCGCCAGCCTTCTGCCAGCAGCTGCGACATCGGATCGGGGAAGATGTCCTCGTCACCCTGCGCCAGGCCGTCCAGCGTGGCGCGCGCCACGTCCTCGGGCGGTGTCTTCGGGACGTCGAGGTCGCGCACCATGTCGGTGTCGATGGGACCTGGCATGACGGCGAAGACACTCACGCCCTGGCCCGCCAGCAGGGCGCGCAGTGACTGCGTGAGCGACAGCATGGCGGCCTTGGAAATGGAGTACGCCGGCAGGACCGGTATCGCGGCCACCGCGCCGACGGACACGATGTTGACCACGGCTCCGCGGCTGCGCGTGAGCAACGGCAGACATGCCCGGGTCACGTCCAGGGTCCCGTACAGATTGACCGACAGGTGCCGCTCGAACGCCGAGCGATCGTTCAGGTCGTCGGGCACCGACACGCCGGCGTTGTGGATCAGGATGTCGAGAGCGGCGATTCTGTCGAGAGCGGCGCGGATCTGCGCCGGGTCAGTCACGTCCAGGATCAAGGGTGTGACGCGCTCGTCGGGAGATGAAAGTGGCTGTCGCGTTCCGACGTAGACGCGCCGCGCGCCTCTCCTGAGCACCTCGGCCACCAGCGCCTGCCCGAGGCCGCGATTGGCTCCGGTCACCACGACCGATTTGCCTGCGAAGGTTGTGGGTCTCATCACGTTCGTCCTTTCGATGGATCGTTTGCGGTTACGCTGGTTGAGACACCGTGTTTGCTGAAAACGGAACGGTCCATCTGGCGCCCGGCTGGTGTGAGCAGGAGTGATGCGAGTCGTGAGCAAGTGTTGGGTGGTGACGCGGACGTGAGCGATGCTGCTCTCAGCCGCGTCCGAGCGGGGGACGAGTCCGCGTTCCGGGAGCTGGTCGAGCCCTACCGGCGCGAGCTTCATCTCCACTGCTATCGACTCCTCGGGTCGCTGCAGGACGCCGAGGACGTCGTGCAGGAGACGCTGCTCGCGGCCTGGCGCGGACTGGGCGGCTTCGAGGAACGGGCCTCGCTCCGCGCCTGGCTATACCGGATCGCCACCAATCGCTGCCTGAACGCGCTACGCGACCGGAGGCGGCGCCCGCGGGAGGTACCTTCAATGTCCGAGCCACCCAGGCCGACACGGATGGCCGAGCCGATGTGGCTCGATCCGTATCCAGACTCATTGCTCGAGGGCCTCGCGGATAGCGCGCCGGGCCCCGAGGCGAGCTACGAAACCAGAGAAGCTATCGGGCTTGCCTTCGCTGCCGGCCTGCAGAGCCTGCCGCCCCGTCAGCGCGCGGCGCTCGTGCTCCGCGAAGTGCTGGGTTTTCGGACCACCGAAGTCGCCGAGATGCTCGAAACCAGCGAAGCATCGGTCAAGGGCGCGCTGCAACGCGCTCGTGCCACGCTCGACGAGCGCTTGCCAGCTGGTGATCGCGAGCGCGTCCCGCTGCCGGGCTCGACGCGCGAGCGTGAGCTCGTCGGCCGATTCACTGCTGCTGTCGAGCAGGGTGACACACCAGGGCTGATCTCGCTGCTAACCGACGACGCCTGGTTGACCATGCCACCACAGCCCTACGAGTACCAGGGTGGGGAGGCAATTGCGAGATTCATTGCCCGCGAGCGCGGCGACCGCCGTGGCGCGAACCTGCGGCTGGTGCCAACTCGCGCTAACGGCCAGCCGGCGTTCGGCTGCTACCTGCCGGATCCTCACGCCGCGATCGCCCGCGCCTATGGACTGATGGTGCTGACGCTGAGCGACGACGGCGTGGCGGCGGTCACGTGGTTCGGCGAGCGAAGCGTCTTCGCACACTTCGGACTGCCAGGCAGTGTCCCGGAGTAGCGTTGTCGCCGCGTTTGTCTTCCTCGACGGGCGCGGCGTAGCATCCCGCCTTTGGGAGGGCCGGCTGCACATGCCGCAACGTGCACTGGTGTTGTCGGTGTTCGTTGCTGCCGCGCTTGCGGTCGGCGCCGTGGGGCCCGTGGACGGGGACCCTTCGAGCTGCGCGACACAGGTGAACGACACGCCGAGCAAGCTCTTGCCGTGCATCACGG
The DNA here is from genome assembly GCA_019247515.1 of Chloroflexota bacterium. Classification (GTDB taxonomy): domain Bacteria; phylum Chloroflexota; class UBA6077; order UBA6077; family CF-72; genus CF-72. Next base: position 3,172 of record JAFAOS010000132.1, on the reverse strand, counting down.
AGAGCGACCTGTCGAACCACATGGAGAACTTCTGGGCGATCGCCCAGCAGCACCCCGGCGCTGACGGTCATCCGTCGCGCAACTCGGGCGAACCTGGTTACAAAGCGTCGGTGGACTACGTCGCGTCGTTGATGACCGCGGCCGGCTACAACGTCACGATTCAGACCTACACGTTCACTTATTTCGCGTTCACGGCGCCACCCGTCTTCGCCGAGGTCACGCCGAACCCGCGGAAGCTCGAGCCCGCGCAGGACTGGAACCCTGGGCAGAGCAGCGGCGCCGCGAATGGAGTCGCGCTGCAGCCCGCGGGCGGCATCATCATCCCGCCAGCACCGGGTGCGAGCTCGTCCAGCGGCTGCACGAGCGCCGACTTCAGCGGCTTCGTCGTGGGCCGGATCGCGCTCATCCAGCGCGGCGGCTGCAACTTCGGGGTGAAGGTCATCAACGCGCAGGCCGCGGGGGCGTCCGGCGTCATCATCTTCAACCAGGGCGATCCAGGTCGCAGTGGCCTGATCAGCGGCGGCCTGGTGGACGCGTCGGGCAACTCGATCGTCCCGACCATCCCGGTGGCGTTCACTTCTTTCGATATCGGCAGCGACCTCTACGATCAGTACCAGAACGCGCCGCAGGCTCCGCCGGTCATGAATCTCGCTATCCAGGCGATCGTCACGCCCAACGCCCCCGACTACAACGTGATCGCCGAATCACCGGGCGGCGATCCGAACCACGTGGTCGTGGTCGACGCGCACCTGGATGCGCTGTACGGCGCGGGGATGCTCGACAACGCCTCTGGTTCGGCGACGGTCCTGGAGATCGCCCAGATGATGCAGAACGTCACGCCGCTGAACAAATTGCGCTTCATCTGGTTCGGCGGTGAGGAGCTCGGACTGCTGGGCTCGTCCTACTACGTCAACAACCTCTCACCGGACGATCTCAACCACATCGCCTACGACCTCGATGCCGACGTGACGGCCACGCCGAACTACCTCATCGGCATCCTCGATCCAGGCGGAGCCGATCCGTATGAGCGCGGCACGAACACCGCGCCGGCGCAACCCAATGCCGTGCCTGAGAGGTCGACGGTTGCTCGGGATGAGGCAGTCTCGTACCTGAACTCCCTCGGACTCAACCACGTGTTCATCTCACCAACTGGCACCGACGCCTACAACTTCAATATGAAGGGCATTCCCGCCAGCGGCGTCCTGACCGGGCAGGACTGTTGCAAGAGCCAGGACGAGGTCAACCTGTTTGGCGGCTCGGTCGGGAACTTCGAGGGCAATCTCGGCACTTCCGATGGCGGATGTGTCGATAACCCGTTCCGCTGGTGCGACAACCTGAGCAACAACGACCCGAAGGTGCTCACCTTCATGTCGCGGACCTTTGCCGACATGGTGCTCAAAATGGCGTTCGACTCCGGGTGATGTCGGCCAACAGCGGCGTCATCAACAAAGAACTGGTGATCGCGGGCGGAGTGCCGACTGACGCGGCGTGTTGTCGGCGTACAATTCCGCCACCGATGCAAGCCGTACGAGCCGAGCCGCCTTGAGACGCAGCACCGAACGCATCCTGACCACGCAGGTTGGCAGCCTGCCTCGACCGATCGACCTCCGCAAAATGTGGGACGACCGATTGGTCGGCCGGCCGTCGTTCAACCAGCAAGCGTTCGAGGCCCGCGTCCGCCAGGCCGTGGCCGAAATGGTCGCCAGGCAGTCCGAGTGTGGCATCGACGTCGTCAGCGACGGAGAGCAAGGCCGCATCGGTTGGACCGCTTTTCTGCCCGAACGCCTCAATGGCCTCGAGGACCGGCCGGTGATCCGGACAGGCCCGACCGGCGGCGGCATGGGCGGCCGGATCGCAGCCAGGGGCGAGTTCGACGGGTACATGGCCGAGCGCGCCCGGCTGCAGGCGATGGGCGAAGGCCGCGAGTACATCCCCACGCCGGAAGCAGTCCAGGCGCTGTCGGTCCAGACCATCAACACCGGCCCGGTTAGCCACAAGGGCTTCGGACCGATCAACGAAGAGATCGACAACTTCAAGGCGGCCCTGGCCAAAACGCACGTGGTCGAGGCATTTCTGCCCTCCGTCGGGCCGGACAACATGGGCTATCAGCCGGGCCAGGTGGAGTACTACCGCTCCCAGGAAGAGTACTTGCGGGCCTGCGCCAGGGGCATCCGCGAGGAGTACCGGGCCATCCTGGACGCCGGCTTTGTCCTGCAGATCGACACCCCGGTGGCCAAGTTCAATGCGCTGGGCATGGCGATCGCCGACTTCCGCAAGCGCTTCGGCCTGCTGGTCGAAGTGTTCAATGAGACGCTGGAAGGGCTGGACACCGACCGTATTCGTCTGCACATCTGCTACGGCGGCGGGCGCGGGCCACACTCCGAAGACGTCACCCTGCCGGAGTTCGTCGACCTGGTGCTCCAGGTCAAAGCCGCCGGTCTGTCATACGACCAGAACCCGCGTCACGAGTGGGAGTGGGAGATGTGGAAGGAGGTCAAGCTGCCGCCTGGCAAGGTCTTGATCCCCGGCTGCGTGGGCCACACCAACGACGTCATCGAGCACCCTGAGCTGGTCAAGCAACGCATCGTTCGACTGGCGCGGGTAGTCGGTCGCGAGAACGTCATCGCCGGCACGGACTGCGGTTTCGCGCAGAGCGTCTTCGGTCCGAAGATCCATCCTGACCTGGTCTGGGCCAAGTTCAAGACGCTGGCCGAGGGCGCGCGCCGAGCAACCAGAGAGCTCTGGGGCTAAGGTCGGTGCGACGTAGCTACCGTCCAGCCTTTCAACCGTGTTAATTTGGTCGAAACGCTCCAGCGCCAGGCGCCGCCCGGCTGCGCCAAGCTCTTGCCTCAGGTGCGCATCGTTGATCAACCTGGTCAGGGCCTCGCCTAGCGCCCGCCCGTCACCCGGGGGAATGAGCAGGCCCGTTCTGCCGTCATCGACAACTTCCGGGATCGCCGCGATGGCCGACGAAACGACCGGCAGGCCAACGGAAGCTGCTTCGATCAGAACGATTCCGAACACGTCCGCATAGGTCGGCATTACGAAGGCGTCCGCCTGCTGGTACAGGCGCACGAGTTCATCGCTGTTGCTACGGAAGACGTCGACGAGCAGCTGCCCGCCTTTGCGGCGAAACGCGCCACCGACGAACAGTAGCCGCACCTGCCCGTCC
>JAFAOS010000393.1 GCA_019247515.1 Chloroflexota bacterium | reverse complement strand
ATCGCCATCCTGGCCCAGGTGTCGGTGGTCAACTCGTTGGGCACTCTGTTACGGGTATACGAGTGAGGGGGCAAAACGCATTCCCCCAGAGCGGACCCGAGCAGACGATTCCCCAGAGGGGACCCGGAGCAGACGATTCCCAGAGGGGACCAGAGTGGGCCTTCTCCCACGGCGAACGCCGTGGGTCCCACGACCGCTAACGACTATGAAACTGTTCCCCTGCTGGTCGTTACTACCCGTGTCGAGTGACATCTTCGTGGAAGGGACCACTCCGTGGACAAACCCACTCGTTGCCCTACCTGGGGTCCTGTCGTCCCGAAGGGAACGGCTGAATCCACCTGACGGGGTCTCACCACGCGGGACATCGGACGGTTTCCCCGTGGCGCCGCGTCGGCGGGGCGCATGGGTCTGAACCCGCCCGAAGGGGCCCCCTCTGGGGAACACACGATGCGCCCGCCGCTGGCGATCGTGTGCCGCGGCGTCGATCGCACCGGGGTGCTGCACGGGATGACCAGTGTCATCGTCCGCCACGGCGGGTACATCCACTCGGTGGATATCGTCGAACGTGGCGATCGCAGCGCCATCGTCTGGGAGCTGTTCGGCGTCGACGACGAGGACGCGCTCATCCAGGACCTCGAGGCGCTGGAGATCGTCAGCTCCGTCGAGCGCGTGCCGAGCATGCTCGAAGTTTTTGGCAAGCGCATCATCGTGATCGGCGGCGGCGCCCAGGTCGGCCAGGTGGCCCTCGGGGCGATCGCCGAGGCCGACCGCCACAACATCCGTGGCGAGAAGATCAGCGTCGACACGATTCCGATCGTCGGCGAAGAGAACCTGGCCAACGCGGTGCGCGCGGTCCCACGGCTGCCGCGCGCGGTGGCGCTGGTGCTGGCCGGCGCGCTGATGGGCGGCGAGATCACGCGCGCGGTCCAGGAGGTGCGACAGAAGGGCGTGCTGGTGTTCAGCCTGAACATGGCCGGCTCGGCCCCGGCGGCAGCCGACCTGGTCATCAGCGATCCCGTGCAGGCCGGGGTCATGGCGGTGATGGCCGTCGCCCGGACCGCGAGCTTCGACATCAACCGACAGCGGGGGCGGGTCTACTGAGCGCGCCCGGCGCGCCGCACCCGCGGTCGATCATCATCTGGCAGGACGGTCGACAGGTCGAGCTCAAAATTCACCAGTGCGTCTGGAGCGGGCAGTGCGTCCCCAACTCGCTGCCGGCGGTCATCGACTGCTATCGAGCCCACGTCGCACGCGCCGAAATCGACCTGGCCATGTTGCGCGACCGGGACTTTCTCATCGTCCACGACCTGGACCTGGCGCAATCGACGGACGGCCACGGCCTGGCGGATGAGGCCACGCTGGCCTACGCGTCCCGCCTGCACTTGCTGCACCATGGCACGCATACGCGCGAGCCGGTACCCACCCTGAGCCAGGTCGTGGCCGCCGTGGCCGAAGAGCCGTATCCGACCCTGCTGGAGCTCGACCTGAAGGACTGGAAGCCCTGGCCGTGGCGACGGGTCGAAGAGCTGGTGCGGCTGGTGCAGCCGATCAAGGACCGCCTGACCTTCGGCGGCGACACCGACACCAACCTGCGACGGATGCAGGTCATCGACCCGTCGCTGCCGGTGGGTTACACGTTGCCCAGCTACAGGAAGTGGCGACCCGCCGCGCTGGACCAGGTCGTCTCGCGCTTCGACGCGTTCCTGCGGATGGTGCCGGGCGCGCGCGAGCTGCACGTGCACCTGGAGGACGTCCTGATGCTGGAGCGGGACGGAATGACTGACCTGGCGGCCAGAGTCCACGCGCAGGGAATGCTGCTGGATACGTGGACCATCACCGCCGGCACGCCCCGCTGGCAGGAGCGGCTGAGCCAAGCGCTGCGCGTCGGCGCCGACATCATCACCACCGAAACCGCCGGAGCGCTGGTCGACGCCGCCACGTCTGCCGCGGCAGCGCCCCCACAACCAGCCTGAGCTCAGCGCCCGATCGACAGCACGTCCAGCGGCGTTTCGGACTTCAACGCGTGAGCTGCGCCTCCAGCTTGCCCAGCGTTTGCATCGCTGGCAGCACGTCGGCCAGGCTCGACTTCGGCGCGCGGCGCTCGCGGATCGCCGCGAAGAACTCGCGGTCTTCCAGCTCGATGCCGTTCATCGACACGTCCACGTGGGATACGTCGATGGGCTTGTCATTGCCGTCGACCAGGTCGTCGTACAGCGCCTTGTACGTGCCGTTGTCGCAGATGTAGCGGAAAAAGGACCCGAATGGTCCGTTGTTGTTGAACGACAGCGACAGCGTCAGGATGGCCCCGGAGCGGGCCTTCAACTGGATGGACATGTCCATGGCGATGCCCAGCTCGGGATGCAGCGGCCCCTGGATCGCGTTGGCGGCAACCGGCAAGCCGCCACCCGTCTGGTGCATGAACAGGTCTACGGTGTGACACGCGTGGTGCCACAGCAGGTGGTCCGTCCAGCTCCGCGGCTGGCCGGCCGCGTTCATGTTCTGACGCCGAAAGAAGTAGGTCTGCACGTCCATCTGCTGCACATGCAGCTCGCCTGCCTCGATCTTGTGGTGGACCCACTGGTGACTGGGATTGAAGCGCCGGACGTGTCCCGCCATGCCCACCACGCCGGTCTCCTTCTGGACCGCGACCAGGCGTTCGGAGCCTGCGACCGAGTCGGCAATGGGGATCTCGATCAACACGTGCTTGCCCGCGCGCATGACCATCTCTGCCTGTGCGACGTGGATCTGCGTCGGACTGGTGATGATCACCGCCTCCAGACCCGGCTGCTGCAACGTCTCGGCCAGGTCGCTCGTCCAGTGCGGAATCTTCCACGTCCTGGCGAACTCCTCGGTGCCAGCCGGGCGACCGCCAGTCACGGAGATGACCTCGATGTCCGGGATGTTCTGGATCGCACGCATGTGCTGGGTGCCGAATGCGCCGTTTCCCGTGACTGCTATCTTCATCAGCTGGTTTTCAGGCTATCAGCCAGCGCCGTCTGGAGATGCTGCGCCCAGGCCTCGGCCGAGGTATCGCGCGTGTGGTCTACGACGATCGTCGGCAACCCGGCCGCGCAGCCGGTGGTCGTCTTATCGATGCACTGGTAGGCACGATAGGCGTACCCGCCGTCGGCTTCGCGTAGCCGACTCGACAGCGCGTCGGCGTTCTGACGCGCCATGGTCAGCCAGTCCGAATCGCCGTCCTGGGCATACAGCGCCAGGTGGCCCAGGCTGCTCCACGCGGCGTACGAGGTGTAGACCTGTTCGACGCCCGCCTCCAGGTTGTAGCCGCCGATGGCGGAGGACCAGAACGCGGCGTGCATCGCACGCCCGATCGACTGCGCCCTGGACACACGATTAGCATCGTTGTCGAGCATCGCCGCCGCGAGCTGCGCCTCGATCGCGATGCCCTGGTCGTAGTTGAAGTAGCGGTTGTGAATCGTGGCGCCCGTGCGGTGGGGGATGTCGGCGAAGCCGATGCTCCAGCGGTACAGCTGTCGACTCGGGTCCCACAGCACGGTGTCGAGCCAGAGCAGGCTCTTGAGCGACCAGTCGCGGTAAGTGGCGTCGCTGGTCGCGGCGTACAGCCGGGCAAAAAACAGGCTGGCGAGCGCGTTGGTCTGCGCGGGCTTGCCTTCTTGGGTGTCGCCTTTGCCGGTGTTCCACCAGAACCCGCCGCCAAACGTGTCGTCCCACAGCCCGCTGGTCTCGAGGAAGTCGGCCTCGCGCTGCGCGGCGTGGATGTAGCGGCGTTGCGCGAGGGGGTCCGATGTCGTCCGCGCGGTTTCGAGCAGCGCCAGTCCGGCGACCAGGTTGTCATCCGAGAAGCGAGGACCGGTTTTCACGGTGGTGCCGACGGGGTTCGACTGCGGAAAGTAGCCGGAATTCGTGTAGTCCCACAGGCGGTCCAGAAAGATGAAGCCCTTGTCGATGTAGCAGCGCGCATCGTCGAAGGTCCAGTTGTCGATCGGCGGCGAGGTCACCCGGTTGAGCAGGAAGGCATCGGCCCACAACTGTGAGGCGACGTACCACTGGTCGGTGACCTCCGGGTCGGCGTCGCTGCGGCGGTAGGAGACAAAGCGTGCATCGGTGCAAGTGAAGGCGTCGCCCAACACCGCCAGCTTCTGGCGGGTGGCGGCCTGAGTCTGGGCGGCGTTGACAAGGTTCGGATTTATCGCTGGCGCGGATGGAGTCGGGGTTGGAGTCGCGTCCTGGGCCGACACGACTCGCGCACCGAGGGTGGCCGCCAGGACCGCCGCGGCCACGACGCGCGTCCACGTCAGGCTCACTTCAGCCAGACCTGCGTTGCACCGTCGCCGCCGCTGGCGTCGGGCTCGGGCGCGAAGCGTGTGACGAACGGCGACCGCCGCAACGTCTCCCGCACCGCCTGGCGAACCGCGCCCGTGCCCTTGCCATGGATGATGCGCGCCTCGGGCATGCCGCTGAGCGAGGCGTCCTCGAGATATTCGTCCAGGCGCTCGACCGCCGCGTCGCGCCGCATGCCGCGCAGATCGAGCTGGTACGGCACCTCACCCCGCGGGGAGGCGATGGCCAGCGTCGGCAGCCGCTCGGGTTGGGCGGCGCGGCGCTCGGCTGACGTCGGTCGTGTGGCGCCCTCGAGATCCGCCAGCGGCATGCGCACCCGCCGGCCCAGCACCTCGATCTCGACGTTGTCGTCGCGGACGGCCATCACGCGACCAGGCAATCCCAGCCGAGGCACCATCACCTCCGCTCCGACAACCACGTGGGCGGCTTCGACCGGCTCTGGCTCCTCGGGCTCGGCCACGACGGGCGGCGCTGGGACGTGCAGCCCGGGCAGCGTGAGCGCGTCGTCGATCACCTCGCGCGCCGGCTCGCTGGGCCCACCGGAGCGCGCCGTCTGCAACTGCAAGCGTACGCGATGCGCCTCGCGGCGCAGGTCAGCCAGCTCGCGATCAGCTTCGGACCGCGCGGTCTCCCATACTTCCTTGTGCTTGCGTTCGGCCTCGCGCAGGAGTCCACGGGCGCGGACCTTCAAGGTCGCCGCGTCGGCGGCTTCCTTGAGCGCCCGAGCGCGAGCGTCTTCGGCGATGGCGCGTTCGTGGGCGATCTGATCCAGAATGGCTTCGGTTTCGCGCACGTGCGGCGCGACATACGCGCGCGCCGAATCCAGGACCTCCGCGGGCATGCCCAGGCGTTCGGCGATCAGCAGCGCGTTCGAGCGACCCGGCAGGCCGACCATCAGCCGATAGGTCGGCGACAGTGTCTGCACGTCGAACTCGACACTCGCGTTCTGCACGCGCGGCGTCGATTCGGCGTAGCTCTTGAGCTCGGGGTAGTGCGTCGTGGCCACGACGTAGGCTCCGCGTTCGCGCAGGAAGTCGAGCAGCGCACGGGCGATGGCGGCGCCTTCCTGCGGGTCGGTGCCCGCCCCCAGCTCGTCGAGCAGAATGAGCGAGCAGCTGTCGGCCGCAGCCAGCATGCGCACGATGCGCGAGATGTGGCTCGAAAAGGTCGACAGGCTCTGCTGCAGGCTTTGCTCGTCGCCGATATCGGCTTCGATGCGCTCGAAGACCGCCACGCGACAGCCTTCTGAAGCGGGCACATACAGGCCAGACTGCGCCATGAGTGCGAGCAGGCCAGCCGTCTTCAGCGCAACCGTCTTGCCTCCGGTGTTGGGACCGGTGATGAGCAGAACGTCGAAATCGCCGCCAAGCTCGAGGGTGATTGGCACGACCGCGCCCGACAGCAAGGGATGCCGCGCGGCGACCAGCCTGAGGACCGGCTGCCCAGCGGGCAGCGGCAGACCAACGAGATCCGGCGCCGTGGCGCGCT
>JAFAOS010000385.1 GCA_019247515.1 Chloroflexota bacterium | reverse complement strand
CGAACGCGAGCGAAGTCAGCCGCTACGACCGCCGACGACTCGCCGGCGATCTGGCGCACGTCTTCGACGAGGTGACGGCCTGTGCCGCGCGTCGGTTTTGACGGGCGCGACCTGCTGCGCAAGCGCACGGGCGTGGTCAACAACACCGTGCAGTTGGCGCGCGAGCTGTCGGCGACCCATCCGTCGGAGGTGATCGTCTACGCCGACGCGCCGCGCGAGTCGGCAGATGAACAGCCGCCAACCAACGTCCCTCTTCACCGACTGAAAGCCCCGCCTCTCGCCTGGAAGCATCTCGCGTTGCCGCTGGCGCTCGCACGCGACCGCCGCGACGTCTTCCACTCGCCTACCGGCACGCTGCCTCTGTGGGCGCCCTGCCGCCAGGTCGTCACGGTGCACGACCTGTTCGCCGCCATCGAGCCGAGCTGGTTCACGCCACGCCGCGCCTGGCAGCTACGTACCACTCAGCGGCGCGCGGCCCACGCGGCCGGTCGCGTGATCGCGGTCTCCGAGTGCACCCGCCGCGACCTGATAGAGCGTTTCGAGGTGCCCCCCTCGCGGATCAGCGTCGTTCACAACGGGGTCGACCACGCGCGCTTTCGTCCGGCCGAGGTCGACGCGGAAGCCGTGGCCCGGCGCTTCGGCGTGCGGCACCCGTTCATCCTGTGCGTCGGGTCGTTGATGCCCTGGCGCAACGCGCCACGTCTGTTGCGCGCCGCGGCACGGCTCGAGCTTGGTCTGCTGTTCGTCGGCCGCGACATCTGGGGCACGGACCCGACCCAGCGCATGGCCGGCGAACGTGGCTGGGACTGGGCGCGCTTTGCCGGCTACGTGCCTGATGCCGACCTGCCCGAGGTGTACGCGGCCGCGCGCGTGTTCGCCTATCCCTCGTTGTACGAGGGCTTTGGCATTCCGCCGATCGAGGCCATGGCGTGCGGCACGCCGGTGGTCGCCTCGCGCGCCGGGGCCCTGCCGGAAGTGCTTGGCGACGCGGCGCTGCTGGTCGATCCGCTCGACGAAGGCGCGCTGGCCGACGCCCTGCGGGACGCGGCGGACGATCAGGGCGTGTTGCGTCGTCGCGGACTCGAGCGCGCCGCGCGGTATAGCTGGCAGCGCGCGGCCGCCGAAACGTGGCAGGTGTACGAGGAAGTCATGGACGCCAGATGAGAGTCGGCTTCTTCCTGCTGGATGGCGAGACCAACGCGAGCAGCCGCCACCGCGTCCTGCAGTACTTTTCGCTGCTGCGGGAGCACGGCATTCAGCCGGTGGCGTGTCGGCCGGTGCCAGAAGCCATCTACCAGCGACTCGTCGAGGATGGTCGGCACACGACCGGCGCGAAGGCGGCCTTTTACAGCCTCTTCCTGGCAAAGCGTGCCGTGGACGTCATCAGGGCCGATCGTTTCGACCTCGCCGTGATCCAGCGGGATCTGTTTCCGTTCGGTCCACCCTGGCTCGAGCGCTTGCTCGCCACGCGCAACCCGAAACTGGTCTACGACACTGACGACGCGACGTACGTTCGGCCGGCGTTCACGCCGGACACGCCGTTTCAGCGGTTGCGGCACTTCGACAAAGTTGTCGACCTGGTCAGGCGCGCACGCTGGGTCAGCGCCGCGACGGAGCCAATCGCGGTCTGGGCCCAACGCTATAACCCGAACGTCTCGGTCGTGCCGATGGCCGTGGACCTGCACGAGTACGACCGGGCGCGCAGGGCGGCTGCCGCGACGACCGTGCGGGGTCCCACCGTGATCGGGTGGGCAGGTACCGCCGGCGGGCTGCGCTACCTGCACGCGCTGGCGCCCGTGTTGCGCGACCTCGCCGCTCGCCACGACATCGTGGTCCGCGTGGTGTCGGGTGGCTACCGGCGCGTCTGCCTGCCCGGCGTGCCAGTCGACGCGCGACCCTGGCGACCGGCGACCGGGCTGATCGACATGGCGCGCTTCGACATCGGCCTGGTTCCGCTGGACGACAGCCCCTTTGAGCAGGCAAAGTTCCCGTTCAAGCTCCTGCAATACCTTGCGCTGGGCGTGCCGTCGGTCAGCGCTCGCGTCGGGGTGGCCGCGTCGCTCATTCGCGATGCAGACAACGGGCTGCTGGCCAGCTCAGCCGACGAATGGCGCGCTCGGATGGAAGCGCTGATCGTCGATCCGTCTCTCCGCCAGCGACTGGCACTCGCCGGTCGAGCCACGGTCGCGGCGCGCTATTCGCTCGAGCGCGTCGGCCCACTACTGATGGACGGCCTGATCCGCGCCGCGGCCTGAGGCGACGTCGCTGGCGACGGCGTCTATCGCGCGTCTGCGCGCGCGGTGGAACGTACCCTCGCTCACGGCGTAGCGCTGCATGATCTGCTTGTTCGGGCGACCGTCGACGTACGCCTCCTTCAGGACCAGGTAGTGCAGCCATCCGCCAACCACGCTCGTCCCGGGCGACGGGCGCGCGCCGGCCGGGCGCAGACGCTCGATCGCTTGCTCCAGCACGTTGCGCAGCGCGCTGGCGCGCTCGAGCGGGGTGCCGGTCGTCAGCGGGGTACCGTCCGACAGCCACGGCAGCTCCTGCAGCAGCGGGTGCTGCGACAGCGCCGGCAGGTCGTTCAAATGCCGCAAGGCGCCCTCGACCATCACCCGCCAATCCGTCTCGGGCGAGCGCTCGCGAAGAATCTGGTCGACCGTCTCGCGCACGTCGGTCAGCGCGCTCACTTCGTCCGGCTGGCGCACCACGCGGTTGCCCAGATCGCGTAACTGGCCGCGCAGCGTGCCCAGCAGCGGGGCGTACACCAGCCGATCGAGCACGTGCCCGCGGGTATCGACCACCACGTGTGTGGTCATCACCAGCAGCAGCAGAGGCAGCCCGCGTTCGATCCAGCCGTAATCGGGCGCCAGAATGAGCAGCACGCCGCCATATACCGCCACGATCGTCAGCATCGCCACCGAAAAAGCCACAAAGTCGCCAAGGACCTGTTCGCCGGACAGGAGCGCGCCGTAACGCGCCATATTCCAGCCCAGGATCAGCATCCCGACCACCAGCAGCATCTGGCCCGGCAGGCCGACAAGGAAATAGTCGCCGCTGACGACCACGATCCAGCCGCCGCCGAGCAGGAACATCGCCGCACTGGCGGTCAGCCAGCCAAAGCGCGAACGCAACGGCGTGCGCGCGGGGCTGGCGTGCCACAGGATCGCCAGGTTTGCGGCGGCCCACACCAGACACACCAGGGCGAACGCCTGGAACGCCACGAACCATCCGCCGGCCGCGACGTGGCGCACGCCGACAGCCGACGCGGACACCACCTGAAACGGCGCGCTCCAGTCCTGCACCAGCCGCGTCAGCGACCCGACGCCGCCGAACAGCGCGCCAACCGCCAGCGTGCCGGCCGTGATCGGCACGAACCAGCGGCGTACGCGGCTGGACCACGGCTCGGGACCTTCGTCAGCGGCCAATGCCAGTGTGACCGCCAGCCAGGCCGGCAGGCCCAGCGCGGGCGCCCACCACGTGCGCCGCAGCCAGTCCGCCCACGTGGTCAGGTCGGGACTCAGCGCGCCCAGCGCCTCGCCCATGAGGTAGACGGCGAGGCACAGCATGGCCACCGCCGCCAGCATTGCCGCCCGGCGGGCGGGCGCCCTGGACGCAACGTACAGGGCCAGCGCCCACACTAGCACCGCGCCGCTGGACAGCAACACGCCCTGGGCGGTGCCGTCGTCGAGCCAGGTCATGATGCGCGCGCAAGTCTACCCTTCGGGGCATCCCCAAACCGGGCTTACAGTGGCGTCACAATTGGCGAAGTCAGGCCAGGACGCGACTCTCCAGGCGTTCGGGCACCCACACGTTAACCACGTTCGGCGCCTCACGTGGCTGCAAGCCCGAATGCGTATCCAATACCAGGCGTGCGCTGGCAATAATGCGGTCGTAGTCGATGCCGGTGTGCGGCGTCAGTAAAACGACTGCATCGACGGACGACAAAGCCTCTTGATCCAGGTCGACCGAGGCAACGACGTCGCCGTTATTGACACGGACCGAAGGCATGAACGGGTCGTGATACGTGACGCGAGCACCACGCGCAAACGCCGTTTCAAAGACGCGCAAGGCCGCGGATTCGCGGACGTCGGCAATATCCGGTTTGTAGGTGATGCCCACGAGTAGAACACGCGCGTTGACCAACGGTTTTCTGAGACGTTGTTGAAGTGCGCGTTCGAGTTTGTTGACGATGAGCTTTGGCATCGTCTCGTTGATGCGATTGGCCGCGGGGATCAGCTCGCCGATGAGCCCGTGTTCATGCGCGGCGGCCTGCAAATATTGAGGCACGACGGGGATGCAATGCCCACCCACGCCCGGGCTCGGATAGTGGGGCATGAACGCGAAGGGTTTGGTCCTGGCCGCTTCGATCACTTCCCATACGTTGACGCCGAGCCGATCGCACAGCAGCGCCATCTCATTGATGAAGCTGATGTTGATGAAACGGAAGGTGTTCTCGACGAGCTTGGCCAGCTCGGCAACCTCGGGCGAACTGACAGGCACGACTTCGTCGATGCACGCGCGGTACAGCTCGCAACCCGCGCGCGTCGCTTCGGGCGTCGTGCCCCCCACCAGTTTCGGCGTGTTCTTGACGTTGAATCGCAGATTGCCGGGATCGATGCGCTCGGGGGCAAAGGCCACAAAGAAGTCTTCGCCATCGCGCAGATTGCTGACCAGCTCGAGCAGCGGCACGAGGCTCCGCGTGGTCGTGCCTGGACCACACGTGCTCTGCAGCACGACGAGCATGCCGGCGCGCAAATGCTCGGCGATCGTTGCGCCGGCGTTCTCCACAAAGTGCAGGTCCGGTCCACCGTCGCTCGTGAGCGGCGTCGGCACGCAGATGACCGCCACATCCGCGGCATCCAGGATGCGCGCATCCGTGCTCGCGTCGAGTCGACCGTCGTTGCGCAACTCGGCAACCTCAGCGTCCTCGACATTCGAGACAGGACTGCGGCCCAGATTCACCGCTTCGACCCTTGAACGATCGACGTCCAGCCCGACACATTTGAATCCCGCGCGCGCGAACTCGATAGCCATCGGCAGGCCCGCGTAACCCAGCCCAACCACGGCAATGCGCGCCGACCGTGTCCGCAGCTTCTGTTCGAGATCGGTGTCGGTCACAGACTGATACGCTCCCCCGCCGAGGGAGGCCGATCCGATTCTGGCAAGGCGTGTTGGATATCGTCAAGACGAGCGAACAACCTTGACTGTTACCGCTTCCGGCTTCGATGCCCGCGTTTGACATATCTGAATGAACGCGTAATGCGCCACGGCCAATCGCGGTTGACCCCCGCGAGTTTGCCAGCCTAGTATCGAAGCAAGAGCGACCATTTCGGTGCCGTTGCTGACCTCAGGCGACCCCGTTCGACTCGTTAGCTGTTTCGGAATCGCTCTTGCTATCTCCGCGCTCTTGACGCCGATTGTTGCGCGGTGGGCTCGCGCACATGGCATGGTCGCCCTGCCGCGTCAGGATCGCTGGCATCGCCAACCGACGCCCATGCTGGGCGGCATCGCCATCTTCGCCGGCTGTACGGCGGTCATCACCTGGTTTGGACCGCACGACTGGCGACTCGTTGGCCTGGTGGCTGGCGGGGCGGTGCTGTTCGTCACCGGCCTGATCGACGACTTTCGTCGGCTGCGCCCCCACACCAAGTTGATCGCGCAGATCGCCGCGGCGTGTGTGCTGGTCTCGTGCGGCGTGCAGATCGGGTCGCCATGGCTGGCCGCGGTGGCCATCCCGCTGTCGATCCTCTGGGTGGTGGGGATCACCAACGCCTTCAACCTGCTCGACAACATGGATGGGCTCTCGGCCGGAACCGCCTGCATCGCCGCGGCGTTTCTGTTCGCCTTCACCATCTCCGTCGGCAGCCTTGACGTGGGCGTGCTCTGCCTGGCGCTTGGCGGAGCCGCGCTGGGCTTCCTGATCTACAACTTCAACCCCGCCCGCATTTTCATGGGCGACTCGGGCAGCATGTATCTCGGCTTCACGCTCAGCGGGATCACGCTGATGGGCACGCACGAGATGGCCTCGGACATCTTCTTCGTGTTGCTCGTGCCCGCGGCGATGATGGGCCTGCCGATCATGGACACCACCCTGGTCACGATCATGCGCACGCTCGAAGGCCGGCCGTTGTCCCAGGGCGGGCGGGACCATCTGAGCCATCGCCTGGTCGCCGTAGGCCTGTCCGAACGGCAGTCGGTCCTGGTGCTGTACGTCATGGCGGCAAGCTTCGGCAGCCTGGGCCTCGTGGCGCGCACCATGGGCGTGTGGCTCAGCCTGCTGCTCGCCGGCGTGTACTTCATCATCGCCATCCTGTTTGGCGCCTTTCTGGCCCAGATACGCATGTACAACCCGGTCCAGTTTGCCGAACAGTCGGCGCGATTGACGAACCGCCCCGTCGTCAACGGCATGATCATGTTCAAACGCGAGCTCGGCGAAGCGGCGCTGGACGCGGTGCTCGTGTGCGTCGCCTACCTGGGCGCCTTCGTCCTCCACTACGGTTTCCCGAATCCCGCGGCCCCTGGACCTGATCCCTACAGGGAGATACCCGCGATGCTTTCGGCGTCGCTGGCGCTGGTGCTGCTGGTCAAGATGAGCTTGCTGCTGGCCTTCCAGGCCTACCGCGGGATGTGGCGCTACCTCGGACTGCCCGACCTGGTGACTCTGGCCAAAGCTACGTTGCTGGCGAGCGCGATCCTCGTCATCGGCCTGCCCATCGTGGTGCGCGGCGCGATCATTCCGCGATCGGTGCTGGTCATCGACTTCCTGCTATTCACGTTCCTGCTGCTGGGATCACGCGTGCTGTTTGCCGCGCTCAACGACGTCAACGCGCGGCTCCAGAGTCGCTGGCAGCCGCGACTGCTGATCGTCGGCGCCGGTGACCTCGGGGAGCTGGTACTCCGGACGGTGCTGCGCGCGCGGCCCGCCGCGTACCACGCCATCGGCTTCCTCGATCCGGACCCCGCAACGCGCAATCGCACCGTTCACAGCGTGCGTGTGCTGGGGACCACCGATGATCTGGTCAGCGTCGTCGGGCAACGCGACGTCGACCTGGTGGTGCTGGCACTCGCGCCAATCTACGCCGAGCTGGCCGAACGTCTCACCGAGCGATGCAAGGTGCTTGGCGTGCCGGCGCTGGCCGCGGCGACATTCGTGCAGATGCACTTCGCCGGCATACCGGTCCTACCCGCGCAACCCGAGCCCCTCGGTCTGGCGGACCCAGGCGGCACCCAGTCCGTCTGATGGCGATGCCCGTCGTCGCCGGCCGCCGCCTCGCGGACGCGCCGGCGACCGAAGCGGCGCGCGCCACGCCGCGGGTGCGCCGCGTCGCTCCCGGCCGTAACTACCTCCTGCTGGTGCTGGCCCTCGTCGTTGTCGGCCTCCTCAGCCGTGTCTACACCACCAACAGCCTGGCGGGTGAACCGACCCCCGACGAGTTCCTGTACGGCGTCCACGCGCGCGACCTGGCGCGGGGGTGGAATGCAGGCGAGGCCGCCTCGCTCGAAGACCTGGGCGTCGAGGGTCGCTCGGTGGTCGTCGAGGCGGCGGCGCTGTCGCTCGTGCTGCCCTGGGACCCGATCACGCTGGGTCGCACCCTGCAGGCGCTGTTCAACGCGCTGTGCGTGCCGATGGCCTTCGTTCTGGGGCGTCAGGTCGGTCTGACGCGCTCGGCAGCTTTTGTCGGCGCGGTGCTCCTCATGGCCGTGCCCGAATTTCAGGAGCTTGCCTGGCGCTTTTGGACGGACAGTCAGGCGACGTTCGTCTGCCTGGTCTATCTCACCGCGCTCGTCGCGTTCATCCGCCGCCCTTCAATCTTCAGCGGACTCCTCGGCGTGGTCTGTCTCGGATTGCTCCTGCTGACCAAAGAGAGCGCGGCGGTCACGTTCACGCCATTCCTGGTGCTGGCCTTCGCGATTCCTCCGTATCGACGGCTCACGCGCTCCGGGCGCCGATTTGCCGCTCTTGCCGCGCTACTGCTCGTCGGGGCGATCGTCGGGCTCGGACTGTTGCTGGCTCGGGCACCGGGCGACCTGGCCCACAATGCGCTGCTGCAGAAGACCTACGGAGCCGGGCCGCTGATCCTGAGCAGCGTGCGCGCCGCGATTCCGGTGATACCCGGCTACGGGCGCGATCTGGTCGGGCTGATCGGACCGAAGGAGCTGGGCACCGGATTTGTGTGGGCGTGTCTGCTCGGTCTGGCCTGGCTGATCGCCCAGAGCGCCCTGGCACTGGCGACCCAGCACCCCCGCCTCAACGCATGGGTGCTGGGCTGGCTGGTCGCGACGCTCGTCTGGCTGCCGAGCATGCTGATTCCGTGGGGCGACCTGGCGTCGCTGAATGAAACCGAGCCGTGGATCATCGCCGCGGCTGGCGCGATGCTGGTCGGCGTGGGCAGCGTCGCGCTGTACCTGCGCAACTCGCGGCGGCCCGGGTGGGGACTGGCACTGCTGGGACTGGTGGTGCTGGCCGTGCTGTCCGAGCGGCTGATCATCTCGGTTACGCCGCAGGTGAGCACCGCGGCGCTGACCTTCCGCGTGCTCATGCCCATCGTGCCGCTGTTCGCGATCGTCGCCGGCGGTGGGCTATGGGCAGCCGCCGGCTCGGCCGCGCTGCTGATCCCGCGCGTGCGCTGGGGCCGAGCCGCCTTTGCGACCGTCGCAGTGGCCGTGCTGGTCACATTCTGGTCGCCGCTCTTGCGCCAGCGGTTCTCGAGCCAGCCGCTGCTTGGTCGGGTCGCCGATCGCGGCGCCGATCCGGATACACCGCAAGGGCTGCGCATCCAGGACCTGGTCGCCGCCCAGCCGTGGCTGCAGGCAAACCTGCGGTCCAGCGACGTGATCCTGGCGGGCCTCGGCATCCCTCGACAACTCGCCTGGTACGCCGACCTGGACGTCCAGGGCATGGACAACCTGATCGACGTTGGCTCGCAGCCGGAGCGGAACCCGTCGAGCAACCCGCAGCACGCGCTGGAGCTGCAGCGGCAGTACATCCTCGACCGCGTCGGACCGCGCGGCGTCGACTACGTGGTCGACTTCAACGTCGACTGGATGGACCCGGGCGGAGACAACGCCCGCCAGTGGCGCCAGACCTTCGATCTCCTGCGCAGCCGACCCAACCTGGAAGTCGCCTACGTGCTGAACGACAAGTTCGGCTACCCCGTCTTCTACGTGCTGCGCAACCACGGATACGTCAAAGCCGGCGGCGACAAATAGGCATCCGCCGACGGCGCGGCTAGTGCTTGAAGAGGCCGACGAGCTCGGCTTTGTCGAGCGAATTGAAGTGCAATTGGAAGCCAACCACGGCCGGCGCCGTATCGGCGTTGACTGCGAGCTGCTCGGCGCCCACGGCGAAGATCGTAAAGAAGTAGCGGTGCGGATGGTCGCCTTGTGGCGGGCAGGGCCCGGCGTACTCGCGCGTGCCTGCGTCGTTGCGCACCGTCACCGCGCCAGCCGGCATTTTGCCGCCGGCCGGATTGCCCGCATCCAGCTCCAGAGACGTGACGTTCACGGGGATGTTGGCGACCACCCAGTGCCAGAAGCCGCTGCCAGTGGGCGCATCCGGGTCGAAGACCGTGAGCGCGAAGCTGCGCGTGCCGTCAGGCGCGCCCGACCACGTGAGTTGCGGCGACCGATTGCCGCCGTTGCAGCCGAAGCCGTAGCGCTCCGCCATCACGTGGTCCAGCGTCAGGAACTCACCGTCCTTGAAGTTGGCGCTGCTCAGTTGCATCTCCGCTCGGTCCTTCCTCTGACTCCTGGCGCGCGCGACCGTCCATCGACCGCGTATGCGGCAAGACGCATACGCCGGTCATGCTATCGCTCGATGCGTAACTCACGGCGCAGCAGCTTGCCCGCGCCATTGCGCGGCAAGGCGGAGCGGAATTCGATGTGGCGGGGCGCCTTGTAGGCGGCGAGACGCTGCCGGCAGAAGGCGATGAGCTCGTCGGCGGTCGCCGTGACGCCCGCGCGCACTACCACAACGGCCGTCACACGCCGACCCCATTCCGCGTCTGGCACGCCGATCACGCCGGCCTCGCTGACCGCCGGGTGAGCCAACAGCGCCGCTTCCACTTCCGCCGGATACACGTTTTCACCGCCCGAGACGATCAGATCGTCACGTCGGTCCAGTACGTACAGGTAGCCGTCATCATCCAGCCGGCCCAGGTCGCCGGTGTGCAGCCAGCCGTCACGCGGGGGATGATTCACGTAGCCCGGGCTCACGCTCGGACCCCTGACTTCGATCTCGCCGTCGGACCCGACGCGAATCTCCGAGCCCATCAACGGCTTGCCCGCCGATCCCAGCTTTCTGAGCGCATCCTCGGGCGCCAGCGTCACCACCTGGGAAGCCGTCTCGGTGAGGCCGTACGTTTGCACCACCGGCACGCCGGCGGCCGCGGCGCGCTCCAGCAATGGCAGCGGAGCGGGACCACCGCCGAGCAGTACGCAGCGGAGACTCGGCGGGTAAGCGCGGGGGCCGCGCTCGGCGAGCATGCGCTCGAGCATCGTGCTCACGACGGAGACGATCGTGACGCCCTGCTCGTCGATGGCCCGATTGACCTCGGCCGCCTCGAAGCGCGACTGGACCACGACCGCCATGCCATAGATGACGCCGCGCAGCAGAATGGCCAGTCCTCCGACGTGGAACAGCGGCAGGCAGGCAAGCCAGGTGTCGTCGGCCAGCAGCCCCAGGTTCAGCGCCGAGGCAACCGCGCTCCACCAGTGGTTGCCATAGGTCAGGATGGCGCCCTTGGGCCGGCCGGTGGTGCCGGAGGTGTAGACGATCGAGTGCCACGCATGGAGCTCGAAATCGCGTGCTCTGGTCTGGTGCGCGGGCGTCGGCTGGCGCAGCAGAGCCTCGAGATCGTCGTCGCCGACAACGCGCGAGACCTGCGCATCCTCCACCTGCCAGGCCACCTCCGCATCGGTCAGGCGGGTGTTGATCGGCACCAGCACGCCGCCGCGGCGCATCAGCGCCTGGACCGCGACGACGAACCCGAGGCTGTTGGCGGCGCGAATGCCCACGCGTTCGCCTTCGCGGACGTCCAGGCTCGCGGCCGCGGCGTCGACCCGACGGTCAAGCTCGGCGAAGCTCCATGCTTGCGCGCCGCACACCAGCGCGCGTCGTTCGGGCGTGACTGCCGCCCGCTGCCGCAGCCAGTCTGGAACCCTGAGCGCTAGCCCAGCCACATGGCCGCCCCGAACAGCAGCCCGAAGACCAGGTGCAGTTGACCCGTCCGTTTGAGCGCCTGATTCAAGGGCCGGCCTTCAGTCTGGCTCACGTAGCGGACGAGCCAGATCGCCAGCGGCAAGCTGAGCAACGGCAGCCACCACCACAGCCCGACCGTGCCCGTGACACCCAGGCCGATTGCCACCAGGTACGCCACGCCCACGCACACGCCATACTCGATCCGCGTGCCGGTTCGACCCAGGATGACTGCCAGGGTCCGCTTGCCAACGCGACGATCCGTGTCAATGTCGCGCAGGTTGTTGACGATCAGGATCGCCGTCACCAGGCAGCCGACCGGGATCGACGCCCACACGTCAAGCCGCGTGATCGACAACGTGTGCAGATAGGCGGTACCCAGCACCGCCAGCACGCCGAACGTCAGAAAGCAGACCATGTCGCCCAGTCCGTGGTAGCCGAACGGCCACGGCCCGCCCGTGTACAGCAGGCCTGACAACAGGCAGACCACGCCGATGGCCAGGATCGGCCAGCCGCCGATCGCCACCAGGTACAGGCCGATCAGCAGCGCCAGCCCGAAGGTGATGAACGTCGCGACGAGCACCTGCTGGGGGGTGACCAGGCCGCCCTGCGTGACCCGCAGCGGTCCGAGTCGTTCGGCGGTATCGGCGCCGCGACGGAAGTCGAAGACGTCATTGGCGAAGTTGGTGCCGATCTGGATCAGCAGCGCGGCGAGCAGCGTCGGGATGAGCACGGGCAGGTTAAAGCTGTGTGTGCCGTGCAGCGCGGCGCCGGTACCGACGATGACGGGCACCACCGCTGCCGGCAACGTGGCCGGCCGCGCCGCCAGCAGCCAGACGCGCGGTCCGCTGACCGCGACGGCTGCCGCGCTCACCTACGGGAACCGCGGGTACTTCGAGAAGTCGGGCTTGCGCTTCTCGAGGAACGCGTTCTTGCCCTCTTTCGCCTCGTCGGTCAGGTAGTACAGCAGCGTCGCGTCGCCGGCGAATTGCTGCATGCCGGCCAGGCCCTCCGTCGCGGCATTGAAGGCGCCTTTGATGAAGCGAATCGCGGTCGGGCTCTTCTCGAGAATCTCGCGTGCCCACTGCACGCAGGTGTCCTCGAGCTCGGCCAGGGGCACGACCGCGTTGATCAGCCCCATGTCGAGCGCTTCCTGGGCCGAATACTGGCGACACAGGAACCAGATCTCCTTGGCCTTCTTGTCGCCGACGAGTCGGGCCAGCAGCGTCGAGCCGTAGCCCGCGTCGAAGCTGCCGACGCGCGGCCCGGCCTGTCCGAAGCGCGCGTTATCCGCGGCGATGGTCAGATCGCACACGACGTGCAGCACGTGCCCGCCGCCGATCGCGTAGCCGGCGACCATGGCAATGACGGGCTTGGGCAACAGGCGGATCTGCCGCTGCAGGTCGAGCACGTTCAGCCGCGGCACGCCTTCTGGGTCCACGTAGCCGCCGTCACCGCGGATGCGCTGGTCGCCACCCGAGCAGAACGCATCCGGGCCCTCACCGGTCAGCAGCACGACGCCAGTCGACGGATCGTCGCGCACATCGGCGAACGCCTCTTGCATCTCGAAGACGGTCTCAGGACGGAAGGCGTTGTGGACTTCAGGACGGTTGATGGTGATCTTGGCAATGCCATCGCAGCGTTCGTACTTGATGTCCTGGAAATCACGGACTTTCTGCCATGAGACGGGCATGCCCATTACGTTAGCGCGCCGCGCCAACCGACGGCGCCCGACGGACACTCAGCACGCGAGCGACGTACGCGGGCGTAGCTCTCAGCCTCGGCGGACGACCACGGCCGTGGCGTTGTCCGCGCCGCCGCGCTCGACGGCCTCGCGGACCAGCTCCTCGGCGGCCGCCTGGGCGCTGTCCGCCTCGCGCAGCACCGAGGCGAAGTCACCCTCGTCGAGGTAGCCCGTCACGCCATCCGACACCAGGATCAAGCCGTCGCCTGCCCCGAGGTGCACGCCGGTGAAAATATCGACGTCCACGCGCGGCGCATTGCCGAGCGTCCGCGTGAGCAGGTTGCGGTAGGGACTCGTGCGCGCGTCGCTCGGGCTCAGATAGCCGGCGAGCACCTGCTCGTTGACCCAGGTATGGTCGGCGGTGACCAGGCGCACCTCGCCATTCAGGTAGGCGTAGGCGCGACTGTCGCCGACGTTGGCGATCACCACTTTGCCGGTCTGGTCGAGGAGGGCGCACACGAGCGTCGTGCCCATGCCGTCTTTGGCGACATCCTCCGCCGCGGCGTCCCAGATCGTCTGATTCCCGAGTGACACGCCGCTGGTGAGCAACTCGTCGGCGGCGAGTGACGGCTCGGCGCTCTCGACCACCCGACGCAGCGCCGCGACGGCAATGGCGCTGGCAACCTCGCCCGCGTTGTGTCCGCCCATGCCGTCGGCGACGGCCACGACGACCTGACCTGCGCGCGGACCGTCGTCCGGCTTTATCACCAGCAGTGCGTCTTCGTTGCCCTCACGCACGCGCCCGACGTCCGAGAAGGAACCGATGTCCATGAGCCTGGTGGTGAAGCCTACTGCATGCCGCGAGCCCGAACGTCAGGCCTCAAGCGGCTCTTCGATGGGCGCCGAGCCGTCCGTTTCCAGGCGCAGTCGAGCGGCGATGACGCCCATGATCATGACCTGCGCGATGGGCACGTCGATGGGCTCCAGGCGCGGCTCGCCGACCGACTCCAGGCGAACGCGATCGCCGGCCTGGAAGAAACGCCGCGCGGTGCGCAGCGAGTCGTCTTCGAGCTCGACTTCGACGACGACCAGGTCGCCGTCATGCGGCTCAGCGCGGGTGTCGACGCTCACGGCGTCGCCCGGGTGCAGGCCGAGGCCCGCCAGCGCCTCGTCGCGCACCCAGTACGGATTGCGGCCGCTGGGCAGCTCCGAATTCCAGCTATACGCGCCTGGGGACGCGCCGCTCATGATGCTGCCATCGCGTAATCCGTCGCGTCCCCAGGCGTGGGCTCTTTGGACGCCGTTCGGCGACGCACCGCCATACAGAGCCAAATCTACTGCAGTCGGCTACAGTTGAGGCACCATGAGCACAGGTGAGGGCCAGGGCCCTCGCACCGCGCCGGGACCCGGCGAGCGCGAGGAGCGCAACCGTCGCGGCGACATCGGCGTCGGCGGCGGGGACGATTCCGTCTCGCGCATTCAGCTGGCCGCTCGCTGGGCGGAAGCCTATGGCAAAGACAGCGATTCGCTGACCAGTGTCCTCAAACGCTTCCGCACCGCCTATGACTACCTGGATGCGGTGATCCACGGCGTCGATCCACCCGAACTGGAGAGCGACACCGCCGACGCGCAGTCGACGGCCGCGGCGCCCGGCCCAACGCCGGCGTACACGCCGCCCCAGTGGTCCGCCCCAACGCCCTCAGCGCCGCCCGAGAGCGCGCCACCGCCGCCCTGGTCGCGGCCGACCGAGCCCGGCGCGGCACCGCAGCCGCCCGCGCCGCCACCGACCGAACCGCGGCCCTGGGGCTGATCCGCGCCCGACATCACCTTCGCCAAAACGCCAGGACCGCAAAATGTACGGACATATACTCAACCTGTGTCGAGAAACGGTCAAAACCCCGGCGACTGACGTTGTTTGTCGATATATTCCCGCGCCCAGATGCGTTGCAGCCGATTTTTCGCCCTCATCCCGCTCCTTACCCTGGTGTTCCTGGCCCCGGGCGCGCCCGTGTTCGCCGCGCAGGGTCCCACGCCCACCGCCCTGCGCGCCGATGGCGCCGCCGAGGTCTCGGACGTCTACGTCCGACTGCCGCAATCCAATCCGAGCGGCCCCCTCCAGGTCCTCGTCGCGCTGCACGGCATGGGCGGCAACGGTCCCGACTTTGGCAGCGCCCTGGCCAACCAGGCTGACGCTAACGGCTGGCTCATCGTCGCGCCCACCATCAACTACGGCGACTGGACCAACCCGGACGTCATCACCCACGAGGACCCCGCGCTCATCGCGTGGCTCTCCGACTACCTCGCCACGTTGAACCAGCGGACTGGCTTGCCCGTTCAGCCTCGCGTGCTGCTGTTCGGCCACTCGCGTGGCGCGCAGCTGGCCTTGCGCTTTACCGAAATCCATCCGGACCAGGTCGCCGGCGTGGCCGCCATCTCCGCTGGCACCTACACGCTGCCAATCTCGACCGACGCCAGCAGCGGCCAGGCGCTCGACTTCCCCTACGGCATCGCCGACCTGGCCCAGACCGACGGCGGCAACACCTTCAACCCCTCCGGCTTCGACGCCGTGCCGATCTGGATCGGCGTCGGCGGCGCCGACAACAACACCGCCGACGTGCCCGCCGCCTGGAGCCCGTACATCGGCGCCACGCGCGTCGATCGCGCCGAAAACTTCACCTCCGCGCTGCAGCGGCAGGGCGCCGACGTGTCGCTGACGGTCTTTCCCAATACGGACCACACGCTGACCGACGCCATGCGCCAGACCGGCTGCCACGAATTGGCCGAAGCACTCGATTCCGACGCGAGCTGACGCGCCGCCCATCGCGCGCTCCCGAGTACGCTGGTGGCACCCATGCGGGTTGGATTCATCGGCCTCGGCACGATCGCCCGCGGCGTTCTCGAGCTGCTACAGCCTTCGGATCGCGTCGACGTCGTCGGCGCCCTCGTCGCCCACCCGAACAAGCCGCGGCCGGGCTGCCACGTGCGCGTGTGCACGCGTATCGAGGACCTGCTCGCCCGCAAGCCCGAGGTGGTGGTCGAAGCGGCCGGCCACGCCGCGTTGCGCTGCCACGGTCCGCGCGTGCTGCGCGCGGGCATCGACTTGCTGATCCTGGGCGTCGGGGCGCTGGCCGAACCTGACACCGAACGCGACATCTGCCAGGCCGCGCGCGATGGCCAGAGTCACGCGATCGTCGTATCGGGCGGCATCGGCGGGCTGGACGCGATCGCCTCCGCCAGCGCCGGCCACCTGCACCGCGTGACGCACTTCACCCGCAAGCCGGCTCGCGCGCTGCTGCCGCCCGACGAAGCCAGCGCCCTCACCGAGCCGCGCCAACTTTTCGCTGGCAACGCCCGCGAAGGCGCGCTCAGGTTTCCCGAGAGCATCAACGTGGCCGCCGCCGTGAGCCTGGCCGGCGTCGGTCTGGATCGCACCGAGGTGCGCGTGATCGCCGACCCGTCGCTCGAGCGCAACCGCCACGAGGTCGTAGCCGAGGGCGATTTCGGCCGACTGCGCTTCGAGATCGAAAACGTGCCCAGCGCCGACAACCCGCGCACCGGCCGCCTGGTGGCGATGAGCGTCGTGCAGGCGCTGCGCCGACGCCAGGCGCGGCTGATCATCGGCTGAGAGAAGAAGGACCCGCATGCCCGACACGTTTGGCACCCCCGCGTACGGCGCCGACGGCGTGGTCGCCGCGCCGCACTATCTGGCCTCCCTGGCCGGCGTGAACGTCCTGCGTGATGGCGGCGGCGCCGTGGACGCCGCGATCGCCGCCAACATGGTCATGGGCGTCGTGTGGCCGCAGATGTGCGGGCCAGGTGGCGACCTGTTCGCCCAGGTCTGGAGCGCCGCCGACCGCAAGCTGTTCGGCGTGAACGCCAGCGGCCGCGCTGGCCAGGGCATGAGCGTTGGCGCGTATCGGGCCCAGGGTCTCGAGAGCATGCCTCAGCGTGGCATACGCGCCGTCACGGTGCCGGGCGCGGTCGACGGCTGGTTCAGCCTGCACCAGCGCTTCGGGCGCCTGCCCATGCCACGCGTCGCGCGTGACGCTATTCAACACGCGCGTGACGGTTTCCGCGTGACGCCCTTTGTGGTAAGCGCGATTCGGGCCAGCGCCCGGCTACTGGCCAACAACGGCGGCGGCGCCGACGTCTTCCTGCCCGGCGGGGTCGCACCGTCGCCAGGCGACACGCTGCTCGAACCCGACCTGGCCCACACGCTCGAGCAGCTCGCCACCCACGGCCCGAGCCTGATGTATTCCGGCGCGCTGGGCGGCCGCATTCTCGAATTCCTCATCGCCCACGGCAGCGGGCTCACGGCCGCGGACTTCGCTGCCCACCACTCCGAGTGGGTGGAACCGCTGTGTGTCGACTACCGCGGCGTCCAGGTCTACGAGCTACCCCCGAACAGCCAGGGCGTCGCGCTCCTGGAGATGCTGCAGATGCTCGAGGGCTTCGACGTCGCCGCCCATCCGCGGACCTCCGCCCAGCTGGTCCATCAGCTCGTGGAGCGCAAAAAGCTCGCGTTTGCCGATCGGGACGCCTACGTGGCCGATCCAGCGCGCGCCGACGTGCCGATTGACCTGTTGCTGGACCCCGAGCGCGCCAGTGACCGCGCGCGGCGCGTTGGCCCGACCGCCGCGCCGAGTCTGCCCCGCACCGTCGGCCGCTCAGTCGACGGCGACACGATCTTCCTGAGCGCGGCGGACCGCGATGGCAACGTCGTCAGTCTGATCCAGAGCCTGTACGCCGCGTTCGGCTCGGGCGTCCACGTGCCGGGCACCGGCGTGACGCTGCACAACCGCGGCTTCGGCTTCAATCTGATCGAGGGCCATCCCAACGCGCTGGCGCCAGACAAGCGACCCATGCACACGCTGATGCCCGGCATGGCGCTGCGCGACGGCGAGCCGTGGCTGGCGTTCGGCACCCGCGGCGCGGACGGACAGCCGCAAACAGGTCTGCAGTTGCTCAACGGGCTGCTGGACTTCGGTCTCGACCTGCAGGCGGCCATGGAAGCGCCGCGCTGGGTCCACAGCGCACCGGGCGGACGCTTCCCGGCCACGGCGCTGGTGCTCGAAGACCGCTTCGGCGCATCGGTCGCCGAGGACCTGAGCGCCCGCGGTCATGAGGTGCTGCTCGCCGACGCGGTCGATCACGTGATGGGCACCGCCCAGATGATCGAGGTAGACCGCTCACGCGGCTGCTACATCGCCTCGAGCGACCCGCGCGGCGACGGGGTCGCGCTCGCGGTCTAGAGACCAACAGCTACCGTGGCGTCTGAGCCAGCCGCGCTCGCGCTGCGCGGCGGCACGCTGGTGACGATGGATGCGCTGCGCACGCTCCTGGTGGCCGACCTCCTGGTCGACGCCGACGGCCGCATCGCCGATCTCGCCGATCCGGCCCGCAAAGTGGCCGCTCAACGCTCCATTGACGTCCGCGGCCTGGTCGTGGTGCCCGGTCTCGTCCAGTCGCACGTCCACCTGTGCCAGACGCTGTTCCGTGGCCTCGCCGAGGACCAGCCGCTGCTTGCCTGGCTGCACGAGCGCATCTGGCCTCTCGAGGCCGCGCACGACCAGGCGTCGCTGCGCGCGTCGGCGCGACTCGGCATCGCGGAGTTGCTGCTCGGCGGCACGACGGCGGTCCTGGATATGGGCACCGTGCACCACACCGATGCACTCTTCGAAGCCGCCGCCGAAACGAGCATCCGCTACACCGGCGGCAAGGCGTTGATGGACGCGGGCGAGGGCGTGCCGCCGGGACTGCTCGAGCCAACCGCCGTCGCGCTCCGCGATACGGATCGACTCGCCGACGGCTGGCACGAGGCCAAAGGCGGCCGACTACGCTATGCCTATTCCCCGCGCTCTGTGCTGAGCGCGACCCAGGACCTGCTGCGCAGCATTGGCGCACGCGCGCGAGCCAACAACCTGCTGGTGCACACGCACGCCAGCGAGCAGCGTGACGAGACGGACATCGTCCGCCACCGCTTCGGCGCGCCCAACATCCGGCTGCTGGCCAACCTGGGCCTGGCCGAAACCAATGCCTGTTTTGCGCACTGCGTGTGGCCGGAGCCGGAGGAGCTCGACGTCCTGGCGAGCGGCGGCGCCACGGTCGTCCACTGCCCATCGTGCAACATGAAGCTGGGATCCGGGACGGCGCCGATCGCCGAGTATCTCGAGCGCGGCGTGAACGTGGCCATCGGGGCGGATGGCGCGGCCTCCAGCAATCGCCTCGACGCCTGGGAGGAGCTGCGCCTGGCGGGTTTGCTGAGTCGGCTGCGGGCCGGACCGCCGGGCGTCGCGGCGCTGGACCTGTTCGAGATGGCCACCATCGGCGGCGCGAGGGCACTGGGACTCGACGCCGACATTGGCAGCCTCGAGGTCGGCAAGTACGCGGACCTCGCCGTGGTCGACCCGCGGCGCGCGCATGCCGCGGGCTTACAGGACGTCTACACCCACCTGATCTACTCGGCGCGCGCCGCGGACGTGCGGCTGGTGATGATCGGCGGACAGATCGTGGTCGAAGACGGGCAGCTGCTCGCCTTCAGCGAGGCGGAGGCAATTGCCGAGGCCGACACCCAACGCGCCGCGTTGCTGAAACGCGCGGATATCACCCCTGAGGGATATGTCGCTCAGGCGGGCAGGCCGTCGCGCTGGCCGCGCTTGTATTCCAGGAACAGGCGTTGATACCGCGCCTGGAGGTCGCGGTAGCGCTGCTTGAGAACGGTATTGTTCGGGTCTTCGACCCAGGCTGCCATTACCGACCGCATGTCCTGGGTCAACTGTTCCATCTCGGGGGTCTCGTCGTCCATGCGCGCTCGGATGAGATTTTAATCAAGCAGCGCGCGGCCCGACAGTCTCGCCCTGTCGCATGGCGCGCTCTGTCGGATCGGCGTGCTCCTGAGCTTGCGAGGCGTCCTCGCTGCGCAGCACGTGCGCCAGGATGACCTGCAGCGCCCCGGCGATCGGCACGGCCAGGAACGCGCCGGGCAGCCCGGCCAGCGCGCCGCCGATCAGGATGCCCAGCATGACCGTCAACGAGCTGACGCCGACCGTCCGACCCATCACGCGCGGGACCAGAATGTTGCTTTCAATCTGCTGGATGATTAGCGCGTAGGCCACGACCATCAGCGCGTGCGTGGGATCGAGAGCGGCCAGAGCGACCAGTACCGCCGGCGCGAAGGCCAGAAATGGCCCGACCATCGGAATGATCTCGCACATGCCGGCGACCACGCCCAGCAGCGCCGGGTTCGGCAGGCCGAGTACCACGTAGCCCAGGCTCGCCATCGCCCCGACCGCCAGCATGAGGATGATCTGGCCCCGTACCCAGCCGCCGAGCTTGTCTTCGACCTCCATCCAGACCGTGTTCACGTCGCGCGCCAGACGCACCGGGACGGTCCGCAAGATGACGCGCTTGATCGAGGCACGTTCGACCAGCCAGTAGAAGGCCAGCACGAACACGGTCACGAACGCGAACAGCGTGTGCGCCGCGGTCGTGCCCGCCTCGACGATCTGGTCCTGCGCCGGCTGCTGGGGAGTCTGGACGGCGCGAACGGCATTGTCGATCATGCCCGCGGCGAGCGTGCCGACCAACGCAGGATGCAGAGACTCGGCGTAGGGTTTGAGCTGCTGGAGCCGATCCGGCAACGTGGCACTGAAGGTCGCGGCCTGGTCGACGACGCTCGGGATGAACAGGTAGGCGGGCAGGCCGATGATCACGATGATCAACGTGTAGACCGCCAGCACGCCCGTGCCGCGCGTGAAGGGCCCGCGACGCAGTTGCTTCACCAGCGGCTCGATGGCGGTCGCCAGCAGAATGGCCAGCACCAGCAGGAACAGGACCTCCTGGACCTGCCACAGCAGAAAACAGCCAAACCCTACGCCGACGACGACGAGCGTCGCGCGCAACACCTCCAGGGGTGGAAGTTTGACCGTGAACGTCACGGCCGAACACAAAGGCAGGAGGCATGCCAGGCTTGCGAGCCGATGCACTGTCAGAGGTTCAAAATGCGAAGCGGCCTACGCTGCGAGCTCGGTTACCTGGCCTTTGTTGAGCACTTCGGCGATCAGCCTCGCCGCCGTGTCCAGCGCCCGATTGGCGTCCCAGGCGCCGCCGAAGGGCGACAATCGCCGACCAATCTCGCCCGCCGACACGCCCTGCCGATACCAGTACACGACTGTCGGCAGTCGATCGGCGGCGCGTCCCAGGTCAAAGGCGTCCTGCGGTCGCAGAAGGCTCGACCAGACGCCGACCCGCGCCGCCGCGGCGTGAACGGCGGCCGTGCGCGGATCGTCGGCGTGGTCCACCTGTAAACGCTGGCGGACCTCCGCGGGGGTGTAGTGATTGCGCGCGCCGAGCAGTCGCGGCCAGGATCGCCGCGACGTGCTCGAAATGTGTGACCGTGTGTGATGCATGCTGGTACTCAAGCTAACCCTTCGATCGACGATCGACACTGGTCGATGGTCCAGATTGTTGCCTAGCGCGTCGGGCAAACTGCCCAATACCAAAGTCGCGGTGTGCCTGTGAGAGAAACGTCACATGGTGGCAATCTCGCGAGGGCTGGGCCGGCCGTATACTCCCAGCCGTGCCCCACCCGTACGCCCGCGGGCATCACAACGGACGCGCCACGGCGACCGCCCCCAGGCGCAAGGTCGTCCTGGTTCTCGAGGACCATGCCTCGGTCGGTGGACTGATTGCGGGCCTGCTGAGGCAAGAGGGTTACCGCGCCGTGCGCGCCTGGGACCCGCAGGAGGCTTTGAGACTGGCCCGCGGACGGGCCCCTGACCTGGTCTTGCTCGACCTGAACCTGGCCTACCCCGACGGTCTCGACGTCCTGCGCCAGGTCCGCGGCAGCGAGGCCACCCGCCGAGCGCCCATCGTGCTGGTCTCGGGTGGCGCTCTGAACCTGTCGACCGAGGAATCCAGCCTGGTCGACAGTGTCGTCCAGAAGCCGTTCGACATCGACATCATGCTGAACGCGGTGCGCAAAGCCCTCGGCGATCCGATCGTCGAAGTGCAGCCGCACACCTACGACCCCCAGGACTACTTCCTGCACGGGTACTGAGCCGCGCCGCATGCCGATCGTCTCGACGCCCGCGCCGCGCGTCGCGCTCGCCTGTCCTGACTGCCGCGGCGCCGTCAACGCCGAAACGCTCCAGTGCGTCGCCTGCGGACGCGTCTTCACCACCAGCAACGGCATCCCGGAGCTGTTGCCGCGCAACCTGCTGGGCGACACCGAACAGCGCCAGCACGCGCTGTACGCCGCCGTGGCGCACGAATACGACGACGTCTTTCCGCGCCACGTCGCCGAGCACTACCTCGACAAACGCACCGGGCTGGTCAAGAGCCTGTTGCCCATGGGCGGACTGGTCCTGGACGTCGGCTGCGGCACGGGCCAGCTGGGCGCCGCGATCGCCGCCGAAGGTTTCGACGTCTTCGGCGTCGACCTGTCGTCGTCCATGGTCGCCCGGGCCCGCGAGCGCGGCCTGGTCGGCACCTTCGCGGGCGTCACCACGGCGCTGCCGTTCGCCGACGACAGCTTCGACCTCGCGCTCACGGTGGCCACGCTGCACCACCTCGAGACCCCAGAGCGCGTGGCGGCTACCGTCGACGAGATGGGCCGCGTGGTCAAACGCGGCGGCTTCGTCGTGCTGTGGGACCACAATCCAGCCAATCCCTACTGGCCCATCCTGATGAAGCGCGTGCCGCAGGATTCGGGGGACGAGCGCCTGGTGCCCCGCGAAGAGCTGCTGCGCGACACCCGCGCTTCGGGACTGCAGGTTGACAAGGTGCTGCGGAGCGGCTTCACGCCCGACTTCCTGCCCGTGCAGTTGGCGAAACCCTGGTCCTGGGTCGAGCGTCTTGTGGAAATCACGCCAGGACTGAACGTGCTGGCCGCGCACAACGTCGTCGTCGCCCGTAAGCGGTGATGCGCTGGCGGGCGCTGTTCGGAGCGGCCGTGCTGCTGACGCTGGTTGTCGGCTACCTGCTGCGCGACACACCTGGTTACGCGGTGCGCAACGAGGACGGCTCGCTCACGGGCGACATCAGCCACTACGTGTATTGGACGCGACTGGTCACGCAGGGCGGCATTCAGTCGGCCTACAGCGGCACCTGGCCCGAAACGTACGCCGTCTATCCGCCGGTGACGATCCTGCCGTACGAGCTTGTCGGCACGCTGTACCAGCACTTCCAGGACGCGGGCTTCGACGCGGACCAGGCGCAGCAAAGCCCGGCGCTGCACGAGGGCATCAAGTTCGTCGCCCTGCTCTGGGACGTGCTGACTGGCGTAACCATCTTTGTCCTGGTCGGACGCGTTTGCAGCGAAAAGCTGGCGTCAATGGCGGCCGGCGCGTACCTGTTGAATCCGGCCACGCTCTACGACGTCGCCCACTGGGGCCAGCCGGACGGCGCCCATTCGCTGTTCGGCGTGCTGAGCGTCGGCCTGCTGGACCTCGGACAGGTGATCGCGCCCTGGGCCGCGCTGGCCGCGGCGGCCCTGGCCAAGCCGCAAGCGTGGTTCCTGATTCCGCTGGTGGCGATTGCTACCTTCAGACAGCACGGTGCGGCGGGGTTGGCGCGCGGCGCCGTGGTGGGCGGCGTCACCGCATGCCTGATCGCCGCGCCGTTCCTGGTCACGGGCCACTTCCTCGAACTGCTGAGCCTGCCGCTCGCCGTCTCGACGGTCATGCCGGTGGTCAGCGCGGATGCGCACAACCTGTGGTGGCTGGTCTTGCAACTGCGCGGACAGGACCCCATCTTCGTGCCGGACTCCGCACGGCTCGCGGGTCCGCTGACGTTTCGCCTCGTGTCCGCTGGGCTGGTGGGCGCCAGCATGCTCCTGACGTTCTGGCTCTACTGGACGCACCGCGCGAGCCTGGCGGAAGCCGCCGCGCTGGGCGTCCTGGGCTGGTTCACGCTGACGACGCAAGCGCACGAAAACCACCTGTTCTTCGCGCTGCCGTTGCTCTCGCTCGCCTGGCCCGCGCGGCCGCGCCTGCTGGTGCCCTTCGCCGTGATCAGCCTGACACTCCTGTTGAACATGGTGTTGCAGGATCAGCTCGTCCTCGAGGCACTCGGCCGCGGGCTCGACGATCCGCTGGTCCAACAGCTACGACTATTCAACGCGGCGGTGAACGTGGCGTGCTTCGTGGCCTGGTCGATCTGGGCCGCCACGCGAGCGCCAGATCGTGTCACGCAAGCGTCGCGCGCCGAGCCTGTCGCGTGGGCTACAGTGAACAACTTGTGACTGACACGCAGGTGGCGCCATACCCCGGTAAGAGCCCGGCCCTGATCTCGCTCGGCGACGGTCTCAACTTCTCCGCGCCCCTGGCGCTGGTCAACCGCACGCTCGTCGACAATCCCCTGTTCTTCTTGCGCTCGAACAATCCGCCGCCGAGCCTGGCGGCGGGCGACTGGCGCGTGCGCGTCGACGGACGAGTCCAACGCCCGCTGACCCTCGACCTGGAAGCGATCAAGGCGCTGCCAGGCGTGACACACGAGGTGTGGCTGGAGTGCGCCGGCAACAGTCGCAAGCGCTGGAATCCACCCGGCGAAGGCAACCAGTGGGATGACCAGGCGATCAGCGACGCGCGCTTCACCGGGGTGCCGCTCGCGACGATCCTGGACAGGTGTGGCGTCGAGGACGATGCCGTGGAGGTTGTCGCGACCGGCTACGATGTCGACGCCAACGGCACCCACTTTCAGCGCGGTTTGCCGCTGGATGTTGCGCGCGATCCTGGCGTGCTGCTGGCGTACGCGATGAACGGCGAGCCAGTTCCGGCGCCGAATGGCGGCCCGGTGCGCCTGCTGGTGCCGCGCTGGGCGGGTATCGCCAGCGTCAAGTGGCCGTCGCGCATCGAGGTCGTCAACACGCCGTTCAAGGGCTACTACAACGCCGAGCGGTACATCATCGTCGACGCCGACGGTCGGACAACCGGCAGGGTTCGCGAGATGCCCGTCAAGTCCGTAGTGGCCTGGCCGAACGAGGGCGAACAGATCGGCGCTGGCTCGCACACGGTCTTCGGCTTCGCGTGGTCCGGCCACGCCCCGATCGAGCGGGTCGAGGTCAGCACCGACGACCAGCGCACGTGGTTGCCCGCGAGGTTGACGCGGGGCGAAGGCCCACTGGCCTGGACGCGCTGGGAGTTCGTTTGGACTCCGTCAACCGGGGGCACGGCCCGCTTCGCGGTGCGCGCCACCGACGGCCGGGGCAACACTCAGCCCGAACGCGCCGCGTGGAACAAGTTCGGCTATCAGATGAACGCCATCCTGACGCGCACGGTGACGGTCGCGTAACCCGCGAGTCTGATAGTGTTTCAAGCAGCACACCCATCGTAAAAACCGCCCGGGGAGACTTCGCCCGATGCTCAAGCAGGAAGAAAACGAACTCATCACGCGTGTTGGACCTGGCACCGGAATGGGCAGCACCATGCGCCGCTACTGGATGCCCGCCCTGCTGGCGTCCGAACTGCCGCGCGCCGACAGCGACCCGGTGCGCCTGCGACTGCTCGGCGAGGACCTCATCGCCTTCAAGGACACCCACGGCGCCGTTGGCGTCATCCAGAACAACTGCCCGCATCGCGGCGCCTCGCTGTTTTTCGGCCGCAACGAAGAGGCGGGGTTGCGGTGCGTGTATCACGGCTGGAAGTTCGACGTCGAGGGCAACTGCGTCGATATGCCCAACGAGCCCGCCGAGTCGGATTTCAAGCACAAGGTCAAAGCCACAACGTATCCGGCCGTCGAAAAGGCGGGGGTGGTGTGGGTGTATATGGGCGCCGCCGAAAAACGGCCGCCGCTGCCTGACCTCGAATGGATGCGCGCACCCGAGGGGCACATGTGGGTCTCCAAAACCTTCGAGAACTGCAACTACCTGCAAGCCATGGAAGGCGGCCTGGACACCTCGCACTCCTCGTTCCTGCATCGCGACCTGAATGCCGATGGCCTGGCCAATCCGCGGGCCCGCTCGACGGCGCCCCGACTCGAAGTACTGAACACCGACTACGGCTACATGTATGCCAGCATCCGTCCGCTGCCCGAAGACCACCAGAACTTCGTGCGCATCTACCACTACGTGATGCCCTTCTATCAACTGCGCGCGGGCGGTCCGGCGAAGAGCCTCGGCAACACCGACGGCCACATGTGGGTGCCCGTCGACGACCAGACGTGCTGGGCGTGGAACTTCCATTTCAACCACGAGGGGCCGATGACGTACGAGGGCTGGCAGCGCTACGAGCACCGCATGGGCCGTGGCCTGGCGGAGGACTACCTCCCCGGGACGTTCAACCTGAAGGCCAACGCCAGCAACGACTACAACCTGAGCCGCGAGCGACAGAAAACCGTCAATTACACGGGCATCGAGGGCACCAACACCCAGGACTTCGCGGTCCAGGAGAGCATGGGCCCGATCTACGACCGCACCCAGGAGCACCTGGGCAGCGCCGACACGGCCATCATTCAGATGCGGCGACTGCTCATCGAGGCGGTGCGCGACGTCCAGGAAGGCCGCGATCCGATTGGCTCGCAGGGCCAGGGCAGCCGCGTGCGGCCAGCACAGATGTACCTGCCCGAAGACGCGCCGTGGACGGAGACGCAGCTCAAAGAGGCGCTCGTCGCGCGCTACTGAAGTCAGGCTGGCGCCCCGCGATCTGGGTGATGGACTGCCCCTGAATACTGCCACGGACTCTGGCAAAACGTCCCCCGAGACGGAATCCACTTCTCCGCGTCGGCGACAGGGCATCGCGAACGACGAGACCTCGCCAGAGACGATTCTCGAGCTGCGGGCGATCACCAAGCTCTTCGGCAGTCTGCGAGCCATCGATGACCTGAGCCTCGACGTGCGCCGCGGCGAAATCCTGACTCTGCTCGGCCCAAGCGGCTGCGGCAAGACCACGACGCTGCGCACGATCATAGGCCTCGAACACTGCGACGCCGGGGAGGTCGTCTACGACGGCCGCGTCATAGACGCGCCCCGTCGCCGCGCCTTCGTCCCGACCCACAAGCGGCAGATGGGCATGGTGTTCCAGAGCTACGCCATCTGGCCGCACATGAACGTTTTCGAAAACGTGGCCTATCCGCTGCGGGTGCGCGGCGTCGGCGGCCAGCGCCTGCAGCAGGCCGTCAGACAATCGCTCGAACAGGTCGGGCTCGAATCGATTGCCGAGCGGCCGGCCACCCAGCTCAGCGGCGGCCAACAACAGCGGGTCGCCCTCGCGCGTGCGCTGGTGTTCGAACCACGCATCCTGCTGCTCGACGAGCCATTCAGCAACCTGGACGCCCAGCTGCGCGGCCAGATGCGAGCCGAGCTGAAGCTGCTGCAGCGTCGACTGGGCGTCACGGTCGTGCTGGTGACCCACGACCAGGTCGAAGCGCTGAGCGTTTCGGATCGGATCGCGGTGATGCGCCAGGGGCGTCTCGAACAGCTCGGCACGCCGCAGCAGCTCTATCGCGAGCCAGGCACGGTATCGGTGCGCGACTTCGTCGGCCGGACCATCGTCCTGAACGGCGTGGTCGACGAGCTCGGCGGCGACGACGTGAAGGTGCGACTGGGCGGCGAGGACGCGCTCTGGTGTCGGGGTGGCGCGCCCACGTCAGTGGGCCTGGGAGACCGGGTGCAGGTCGCGATTCGTCCCGAACACGTTCAGGTGGACGAATTGCCCTCACCCCCGCCCTCTCCCAGTGGGCGAGGGGGTAATTTCCTGAGGGGCAGAATCGAGACGCTGCTCTTCGTCGGCGACCGCTATGAAGCCACGCTGGCGCTGGACATTGGCCAGCAAGTCATGGCCCACCTGCCTGCCGTCGACCGCTGGCAGGAAGGCCAGTCCGTATGCCTGGCGCTGCGGCCCGAGGATATTCGCGTTTGGGAGGATGCCAATGCCGGCTGAAATGGTCCTTGCCGCCGTCCAGGTCGCCCCTGAGACAACCGAGCTTCGCGAGTTTCCGTTGCCCGAGGTGCCCAGCGACGCGGCTTTGCTCAAGGTCGAGGCCGCGGGTGTGTGCGGCAGCGACGTCGGCGGCTACCGGCGCATGGGCGCCGCGCCGCGCATTCTGGGCCACGAGAACGTCGGCCTCATCGCGCGGGCTGGAGAGGCGTTCGCGCGGCGCTGGGGGGTCAAGGAGGGCGACCGCGTCGCCATCGAGGAATATCTGCCGTGCGGCCACTGCGACCTTTGCTTGCGTGGCGAGTTCCGCCACTGCGCCGCCACCGACGTGCACTCGAACCCGGGCGCGTTGCGCTACGGCAACACGCCGATCACCACCTCCCCAGCCCTGTGGGGCGGCTACAGCCAGTACCTGTACATGCCGCCCGCGACCGTGCTGCACCGCATGCCCGACCACGTGCCCGGCGAGCAGGCCGCCATGGCCCTGCCGATCGGCAACGGCATCCAGTGGGCGGTGGTCGAAGGCCAGGCCGGACCCGGCCGTTCGCTGGTCGTCATGGGGCCCGGACAGCAGGGCCTCGCCGCCGTGATGGCCGCCAGATCGGCTGGCGCAGACCTGGTGATCCTCACCGGGCTGGCGCGCGACGCCCGACGACTCGAGGTTGGCCGCCAGCTGGGCGCCGACGTGACGCTCCAGGCGGACACCGAGGACGTGCCCGCGCGCGTCCGCGAGGTCACCGCTGGCAAAGGGGTCGACGCGGTGGTCGATACGACCTCGGCGCCAGCCTCCGACATGGTGCCGCTGGCCATTGACCTGGTCAAACGCAAAGAAGGCCGTATCGTCGTCCAGAGTCTGGGCGGCACCATTCGCGATTTCCCGATCGAGAAGCTCGCTCGCAAGTACATCACGGTCAAGGCCGCCCGCGGACACAGTTACGCCTCGGTCGAGCTGGCGATCGAGCGCATCGCCTCTGGACGCTATCCGCTCGGATTGCTGGCCACGCACTGCTTCGGCCTCGACTCGGTAGACATGGCGATTCGCAGCGTCGGCGGCACCGGGGCGGCGGGCGCCATCCACGTCACCGTGACCCCGTGGGTAACATCACCGAATTGAGGGGAGGGGATCGATGACGCGCTCTCTATCACGTTTCATCCTCGCCGCGACGTTCGTGTTGGTGGCGTGCAGTCCCCCGGCAACTCCGGCGCCACCCACACCCGCGCCGCCGGCGACGCTCGCGCCACAGTCGACCGGCGCACCCGGCTCCGCTACGGAGTGGGATGGCGTGCTGGCCGGCGCAAAGCAGGAAGGCAAGCTGGTCCTGTCCACGCACGCGGGAACTGGCTACGAAAAGTACGTCGAGCTCGTGAAACAGGCTCTGCCGGATCTGACCGTCGACGCCACCACGATCAAGGCGAGCGACTACGCCGCGCGCGTGGTCGTCGAACAGCAGAACGGACAGTACCTGTGGGACGTCCACATGGGACCGGTCTCCAACATCTACACGGTGCTCACACCGGCCGGGGACCTGGAGCCCATCAAGCCGTTCCTCGACAGCCTGCCGCCGGATAACAAGGACAACAGTCTGTGGGCCGGCGGCTTCGAGCTCTTCACCGATCCGAACAACCCCGTCACGCTGATCACCGAGTTCTCCGACGTCGGCGGCATGTACGTCAACCAGGACCAGGTGCCGGAAGGCATCAACAGCATGGACGACCTGCTCGATCCCAAGTGGAAAGGCAAGATCGCGGTCTACGATCCGACCGTCTCGAATGGCGGCAGCATGAGCCTGGCCGGCCTGCTCGCGGTCAAAGGCGATGCGTTCCTGCAGCAGCTCATCAACGAAAACGACGCCAAGTACGTCGCCACCAGCAATCAGCTGACACAGTGGGTGGCCGAGGGCCGCTATCCGATTGGCTTCGGAGTCGACGCAACGCAGCTCGCCGAGCTGCAGAAGCAAGGCGTCGGCGTCAACGTCGTGCGCAACCGGGCCTTTGGCGACTACTCGCTCGCCTCCGGCCTGTCCGTGCTGAAGAACGCCCCGCATCCCAACGCCGTCAAGGAGTACCTGAACTGGGCGCTCTCACGCGACGGTCAGATCGCCTGGGCGCAAAACGCGTCGGTGGACTCGTCCTCGCGGCGGTTGGACGTGCCCGTGTTCCACCCGGATTCGACGCCGGACTACCAGCACATGGAGAAGTATCCGGTGATACAGGGGACGGCGTCGGGGCAGGACACGCTGGATCGAACCCTGGCGATCACCAAGAATCATTAGCTTCATTCCGTCGGTGTCAGTCACCGCCGAAACAGCGGGGGTTTCAAGGGGGCGCAGTCCCCTTGACCCTCGGGGAGACTTCGATGGGCGCGAGCGAGCGCAGCGACGCAATGCGCCGTGGCGTGATGGCAGGCTTTCGGCCGTGACGATCCTCGGCACGATCGCCCTCGGCCTCATCGGCCTCCTGGTGCTGTATCCGGTGCTGATCCTGATCGCCAACTCCTTCCAGGTCGGCCAGTTTGGCACACCCACCCACTTCGGCTTCGACAACTGGACCACCGCCTTCAAGAACCCGAAAGTCGTCGAGGCGCTGAAGAATACGATCACGCTCTCGGTCGCGCGCCAGGCCATCGGTCTCGTCGTCGGCGTCTGTATCGCCTGGCTCCTTGCCCGGACCGACCTGCCCGCCACGAACTGGCTCGAGTTCGGCTTCTGGGTCGCCGTATTCCTGCCGACCCTGACCGTCACGCTCGGCTGGATCATGGTCTTCGACAGCTTCAACGGCCTGGCCAACCAGCTCTGGCAATGGCTCTTTCGCGTCGAGCACGGCCCGTTCAACATCTTCAGCTGGTGGGGCATCGTCTGGGTCCACCTGGTCACGGGCACGATACCTCTCAAAGTGATGCTGCTCACGCCTGCCTTCCGTAACCTGGACTCATCGCTCGAAGAAGCCTCGCGGGCGGCCGGGGCCGGCGCGCTCAACACCTTCAAGCGAGTCGTCCTGCCGATCGTCACCCCCACCATCCTCGTGGTGCTGCTGCTGGGCACCATCCGTTCGTTCGAAGCGTTCGAGATCGAGTTGGTGCTCGGTTACGAAGCCAACATCGACGTCTACAGCACCCTGATCTATCGCCAGGCCACTTCGTCGCCGCCCCAGTTCGGCGTCGCGACCGTTCTCAGCATCGTGGTCCTGGCCATGCTGCTGCCGATCGTCATCTGGCAGCAGTGGTACAGCGCCCGCCACAGCGTCGCCACCGTGTCCGGCAAGTTCAGAAACCAGCCGCAGCGACTCGGCGCGTGGCGCTGGCCGCTGTTCGCGCTGGTCGCGGGGAGCGTGCAGATCATGACCCTGCTGCCGGTCGTCCTGGTGATGCTGGGCACCTTCATGAGCGTCTTCGGCATGTTTGCCGTGCGCGAGCCGTGGACGCTGAAGAACTGGGCCACCGTGCTCGGCGACGTGAACTTCACCAGCGCCCTGGCCAACTCGATCATCCTCGCTAGCGGCACGGCCGTGCTGGCCATGACCGCTTTCGGATTGCTCGCCTACCTGATCGTGCGCACGCGCTATGCGGCCCGCTCGGCGCTGGACTTTCTGGTCTGGCTGCCCTCGACGCTGCCGGGCATCGTCATGGGCCTCGGCTTTCTGTACCTGTTTCTCGGCACGCCGTTCCTGCGACCAATCTACGGCACCACGTTCATTCTGATCCTGGTTGCCGCGCTCGGCGCCATCACCCTCACCACCCAGGTGCTCAAGACCAACCTTCGGCAGCTCGGCGCCGAGCTCGAAGAAGCCTCGGCGACCAGCGGGGGAAACTGGTGGCACACGCTGCGCCACGTCATCGTGCCGCTGATGGCGCCGTCGCTAGCCGTCGTGGGCGTGCTGGCGTTTTCGGCCGCGGCGCGGGCGACCAGTCACGTGGCGCTGCTCGCAACCCACAACACGCAGCCGCTATCGATCTTGCAGCTCAATCTGCTGACCGACAACAACTTCGAAGCCGCCAGCGTCATCGGCGTCTTCATTTTGTTGCTGACCGTCGGGGTCGCGGGTGTCGCGCGCCTCCTGGGCCTGCGATTTGGCCCAGGAGGCGCCTGAGCTCAGGTGCTCGCCGCCTGCAGCTCGGCGAGGACGCGGTCGGCTCGCAGCGGCAGCCTGCGAAGACGAACGCCCGTCGCGTCGAAGACGCCGTTCGAGATTGCCGCGGCCACCGGGCATGTTGTTGGTTCGCCAACGCCCGATGAAGGTTTATCCGGCCGATTGATGAGGATCGTCTGGATTTGCGGGACTTCGGGGAAGGTCAGGATCGGATACGCACGCCAATCGAGGCTCGTGACGTTTGACGAGTCGAATGTGACCTCTTCTCTGAGCGTCCGGCTCGTCGCCTGAATTATGTTGCCCTCTACCTGCGCCTGCACGCCCTTCGGGTTGACGATCAGACCACAATCCTGCGCGGCCCAGAATTGCAACACACGAATGTCGCCGCTGGAGCGGTCGACCTGGACCTGAGCAACTTCGGCCACCAGGGTGCCGTCTCGATTTGCAACGGCGACGCCTCGGCCAGTGACTACGGATCCGCGAGCGTTGACGACTTCGAGATTGGGGGACGGTCGGGTCTCCCAATTAGCGGCCTGTGCAACTGCGTTCAGCACCGCGATCAACCGATCATCCGTCATGTACTTCAGACGAAATTGCACCGGGTCCTGGCCAGCGGCTGCAGCAAGCTCATCCAAAAAAGATTCCTGTGCGAACGTGTGCTGGAACTGAGCCGGACCGCGCAACCAATCGGTGATCAGCGCATCGGCAAAATCACTCTGATCGAATTGCAGGAGCGACACATTCGGGAAGTTGTATGTCAGGACCGGAGTGTTGAAAGCGCCTGGCGACGGCCGCCCGACCTTTTTGCCGATCAGGTCGGCGGCAGGGTACGACGATCTGTACGGCGTTCCGTCGAGGTTGTTACCTCCGGGCTCGCCTGTTCCGAGCGCGATGCCTTCGAAGTGCGGGGGTGTCCAGACCGTATGGCGCCAGGCGACGACGTCACCGTTGGGTGCCAGACCACCCTGAAGGTCCTGCACCATTGCCGGGCCCTTGGGTTCCCAGCCGTGTTCGTCGTGACGCATCCATTGCACGCGCACCGGCTTGCCTGCAAGTTGCGACATGATGGCGGCATCAGCTGCGGCCAGGTCCGCGCCGTTGCGTCCGTATGAGCCTGAACCCTCAACTGTGATCACGCGAACATTGTTGAGGGGCATGTCGAGCAACTGACTGAGGTCCACGCGCAGCGGATGGGGCCCCTGGGTGGCTACCCACACCGTGGCGCCCTCAGCCTGCACGTCTGCGATGGCACACGCTGGTCCGATTGAAGCGTGCATCTCAAATGGCGTTTCGTAGGTGGCACTCAATCCGGATTCCGACACGTCGAGCGCCTGCCAGACGTCACCGGCCTGGCTGGCCGGATGGTTCACTGCGGGTGCCCCACGAAGCACTGACGCAATGTCTGCCATGTCGGGCAGACCGTTCCAATCCGACCAGGTGACCTGGAGCGCATCGGCCGCGCGAATAGCGTCCCACTCCGTATTCGCGATAACGCCGACGAAGTCGCCTTTCTGCAGAACTTGCGCGCCAGGGATGTTGTCCTTAAATCCGTCGATGCTGACCAATTTCGAACGGATGCCCGTCGGCCGTACGACGCGCCCGTGCACCATGCCAGGCACCCGCATGTCCTGGACGTATGTGAACTCGCCAGTCACTTTGGTGCGGAGGTCGGAGCGACCCGGCGAGGTGCCCACAAGCGTGTACTGCGACGGATCTTTCGGCGTTGCAGTGCCGCTGATGGGCCCCAGTCCAAAGGGCGTAACCTTCGCGGTGAGCTGCACGCTGAAATTCTGATTGCCGATGAGATCGCTGTACGTGGCGCTACCCGCGCCTGGAGCGGACACCACACCATTGCTCACGGAGAGTTGCTGAAGCGGGACGCCGAACGTCCTGGCGGCGAGACCCAGTAGAGTCAGCCGAGCTTCGGCGGCGGCGGCGCGCATGCGCGGACCCGCGTCTCGAATAGTCCCACTATCGGCGGTGTAGCCCTCATCTGGCGTGAGGTCGGTGTCGCCCATCACCAGCGTGACGCTGCTCAGTGGAAGATCGAGCTCCTCGGCGATGATCTGGCTGAGCCCAGTCCGGACGCCCTGACCAACTTCGACCTTACCTGTGAATGCTTTGACAGTGCCGTCCGCCTGCACTTTGATCCATGAATCGAGTTGATCTGGAGGTGGGCTGCCGGATGACTCCTGCTGCTGCAACGGCGCCGCCGCAGCGACACCCGGCATCGAACCAACAATGGACACGGTTACGAGAATGGCGCCGGTTCCCTTGAGGAACGTGCGCCGTGATAGCGGTTCAAGCAACAGGGTTTCTCCCCAGGTCTCAGGCCGTGGCCATGGCCGCGGCGCCTTGCACGGCGCGGATGACTGCGAGATG
Source organism: Chloroflexota bacterium (assembly GCA_019247515.1). Taxonomy (GTDB): domain Bacteria; phylum Chloroflexota; class UBA6077; order UBA6077; family CF-72; genus CF-72. Next base: position 25,056 of record JAFAOS010000385.1, on the reverse strand, counting down.
GCTGCCACAACGGCACAGATTTGTAGCCAGGCCCTGGCGAATGTCCGCTTCGGACGGTGACGGGTTGTTGTTCACCAGCACGATCGACTGCATGATCATGCCGTTCGTGCAGTAGCCGCACTGGGCCGCCTGCTCGTTGATGAACGCCTGCTGCATCGGGTGCAACTGATCGCCCGACGCCAGCCCTTCGAGAGTCGTCACCGGTTCCGTGACGGAGTTGACGGGGACGCGGCAGGAGCGGACTGCCTGGTCGCCGACGTGGACCGTGCAGGCGCCGCACTGCCCCAGGCCACAGCCGAAGCGCGGACCGTGCAGGCCGAGCTCGTCGCGCAACACGTACAGGAGCGGGGTGTCAGGCGCCGAGTTGACGTTGACGGTTTGACCATTCACCTGAATTGTCACGCCACCTGATGCCTGCCCAACCAGGTGAAGCGCACTGGTACCGGCCACTGTAGCCTCCATGAGCAACTGATCGCCTAGCTGTACCAGCCTCTTCAGATCGACGTCAATATACGTATAGGGTGAACTATCGTGGCGCCATGCGAATCGCGCCGTCGAGTCGGATCACCTCGCCGTTGAGCATCTCGTTCTCGACGATGTGTTGCGCCAGCGCGGCGTACTCGTCGGGCCGCCCCAGGCGCGGCGGAAACGGTACCTGCTCGCCGAGCGAGTTGCGCGCCGGCTCTGGCAAACCTCCAAGCAGCGGCGTGTCGAAAATGCCGGGCGCGATCGTCACGACCCGAATGCCGTCGCGCGCCAGGTCGCGGGCGATGGGCAGCGTCATGCCGACGATGCCGCCCTTGGAAGCCGAGTACGCGGCCTGGCCGATCTGTCCGTCGAACGCGGCGACCGAGGCCGTGTTGACGATGACGCCCCGCTCGCCAGCCGCGTTGGGCTCACCTCTGGCCATCGCCGCGGCGGCCAGACGGATGACGTTGAAGGTGCCGATCAGGTTGACCGTCACCACGCGCACGAATCCCTCCAGTCGATGCGGCCCCTGCCGACCAAGCGTGCGTTCGGCGATGCCGATGCCCGCGCAGTTGATCGCGCCCTGCAGACCACCAAACTCTCGCACCGCCAGGTCCACGGCCGACTGAACGCTCGTCTCGTCGGTGACATCGGTCCGCGCAAATCTCGCGCCGTGGCCGAGCGAACGTGTCAGCTCCGAGCCCGCCTCGGCGTTCACGTCGGCGATCACCACGCGCGCGCCTGCCGCGCAAAACCGTCGGGCGGTGGCGGCGCCCAATCCGGAAGCGCCGCCACTGATGAAAAACGTCTGATTGGCGAGCTGCACCTGCTTATTGTCCGGCGGCGTACGCGGTCTGGTACTCCGTGCGGATCTTGTCGCCGCCGGCGCTGCGCCATGCGCTGATCAGACCGTCCAGATCGGAAAGCGGCCGGCGACCGGCGACAATGTCGGTAATGCCGTCGCCGAACGGCTGGATGAGCTGGACTCCGGAGCTGGCCTGGGTGGCGGAGTACAGGCCGAGCGACGCGTCCTCGGTGCTCATCGGCGCCAGGATCTTTTGATAGTCCTGAATGCGTTTGGCGAACGTCGCATCGGCCGCGCTGTACAGGACGAGGTACCGGCCCACAATCTGTGACCCGAGGAAACTGACGGCGCCAGTGCTGACGCCGGCGAAGTCCGCCTGACCGGTTTTGTTCAGAATGGGATTGCCGTTGTCATCCGGGTCCCAGTCCCGACCCTGAACGCCGTAATTGACCAGCAGGAACTCCTGGCTACCAAACGGCGCCGCGATGTAGTCCAGCACGCGCAACAACATTTTGATGCGGTCGTCCGGCGCCTTTTTCAGGAACGCGATGGCGAACGCGGCGCGTCCGTTGTAATACTGTGGCTTGAAACCGGCCGCTGCCGGTGGCGTGAGCAGATTGATGTTTGCCGGGGGTTGGAGTCCCTCCGCCGCGGTGCCGCGAATGTCCCAGAACGCCGCGTTGAGACCGGTGACCACGATGGTGCCCTGGCGCGCCTCGAAGGCCTGCGCCGCGGTGACCACGTTCAGGTTCGGACTGTTGGGATTGAAGACCCCCGCCTTGAACAGGTCCGTCGTGTACGCGAGCGCCTGCTTGTAGCCGTCGGTCTCCCACATGTGGGTGAACTTGCCATTGGGGTCGACTGCCCACAGGTTGGGTGCGCCGAACATCGACGGGTAAAAGCCGTTGCCGGTATTCATGTCCCAGGAATACTGGTAACCACCCTGGGTGACGATGCCGTACTGGTTCTGCTGGGCATTGGTCAGCTCGACCACCAGCTTCTTGTACTCGTCGGTCGTCTTCGCCTGGGTCGTACCGAGCGCGTCCACCAGCTCCTGGTGGATGAGCGGCCACCAGAAGAACTGACCCTGGGCGGTAGGCGTGGGCACGCCCCAGATTTTGCCGTCGTAGACCATGCCCTTCCAGGCACGGGTTGGCAGCGCGGCCAGGTTGGGGTAGTCCTTGATGGCGTCGCCACTCAGGTAGGGCGTGAGGTCCTGGGCTTTGGCATTGAACAGCTCAGGTGTCAGCGGGATGTCCTGACGCACGAGGGTGGAGATGATGTCCGGCAGGTCGTTGCCAGCGATCAACGTGGCGAAGCGCGGCGCAAGGTCGGCGAACGGGTAGAACTGGAAGTCGAACGTGACGTTGAGGGCCTTGTTCCAGGCTTGCCAGGCCGGGTTCTGGTCCATCGGCGGCGGTGGACCGCCGGAGAGGTTCAGGAAGATGCTGACCGTGCTGCCGTCGCCGGGTGGTTGTTTGACCGACTGGAAGGGTGTCTTGGGATAGTTGAGATACCCGGGCATGACCGCGCCATCGGCCGAGCCAGGGAAGTCCGCGGCGGGCGCATTCGCCGGCGGCTGATAGATCGGCAACTGGAGCTTGCCGCTTGCGGGCTTGGCGGCCGCGGCGGCCGGCGCGCTGGTCGCCGCGGGCCCGCCGGCGGCTGGCGGAGTGGTGCTGATGCCGCACGCCGACAGCAGTGCCGCGGCCCCCGCCAGCACTCCCGACTCCAGGCTCGCGCGGAGAAAGCCCCGACGGCTCAGCGACGCCCCGCTGCCACCAACGCCATCACTGCCAGACTCGCTCACGGGATCGTTTCCCCTCTGTATGCCACGTCCGGACATTTCTCCACACACTCCTTAGACTGTCAAGGATCGCCACCCGCCAGTACCCTCTCCCCGCATGCCGCGCATCGACGCCGACGGAGTCGAGCTCTTCTACGAGTCCCTCGGCGAAGGTACCCCGCTCATCCTCCACGGCCACGACCACACTCCGTGGCTCTTCTTTCAGGCGCCGATCTTCTCCCAGACCTACCGTTTCATCACATTCGACCGACGCGGCACCGGCCGCTCCGCAAGCCCTGCTGGCGAGTGGACCGTCGCCGACTTCGCCCGCGACATCCGCAACCTGTTGGACGCCCTCCACATCGACAGGGCGATCGTCGGCGGCAGCTCGCTGGGCGGCATCGTCAGCGCCCAGTTCGCCGTCGACTATCCGGAGCGGCTGCTCGGCTTCATCGTCGGTCACACCGGACCGTACTTCTGGGACCTCGCTCGCGAGTGGGTCGAAGAGCTGATGCGGGGCGCCCAGCCGACACTGGGCGCTCAGCCGCGCTCGTACGCCTGGGAGGTCGAAGGTCCGCCGACGACCAACCCGCTCTTCGCTGCCTCACCGATTGGTCGACTGATGGCCTCGGTCGGCACCGGGCTAGGCCGCGACGCCGAGAGCATTCGCAAGATGCACCGCGCGCTGCTGAACTGGGATCAACGGCCGCGCTACGCCGACCTGCACGCGTTACGCGTGCCCGCCCTGTTCATCGCCGGCGCCAACGAGCCGCAAAAGACCCTCGAGCTGATGATGGAGTGGCACGCCCAGGTACCCAACGCCGAACTGGTGATCCTGCGCGACTGCTACCACGCCGCGCATCGCGAGAACGCGCCGCTCTGGAACGCCGCCGTCCAATCGTTCCTGTCTCGTAACAGGCTCTAACAGGAGAAGTGCCGGCATCTCGCATCAAAGGCTCTGAGCATGCCAAAGCACGCTCAGAGCGTTGATATGCAAATTCAGTGCACGAATGCCGGGGCTTGCGCTTCGGTGACGCCGATGAGGCTGTCTCGTGTCACGAGTTCCGCTAGCTCGGCTTCGCTCAGCGACTCGGTGCCTGGCGGGCGCAGGGGCAGCACCAGGTAGCGGATGTCCGCCGAGCTGTCGAAAACCCGCACCTCCACGGAATCGGGCAACCTGGTGCCAAACTCGGCCATCACGGCGCGCGGTTCCACCACCGCCCGCGAGCGATAGGCGAAGCTCTTGTACCAGTCCGGCGGCCGCCCCAGGATGGGCCGCGGGTAGCACGAGCACAGCGTGCACACCACCAGGTTGTGCACGGTCTCGGTGTTCTCGAGCACCACGAACTCGGTCAGGCCGCTGGCGTCGATGCCCATTTCCGCGCACGCGGCCTTCGGATCGCTCAGCAGCCGCTGCTTGAACGCCGGGTCCACCCAGGCGCGGGCGACCAGCCGCGCCCCATTGGCGGGCGAGCGCGCATCCATGTACTCGATCTGCCGCTGAATGTCCTCGCGGCTGAGCACGCCCCGCGCGATCAGCAGCTCGCGAATGGCGTAAATGCGTTTGCCGTAGAACGGGACCTTGTTGCGCTCGGCAGCTTCTGGATCGTGCTGCGAGACGTCGTGGTCGCCGTGCACGTGATCGTGTTCGCTCATCACTGGGTCCCCTCCAGGCTCGCCGATGGCTCGAGCCAGTGTTCGTAGATGTCCACGTACAGGCTGTCGGCGGGCGATTCCGCGTAGCGGTCCTGCCACAGGTCCACCTGTCGGAATCCAACCATGTACAGCGGCTGAGGCGGCAATCCGTCGCCGGCGTAGGCCAGGCTCTCGGGGTTGCGAAACTCGCCCTGTACGCGTTCGATCCACCCCTGCTTGCCACGGACATACGCGGGCGTGCGGACGTGGGTCGTCGGCGCGAAGGTCTGGACGCGCACCAGGTCGCCCGGTCGGAATTTCACGAAACGCCCCAGGTCGCCTCGATCTCTGCCATCTTCCGATCGATCTCCTCGCGGGTGAGGATGCCTTTTTCGACGAGCAGCGCTTCTGTCCCGACAACCCATCGCTCGTAGTAGCTGAGGGCCAGATAGTCGTCGGCGGGCATGTTCTCCATCGCGCGACGGTGCTCATCGGTGGTCCGCAAACCCCGCGTGCCGAGGGCGACGCTCAGCGCGTCGGCCACCACTTCCCAGTCGGCAAGCGTGTGCTCCTCGAGATTGAGCGGCGCGTCGTCCGGACGGCCGCCCATGTCGTGAGTTCTGGCCATGCCTGGTCCAGGGTAGCGCGTCAGTCCGGGGCGCCCACCAGCGGTCGCGCCGGCGGCTGAACGTGCATCCGAGGATGCCTCAGCGGGGAGCGATCGCCAATCCACTGGGCCGGCGGCGACGCCCAGTTGTGCGCCAGCGCATTCACACGCCCGGCGTATTCCATGCGCAAGCGGCTGAAGCTGTCCCAGGCTTCGTCGGGGTCGCGCAGACGGAAGCCCGCCCATTCCAACCGCCGACACGCCTCGTCGAACTCCGCGCGTTCGAGGCCAACCTCGCGTGCATCGCGGAGTCGGAAGTTCAGGACCAGGTCTTCCAGGCAGTGGGCGCCGACCGCACGGCTCAGCTTCGCCCAGCCCTTGGGACCATCCTCGATCGTGGTCAGCACCAGGGTCGCCGCGTCCATCACCGCGCCAAGCGAGCTGATCCACGACGCGTTGTCATGACTCGAGCGGAAGTAGGCGAGCACCGGGTAGGCCAGGTGACTTTCGAGGACCTCGGCAGCCCACGCCTGCCACGTCTCGAAGACGCGCGGCAGATCGGCGCGAATGCCCGCCAGCGCGTACGTCTCAAGCAGCGTGACTCCAGACGGCGGCGAGCCCGCGCCGGCCTCGAGCACCAGCACGGCGACCTCGCGGCGCAGAAACGACCCGTACAGCGTGAAAAGCAGCGTCAGCACCGCCGCGAACAGACCCAGACCCGTCGCCGCCGCCGCCAGCGTCGTCAAACGCGCCCAACCGCTGACCGCCACGTAGTCGCCGAAGCCGAGCGTGAGCAGCGACGTGCCCGCGAAGTACATCGAGGCGCCAAGGTTCTCGGGCGGCGGCTTGATCTGTTCGCGAAAGCCGTCGAGCAGCAGCCCGTAGCCAATCACCAGCCCGGCGACCCAGCTGACCAGCAGCAGCATGACTGAGAGAGCGGCGAAACTGCCCAGGAACGCCTCGCGACGATCAGGGTCGAAATGAAGGCCGAGCCAGCGCCACGGACGCCACAGATACGCGGTCACGTAGCGGCTGGGTCGAAACCTGCGCCCCACACTGGCGGCCCGCCGCGGCATGACCACCGTTTGGAAGATGTCGAGCATGATCATGCCCAGCAGCGCCAGGCCGAAGATCCCCTCCACGACAGAGCCGATGTTCATCGCCCGGAGATCTACTCAAAAGACGATGACGCCGCGGGCGACTTCGCCGCGCCCCAGACACTCGAAACCCTCGTTGATCTGGTCGAGCGAATAGCGCCGCGAGATCAGCTCGTTGACCTTCAGCTTGCCCGCCATCGTCAGCTCGATCATCCTCGGAAAGTCGATGCGTGGCCGCGCCGAGCCATACCAGGTCCCGATCAGCTTCGTTTCCTTGTTGACGAACAACAGTGGGTCAAACGAGGACGTGGACCCTTGCGGCGCCATGCCGACGATGCACGCCGTGCCCGCCACACGCGTCATCTGGATCGCCTGCTCGACGGTCTTGCCGTTGCCAATTACCTCGAAGGCATAATCGACTCCGCCGCCCGTCAGCGCGCGCACCTGCTCGACGGCGTCGCCAGCCGAGCCGTTCACGGTATCTGTTGCGCCGAACTGTCTGGCGTACTCGAGCTTGTTGTCGAGCAAATCGACGGCCACGATTCGCGAGGCATTCACGAGCGCCGCACCCTGGATCACGTTGAGTCCCACGCCGCCGCACCCGATGACCGCCACCGTGCTGCCTGGCTCGACTTTCGCGGCGTTGACCACCGCTCCGACGCCAGTTGTCACCGCGCAGCCGATGAGCGCCAGCACGTCCATCGGCACGTCGTCGCGGATGGGGATCACCTGCTCGGCCGGCACGACCACCTGCTCGGCGAACGAGCCGACCCGGGCGAGCACCAGCAGGTCCTGGCCATCGCGGTGCACGCGCGCGGTGCCGTCGTGCATTTTGAAGCGATCGCCCGGCCCTTCGCACAGCACCGAGCGGCCCATCGCGCAGAGCCGACACACGCCACACGCCGGGCGAAACGAGATCACCGCGTGGTCGCCGGGCTTGACCCCGCCGACGCCCTCGCCCACCGTCTCGACGACCCCGGCCGCCTCGTGGCCCAGGATCATCGGCAGCCCGTACTTCCACTCACCTTTGATGACGTGGTAGTCGCTGTGGCAAACGCCGGTGGCGCCGATGCGCACCTGGACCTCGCCGGGCCTGGGTGGGTCGAGGCGGACCTCTTCGAGTTCCAGCGCCTGCCCGTAGTCATTGAGTACCGCGGCCTTCATAGTGTCGAGGAGCATAACGCCAGAGATGGCCCCTCCGGGGTCAAAGGGGGGAAGCCCCTTTGAAATCGCCCTCCGGCAGTGGTTTCCGATCTTTGATGCCAAACGGCAGAAACGCCGCGATCGCCAGCAAGATGACCGCGGTTACCAGAAATACATTGCGCAGACCCAGCGTGGCGGCGATCAGCCCACCCGCCAGCGGACCGAGCGCGAAACCCATGCCATTGGCAAGGTTGATCAGCCCGTACGTCGTCCCCAGCGACGTCTGCGCGCCTCCCCCGGGCTTGCTCGGCCGCGAGGATGCGATCAGCGCATTCGCCGAAGGCAGCAAACCGCCGTCGAAAATCCCGAGAATCCCGCGCAGCACGATCAGCTGCACCACCGTGGTGACAAATGCCTGTGGCACGTAGATGAGGCCGGCGCCAAGCGCCATGGCAATCAGCAGTCGTCGGAAGCCCACCCGATCGCCGGTGCGTCCCCAGACGACCGAGCTGATGGCGGCCACCACGCCGGCCACGGTGAAGATGACGCCGGTGACGGTCGCGACGGAGACCGTGGGATCGAGGTTCTGCACGAACAGCGGCAGCATCGGTTGGACGACGTTGACGCCAAAGGTGGCCGAAAACAGCACGAGCATCATGATCAGCAACTGACGGTCGCGCCCCTCGTCGCGGATGTCGCGCAACATGCCGCCCAATCCGGACCGCTTTGGTTCGACCGCGGGCGGCTCGAAGTGTTCGGTCACGAACAGGATGGTGAGCACACCGGCGCTCAGGAACAGCGCGCCGCTGACCGCGAAGCTGTAGCGGTAGCCAAAATGATCGGCGCTGAAGCCGCCCAGCAGCGGTCCAACGGCGTTGCCCGCGAACGAGGCCATCTGAATCAGGCCCAGGGCGAAGCCCATGCGCGCGCGTGGCACGAAGGAGATCGCCAGCGCCGACGCGGCGGCCACCACGCCCGTCATCGCCCCCTGGATCAGTCGCAGGGTCATGAACTCCCAGATGTTCTGACTCAGACCCATCAGACCGATCACGATGCCCCCGCCGAACGCCGCCCGCAGCACCATCAGCCGCCGACCGTGGCGATCGGCCACGGCGCCCCAGATCGGCGAGAAGATCGAGAGCACCAGCGCCTGGCCGAAGCTGCTGATCCCGGACCAGATTTCGACCTGCCGCATGTCGCCGACGCCCAGCTCTGAGATGAACAGCGGCAGAAACGGGAACACGAAACCGAAGGCGGTGAACATCAGGAAGCTGGCGCCGGTCAGGGCGAACAGGTTGCGCTGCCACGGCCGCGGTTGGGCGACGTCTGCCGGCTCGAGGCTGACCGACTCGAGCGCGCTCCTCACGCCTCGCTCACCTCTCCGCCTGGGAGAGATCGCCGCGCGCTCCTCACGCCTCGCTCACCTCTCCCTCTGGGAGAGGTCGCCGCGCCAGCGGCGGGTGAGGGCACGCATCAGTCTGTCGCTTGGCCCTCACCCCGCCCTCTCCCAGAGGGAGAGGGAGCCCTCACGGCTTGAGAAGGCCTCTCCCCGCCGCGGAGGGAGCCCGCCTCGCTTCGAGCTCCTCGATCGTCCTCGGCCAATCCTGCTTCAACAACCGCGACAGCGCTCGATCGGCCAGCAGCCGCCCGCCCGTCTGGCACGTCGGACAGTAGTTGGATTCGTTTTCGGCGTGGACGATCCGCTGGACGCGCGTCCCGCACACCGGACACGGCTGGCCATAGCGCCCGTGGACGGCCATGTCCTTGCGAAACGCGGTGACCTTCTCGGGAAACCCGCCGTTGGCTTCCTTGCGCAGCCGCTCGATCCACTCTTTGAGCACTTCCTGCGTCGCGGCATATAGCGTCTCGACCTCGCCCTGTGACATGGCGCCCGTCAGCCGCACCGGCGACATCCTGGCCCGATGCAGGATTTCGTCGCTGTACGCGTTGCCGATCCCCGAGAACAGGTCGGGATCGGTCAGCGCCCGCTTGACGGTGTGGTTACCGGCCAGCAACCGCGAGCGGAACGTTTCGATGTCGGCCTCGAGCGGTTCCAGCCCGTGTCGATCGAAATCGGCCAGCGCGTCCTCACCGCGCACCAGGTGCAGCGCCGCGCGCTTTTTTTGCGACGCTTCGGTCAACAGCAGGGTGCCGTTGGAGAAGTCGAACGCCGCCAGGCCGATCTTGCCGGTGATCGGCGCGCCGCGCTCCTTCCAGCGGAAGCGGCCGGCGATCATCAAGTGGATGGCCAGGAACAGGTCGTCCTCGAGCTCCATGATGAGCCGCTTGCCCAGGCGTCGCAGACCCAGGACGCGCTTGTTCTCGGCGTCCGTGAGGGGTGGGTCCGCCGTGCGCAGCACGAATGGGCTGGCGATGCGGATGTGTTCGAGCGTCTGACCAACAATGTTGGCCTGCAGGAAGTCGAGATAGACCGTCAGGTCGGGGAGCTCAGGCAAAGTCGAGTTACCATTTATACCTGACGATGTTCACCGACACGGTTGAGGAGGCCGACCTGCCGCGCCAGGATCCTGAATACGTCGAGCTGCTGCGCCGCGTGCTGGCCATCCAGGCCGATTGCGAGATCGGTGGCCCGCACCTGTACGTCGAGGCCATGCTGCCGTCGGCGCCCTCGCGCATCGACCAGCTTGTCGTGGCCAGAACCGCGACCGAAGAGATCGACCATTTTCGCAAGTTCGCGCGACTGGCTGGCGACATCGGCGTCGACACCGCGTACATCCTGCAGCGCGCCAACCAGGACCGCTACCTGGAGGCCTTTCGCGGCACGATCACTACGTGGGAGGACTTCGCGGTTTTCGGCTTCCTGATCGACCGTGTGGGCAGATATCAGCTCGAGGAGTTCGCCGGGTGCAGCTACGCGCCCCTCTGTCGTCTGCTCGAACAGCCCTCCCGCATCCTGGACGAGGAGGGCGGCCACATCGACTTCGGCACTTCCCGCGCGGCCGACATGGCGTCTCATAGTCCCGAGGGAAAGGCCCGCGTCCAACAGGCCGTCAATTTCTGGTACGTCACCGCCCTGGACATGTTCGGCCGGAGTGAGTCGCGGCGCAGCGACCGCTACCGCGCCTGGGGGCTCAAGCGGCGCACCAACGCCGAAGCCCGCGCACAGTACCTGGCCGAGGTCAATCCGCTCATCGAGGGCATGGGCCTGGCGGTGCCCGACCCACTGGCCGGGCGCAAGTACCTCTAAATGCAGCCGACACCACTCGCTGCGCCGCTGGATGACTACCTCCGCGAAGTGGTCCAGACGCTGCACGCGGCGGTGAGTCAGGGAATGCGCCGCGCCGCGCACGATCCCCAGGCTGCCAACCCTCAGATTACCGACTGTGAAGAGATCCTGGACGTCATCATGGCCGGCGAGGTCACCACCTGGCTCGGAGGCTGAGAAACAGCATGGCACTGGCAACAGCAACCACCACGTCCGTCACCGAAGCGATCGCCCAATTCGCGCTCGAGAGCGAGTGCGACGAGGTGTACGAGCAAGCGACCCGCGCGTTCATCGACACGATCGGGGTCGCCATTGCCGCGCGGGGCGAACCGTGCTTCACGATCCTGGCCGAAACGCTCGGCGACGGCGGCTCCGCCGGCCCTGCCACGGTCCTGCCGACCCGCGGGCGCGCCAACGCCGCCCAGGCCGCGCTGCTCAACGGCACGGCCGGGCACGCGCTCGACTTCGACGACGTCGTCGACCATATCCACGGCCATCCGAGCATCGTCCTGGTCGCGGCGCTGCTCGCCCTCGCCGAAGCGCGGCACGCCTCGGGACGCGAGCTGCTCGAGGCCTACGCAACTGGCTTCGAGCTGAGCTGCGCTGTTGCGCGCGGCCTGCCGGTCGAGCCCCACTATCTGCACGGCTGGCACGCGACGGCGACCGTCGGCATCCTGGGCGCGGTGGCTGGCGGTGGGCGGCTGCTCGGTCTGGACCAGTCCGCAATCCAGAACGCCCTCGGCATCGCCGGCTCGATGGCAAGTGGCAGCCGCCAGAACTTCGGCACCATGACCAAGCCGTTGCACGCCGGCCTCGCGGCGCGCGACGCGGTCCTGGCCACCCGGCTTGCGGCCAACGGCTTCACCGCCGACCCGCATCAGTTGGAAGGCCGCATCGGCTATTTCCAGATGTATGGCGTGGACCCCGATCCGGGCGAGGTCATGAGTGCCCTCGAACGGCCTCACGTCCTGCGGGAGTGGGGGTTGAGCGTCAAGAAGTTCCCGTGCTGCTACGGGACGCATCGCATGGCCAACGCGGCGCTGGCATTACGTGCGCGCGGACTGCAGGCTTCGGACGTGGCCGCCATCGAGGTCAGCGTCGAGCCTGGCGGCCTGGAGGCCATCATCCATCACCAGCCCAGAACTGGACTGCAGGGCAAGTTCAGCGGCGAGTACGTGGTGGCGGCGTGTCTGCTCGATGGGCGCGTCGGCCTGTCGACGTTCGCGGACGCGGCGGTGGTTCGTGCGGCGGCGCAGGAGCTGCTGTCGCGCGTCAACATCGCCATGCGCCAGGTTCCCCCGTTCGGCCCGGCCGAGTTCGACCACGCCTACGCCGCGCTCGAAGTCACGCTGCGCGACGGCAGCACCCTGCGCGAGCGCTGCGACATCCCCAACGGCGACGCCAGGGCGCCGCTCACCGACGCGGAGCTGGACGCCAAATTCCGCGACTGCCTGGACTTCGCCCAGAGCGAGTGGGACACGGACAAGCTGTTGTCCCGCCTGCGCGACCTGCGCAACGTCGAGGACGTCGCCAGACTCCTCACCTGAGAGAACCTCCCACTTCGAATGGTTGTCGACACCTCTTATGACGACACACAAGGTGAGGAGTTTCATCACCGCTGGCGGGGTGGGACCCAGGGATTCCTCAGCAGTCAATTCGGGTTCGCTGGCTCCGCCTCGACCAGACCCACCTCTGGATCAAACCCGTTGGGTCCCCTCTGGGAAAAAACCTGTCAGGCGCCTCGACCAGATCCACCTCTCAGATGAAACCCGTTGGGTCCCCTCTGGGGAAAAACCTGTCAGGCAATCCACTCCCGTACCCGGCGTACGTCGCCGTAGGGATCGGGGCCGATCGGCGATACGTCCAGCCACGTGACGCCCGCGGCTTTGTAGGCGTCGATGCGGTCGCGCACGAAGCCCTCGGTACCGACCAGTGAAAGCCCGTCGAGCATCCCCTGCGGGATCACCGCCTCGGCCTCTTTCTTGCGGCCCGACAGGTACAGGTCCTGAATCTCGGCCGCCTCGCGCTCGTACCCGTACTGGCACGCCAGGTCGTTGTAGAAGTTCTTCTCGCGAGCGCCCATGCCACCGATATATAGCGCCAGGTGCGGCCGTTCGCGGTCGCGCAGGTGCTCGAGTCCCTCGCCAATGGCCAACTGCCCGCCCGCGACGATCTGCAGCGGACCCAGCGCCGGATCGCGTTTGGCGAAGCCGCGCCGCAGAGCCTTGCCCCAGATCGTGTCCGCCCGCTCCGGGAAGTAGAAGATCGGTAGCCAGCCGTCCGCCAGCTCGGCGGTGAGCTCGACACTGCGGTCGCCCAGCGAAGCCAGATAGATCGGAATACGATCGCGCACCGGGTGTGAAGAGATCTTCAGCCCCTTGGCGAGGCCCGTCCCCTTATCCGCTGGAAGCGGCAGCGTGTACGCCTTGCCCTGGTACTCGAGGACGTCGCGCCGCCACACCATGCGGCAGATTTCCATGATCTCGCGCATGCGCTGGATTGGCTTGTCATAGACGACGCCGTGGAAGCCCTCGATGACCTGTGGACCCGACGCGCCGAGACCAAGAACCGCGCGCCCGCCCGAGACCTCGTCGAGGCCTGCTGCCGTCTGGGCCAGCAGCGCCGGCGTGCGCGAGTAAATCGGAAAGATCCCGGAGCCCAACTGCACACGCTGAGTGCGCGCGGCGAGGTAGCCGAGCCGGGTGGCGGCGTCGAAGCTGTAGGCCTCGGCCACCCAGACCTGCTCGACGCCGGCCTCCTCGAGTCTCACCACGTGCTCGGCGACCTTGACAAACCCGTCGCCGTAGCCAAGCCGACTGGACAAGCGCATCAGTACGTCCCCCGGAACAGACCACCGTCGACCAGCAGCGTGACACCGGAGAGGTAGCTGGCCTGTTCAGATGCCAGGAAAGCCGCGGCGGCGCCGAACTCGTCAGCCCGGCCGTAGCGACGGAGAGGGATGCCCGCCCGCGAGTCGCGTTCAACCTCTTCCCGCGAGCGACCGGTCTGTTGGGCGATCACCCCGTCCAGTTGCCGAATGCGTTCGGTGTCGATGCGGCCGGGCGCGATGGTGTTGACCGTGATGCCCTCCGGACCGACCTGATCTGCAAGCGTTTTGGCCCACGCCGTGGTCGCGCTGCGCACCGCGTTCGAGAGCATCAGGTTCGGAATGGGCTGCTTGACTGAATACGAGGTGCTGACGATCACCCGACCCCAGTGCCTGGCCCGCATGTGAGGCAGGCACAACCTGGTCAGCCGAATCGCGGACATCAGATTGAGGTCGACCGCCGAGTACCAGTCGTCGTCGCTCAGGCTGTCGAACGCGCCTGGCTTCGGGCCGCCGGCGTTGCAGAAGACGACATCGGCGCCCGCCAGGCTGTCCTCGGTGGTCTTGACGACGCGTTCGATGTCGGCCGGTCTGCTGGCGTCGGCCGCCAGACCGACGACCCTGGCCTGGCTCTCGGCCGCCGCGGCCTGGACCTCTCTGGCCGCGGCTTCGATCCGGCCCGCGTCGCGCGAGAACATGACGACGTTGGCGCCCTCGACCGCCAGCGCCCGTGCCACCGCCTTGCCGAGTCCCTGACTGGCCGCCGCTACAAGCGCGGTGCGCCCACGCAGTCCCAGGTCCATCGCCGGCCGAGCGTACCAGAGCGACTCGCGACTACGTCGCTCGCCACAGGCGCTCGTAGTGCCAGTAGTTGGCGTACACGATCCGCAAATAGGCTTGCGTCTCCGTGTAGGGGATCTGCTCTACCAGCAGGTCGGGGTCGTCCCCGTAGCGTCGGATCCAGGTGGAGGCGGTGCCGCTGCCCGCGTTGTACGCCGCCAGTATGGGAAACAGCTGGCCCTTGAACTGTCCGATGACCTGAGACAGGTAATACGTGCCAAATTGCACGCTGACGGCTGGCTTGAAGAGGTCGCGTAACGCGAAGTTGTCGTCGCCGACGTGGGCGGCGATGTTGCGCGCGGTCGCGGGCACCACCTGGGTGAGCCCCATCGCCTGGGCGGCCGACTGCGCCCGTGGGTCGAACGCGCTTTCCTGGCGAATGATGGCCAGTATCAGCAGCGGGTCGATGCTGTAGTTCGTCGCTTGCTGCGCCACGATGTCGCCCCAGCCAGCCGGGTAGACCTGCTTCTGCATCGCGCGCGGCAGGTTTTGCCAGCCAACCAGGTCGCGCATCTGGGTACCAATGCGGATCGTCAACTGCGGCAGATCGTGCGCGGTGGTCCAGTCGGCGACGGCGTTCATGTGCGCGACGTCCTTCGCCTGCGCGTACTGCGCGACGACCCCGTCGATCTCCCAACCTGCCTCGGTACGCAGTCCAAGGTCCAGCAGCGTCGCCGCCCGCCGCATCCCGGGCAACGCATTCACCTCGCGTGCCACCTGATCGGGAGTCAGGTTCAGCGCCGCGAACCAGGCCGTCTTCTCCTGGACCTCCGCAGGGCCGGCCGACAGCCAGGCTGAGCCGTTCGGCACGCTGGCCATGCTCAGGCCACCCGCGATCTGGTCCTGGGCACGTAAGCCGTAGTAGCTCTCGGGCGACGCGGCGGCCGCGCGGTTGAAGGCATCTTGCGCCTCAGCCGAACCGTCCGGCTGCGCTCGGCCGATCCAGTACTGCAGCGTCGCCTGCAGCTCTGGGGCGGGTGGACCGCTGGCGACGCCTGCTTGCCAGGCGGACAACGCTCCCTGCCGATCGCCACGCGCGAATCGGGTAAAGCCCACGTGGAACAGCGCCTCGGCGGAGCGGTCGGGAGCCGCCGCGGCCATTTGCTGGTAATCGCTTTCGGCGCTCGCCTGGTCACCCTCACGCTCGTCGAGCTGCCCGAGCCGCAACAGCCCGCCGCCTGCCTCCGCCACGCCCGCGTCGATCACCGACTGCAGCACCGCGCGCTCGTCGGCGTCCCTGCCCAGCTTGGCCAACGCGTCAGCGCGGTCGAGCTGCGCGGCGCCCCAGTCGGGGCTGGCCGCATCGACCTGTTCGAATTGGGCGACGGCGGCCCAGTAGTTCTTCGCGTTGAGCCGAACCACGCCCGCCTGAAACGGGCTGATCGTGTCGCCGCTGCCCATGTCGGTCAGCGCGTCCAGCGCGGCAGGCGCGCGAGCCTGGTTGGCGTAGCCGACCACGATGGCTCGAAAACGGTCGGCGGCCAGACTCGTCTGACCCAGCGAGCGGGCGATGGTCGCCGTGGTGTACAGCATCTCCGTGGTGTAGGCGGGCGTGCCCGCCAGGGCCAGCGAGCGATTGTAGGTGTCCAGGGCGTCCTGTCCGCGGCCGAGCTGCAGGTCGGCCTCGGCGGCGCGCTCGAGCGCTTCGATGCGCGTCAGTCGCGGCCCGCCGCCGTCGATGCCCAACGCCGCAGTCGCCGCCGACAGTTCGGTCGACCACTGGTGCAGCTGCCCTGCGCACTGCGCCCGCTGCAATTGCGCGTAGGGCCCGATCGCATTCGGGGTAGACGCTTTCTCGAAAGCGTCCAGGGCGCGCAGCGCCGCCGTGCAGTCGCCTGCGGCGCGGCGGGTCTGCTCGAGGGCAAAGTACGCGTTGGCGGTCTGGTCGGAGCGGGGATAGACGCTGAGCAACTGCTGGAGGAGCGCCTCGGAGCCATCGGTATCTCCGTCGGCCAGTGCGGCGCGCGCCTGGAGCAGCAGTGCGCGTGGCGCGACGCTCGGGTTCTGGTTGGCCAGGTCGGCGTAGAACTGCTCGGCTTGCGTGTAATCGCCGCGTCGGACCAGTTGCTGACCCGGCGCCAGCAGAGCCTCGGTCGGCGACTCCGCGCGGAGCACCACGGCCTGGACCTGTGTCGTATTGAGGGTCGAGGCGCCGAGCGCGACCACGACCAGCAGAATCAGCACGCGCCCACGCATGGCCAGCCGTGAGGAGTGTAGCGCTGCAACTCGGACCGATACAGGCAAGCTCCGCTTACACTTCGATCACCATGCCGATCCAGGTGAATACCAGCGAAAAGAAGGCGGAGATCGCACGCGATCTGGTCGTTGCCTATCTTTCGCACGTCAAAGATGAAGAATTAGCGGACCTTGCCAAGGTTGACGAGGCGATTACTCGGTTAGTCGAGGTCGTCGACCGCACGTTTTCGGTCGAACAGCACCGCGCGCCCGGGTTCGGCGTCGCGCCCTCGATCCCTTCGCCGACTCGCCACGACTGAATGAATGTGGCTGAGCCAGCTGCGGTTGGTCAATTTCAGAAACTACCGCGGCTTGCGGCTCGAGCCACATCCGGGCGTCCTGCTCTTGAGCGGACACAATGGCCAGGGCAAGACCAACCTCCTCGAGGCCGTCTACGTCCTGGCCACCACCCGCTCACCGCGCACCAGCGTCGAACGCGAGCTGCTCAGTTGGCGAGCGCCCGAAGACGCTGACCTGGCCGCGGTCTCGCCAGCGTTTGCTCGGCTCGACGCCCGCGTGCGTCGCGCCAGTGGCGAGATCCACCTGGAGCTGACGTTCGAAGCCGAGCGGCCAACCCCCAATCCTGCTTCGCCTGGTGCTGTGACCCGCACGATCAAGGTCAACGGACTCACGACCCGCGCGACCGGTCTTGTCGGTCAGCTGCCCGTCGTGTACTTCTCGCCCAACGACGTCGATCTGGCCGGTGGCTCACCCGCTGCACGTCGCCAGTACCTGAATCTGGCGCTGTCCCAGGCGTCGTCGAATCACCTGCGGGCACTCCAGCGGTACAACCGCGTGCTCTTGCAGCGCAACCAGGTCCTCCGGCTGGTCCGCGAGCGGCGTCAACCCGCCGCCGCGCTCGAGCCGTGGACCGAGCAGATGCTCGACTGGGGCGCGCTCATCCTGCACGCGCGGCTACAGATGCTGCGCGAGATGCAAGCGTGCCTGGCCAGCATCTTTCGCGACCTGGCAGGCGGCTCGGAGCTACTCAGGGTTGTGTATCGATCGACGGTGCTCGGCAGCGAGCTCGCAACGCCTGACCCGCCGTCGACGGACGACATCTCGGCAGCATTTCGGGAACGTCAGCGACAGCTCGCGACCCGTGAGGTCGAACAGGCCGTCAGCCTGATCGGGCCGCAGCGCGACGACTTCACGTTCATGCTCGACGAGGTCGACCTGAACACGTACGGTTCGCGCGGCCAGCAGCGCCTGGCGGTGCTCGCCCTCAAACTCGCCGAGGCCGACTGGATGCGGTCATCCATCGGGGAGATTCCCGTCGTATTGCTGGACGACGTGCTCTCGGAACTCGATCCGCAACGGCGCGAATACGTGCTGCAGCGCGTCGCCGAGCCCGAGCCATCCGAGCAGCGGCAGGTGTGGATCACCACGACAGAGCCAGGCCTGCTGGCCGCGGACCATCTCCCGACCAGCACGCAACGCTTCGTGATCGAGGCGGGCCAGGTTCAGCCAGCGTGAGCGCGGGGTCAAGGGGTCTCCCCTTGCTTACGACACTCCCCGAGCTGGGTGCCCCCTCACCAGGCGACAGTGCCTCCCCCACTAATCGACGCTCAACGGATGCAGAGGGCATAATCCGCAGCGATGAACATCTTCGGCCTGGGACCCCTGGAGATCCTGCTGATCGTCGTCCTGGCCCTCATCGTCTTCGGGCCGGCCAAGCTGCCCGAAATCATGGGCCAGGTGGGTAAGGCGATCGCAGACTTCCGTCGGTCGACGAGCGAGCTGAGCGATGAGTTCAACCGCACCATCCAGGCCGAGCTCCAGGAAACCAGGTCGATCGTCGACGACACCCGCTCCGCGGTCACCGGCGCTCACGCCAGCATCAACTCCGCCATCACCGGCGCCACCGCCGCGGCGGCGACCACGCCCGCGCCAGTCCTCACCGCGGCCGCGCCAGCCCTGACCAACGCCACGAATGGCACCAACGGCACGAGCGCAACCGAGCCGCCGCCCGCGCAGTGGAGCTGGGAGACGGCCGCTCCCGCCAAGCCCGCTGTCGACGACGTCGCATCCCCGGCGCCAACCGCGCCTTCCGCCCCCGCCGCGCCAACCGTGGCGCAGCCGCCGACAACAACTCGGAAAGCGTCCCGCCGCGACGACCTCCTGCCACCATACTGATGCGCAAACGCCGCGGACGCATGGCATACAATGTTTGCGCATCCAGAGCTCCGCGAAGGTGGAGTAGAGGAGAACGCAGTGGTGATTGAAGTCTTCGTCGAGAGCATCCGCGTCAATATGACGAACTACCGTCGCGTAGTGATGCTCAAGGAGAAGACCTCACCCCGGTACCTGCCCATCTGGATCGGCCACTTCGAAGCCGACGCGATCGCCATTCCGATGCAGAACGTGCCCGTGCAGCGGCCGCTGACACACGATCTGCTCAAAGGCGTGATCGAGCAGTTGGGCGGCAAGCTCACGCAGGTGGTGATCAGCGAGCTGGCGGATGAGACGTTCTTCGCCAAGCTGATCGTCGACGCCCACGGCCGCCACGTGGAGGTGGACGCGCGCCCCTCAGACGCGATCGCCCTCGCCATTCGCGCCAAGGTACCGATCTTTGTCGAAGAGTCCGTCTTCGAGCAGGCCGGCCTGGTGTTCGAGAACGAGGAGACCGAAGCCGAAGGCATCGAAGCCGAAGAGGCGACCGAGATCGACGAAGAGAAGCTGTCGGTGTTCAAACAGTTCATCGAAACGCTTGACATCGACGACCTTGGCAAGGGCGGTCAAGAACACAAACTGTCGTAGTTTTTCCCCAGAGGGGACCCGATCCAGAAAAGACGGTAGGGTTTCCGACGGTCGCGCCTGGTACGTGTCCGACGCCTTCCCTACGCGGGTCGCCGTAGGAACACGAACTGTCGTCGTTTTTCCCAGAGGGGACCCGATCGGGAAAGACGGAAGGGTCGTCCGACGGTTCGCGCCTGGTACGTGTTCGAAGCCTTCCCCTACGCGGTCGCGCCGTGTCGGGACGGTCTTCCTCCAACGGGTCCCCTCTGGGGAACTCTCGCGTCAGCGCCCTGAGGTTTCCTCCAGGATTCGATACAGCTCGTCGCGGCTGACGGAGTCGATCGACTCTTCGCGTCCATCGGGGTGGATCAGCTTGCGGCCACCCTCGGCGTCGGTCAGCGTCCCGATCCGCGCCGCCTCGACGCCCGCTTGCCGCAGGCCGCGCAGCAGCGCCTCGGCATCGGGACAGGCGATCAGCAGCGCGCCGCTGGCGATCAGGCGCAGCGGGTCCACGCCGAGCGCCTGGCAGATCGCGCGCGTCGGCCCGCGGACGGGAATCGACTCGACCGAGACCGAGAAGCCAAGTTCAGAGGCTTCGGCCATCTCCCACACCGCGCCGAGCACGCCGCCCTCGGTCGGATCGTGCATCGCCGTGGCGCCCAGCTCGACCGCCAGGCGCGCCTCGGCCACCACGCTGAGCTCCTCGCCATAAGCGCGGGCTTCGTCCAGCACCGAATCGGGCACGCCCAGGGAGTTCAGCCGCGCGCCGAGGTCGCCTGCCAGGACGTGGGTACCCTCCAGCGCCGCCGCCCGGGTCAGCACCAGCACGTCGCCTGGCCGCCCGCCACCGGCGGTCAGCACACGGTCGCGACGCGCCTTGCCGACGCCGCTCATGACGATCAGCGGCGCCGAAATGCCGGGCGCGACCTCGGTGTGCCCGCCCAGGACCTCCACGTTGAGCCGTCGAGCGGTGGCGTCGATGTCGGCCATCAGCTCGCCGATCGCCGCGGCGTCGACCCCAGACGGAAACAGCAGCGTCGCGAGCACGCCCAGCGGCTCAGCGCCCATCGCCGCCAGGTCGTTGCAGACCACGTGGACCGCCAGGCGGCCGGCGCCCGACGTGGCGGTGGTGATCGGGTCGCAGGTCAGAACGCACGCCCAGTCCGTGTCGACGGCGATGGCCGCGGCGTCGACGCCGAACGCCGCCGGCACCAGCGTCTCGGGTCGCGGCGCGCCGAGTCGACCCAGCACCAGGCTGCGCAGCAGCTCGGGCGGCAGCTTGCCGGTGCCCAGCCCCCGTGTGGCCATCGCGCCGCTAACGCGACTCAGATCCCGAGCAGCGCGTAGGGCCGCTCGAGCAGCTCGGCCACTCTGGCAAGGAACGCGGCGGCAGGCGCACCGTCCACGACGCGGTGGTCGAAGCTCAGCGATAGCGTGCACATGGTTCGCGCCACGATCCCGCCGTCGACGGCGACCGGCCTCTCGGCGATGCGGCCAACGCCGAGAATCGCCGTTTCGGGTGGGTTGAGGATGGGCGTGAAGCCATCGATGCGGTAGGCGCCGAGATTGGTGATGCTGAAGCTGCCGCCTTGCATCTCAGCCGGACTCAGCCGACCCGCCCGCGCCCTGCTCACCAGCTCGAGCAGCTCAGCGGCAAGCTCGCGCAGCGAACGGCGGTCTGCCTGCCGCAGGACGGGCACGACCAGACCCTCGGGCTCGAGGGTCACCGCCACGCCGACGTCGACGGCGTCGACGATGCGCAGACCCTGTCCATCGACCCACTGCGCGAGCAGGTGTCGGTGCTCGGCCAGGCCAAGGGCGGCCGCGCGCGCGACGATCGCGTCCCACGGCAGCCTGGCCACGCCCAGCCGGTTGAACTCCGGCTCGAGCTGCTGGCGAAAACGCACTGCCTCCGTGAAGTCCGCGTCGAGAAAGAGGCTGACGCGCGCGGCCGCCCGGGCGGAAGCCGCCATCCGCTCGGCGGTGATGCGTCGAATGCGGGACAGTGGTTGGACGCCAGGCTCCGCCGGCCGCGACGCGGCGGCGCGCAGCATGTCGGCCTGGGTCACCTGGCTGACAGGTTCGGCTGGCCGCGTCGCGGCGGCGCGCAGCACGTCCTCCTGGGTCACCCGGCCGCCGGGCCCGCTGCCGCGTACGTCGGCCAGCGCGACGCCGCGTTCCTGGGCCAGTCGGCGCGCCAGCGGGGTGACCACCAGGCGGCTCTCATCTGGAGGGGCGGCGCGGTGAGCCAGGACGTCGGCCTCGACGATCCGACCGCTGGGTCCGCTGCCGCGCAGGACGGCGAGGTCGACGCCGAGCGCCCGCGCCCGCATGCGCGCCCGCGGCGAGGCGAAGACCCGCTCGCCGGGCCGCGCCGTCGCGATGTTCGTGGAGGCGTTGGCGGCCGCCCCGGCTGCCGTCGCGGCACTCCTACCGCTAGCGCCGGTACGCCCCGCCTCCGCCTCGGCCCGAGCGCTCGCAGCGTCGGTACGCGCCGCCTCGGCGGACGCTGCCTGCGCCGGCGACAGATCACCTGGACCACCCGCCGCGGACAGCTCTTCGCCCGGCGCGCCAATCTCGGCGATGACGGTGCGCACCGGCACCGTCGTCCCCGGCTGAACCACGATACGCCGCACCACGCCGGCCGCCGGCGCAGGCACCTCGACCGTGCCCTTGTCCATCTCGACCATCAACAGCGGCTCGTCGCGCGCCACCGCCTCGCCTTCGTCCTTGAGCCACTCGGCGACCGTGCCCTCCTCCATCGTGAGGCTGAGCACCGGCATGATGACGGGTGTCGCCATAGCGCCGTTCAGCGTTCGTTGTGAACGAGCGCTCGCGCGGCGGTGACCAGGTCTTCGACCTGCGGCAGCGCCGCCGTTTCCAGCGGGGCGCTGTAGGGCACCGGCACGTCGCGAGCGCACACCCGCACCGGCGGCGCGTCGAGGTAATCGAACGCGGCCTCCACCACGCGGCTGATGATCTCGGACCCGTACCCGCCGCGCGTGTACGCCTCGTGCGAGACGATCAACCGACCCGTCTTCTTGACCGACTCGACGATCGCCTGCTCGTCGAGTGGCACCAGCGAACGCGGGTCGATAACTTCCAGCTCGATGCCCTCGGTGGCCAACTGCCGCGCGGCCTGGAGGGCTTTGCCGACCATGGTGTGCACGCCGACGACCGTGACGTCGCTGCCGACGCGTTTGACGTCGGCCACGCCGAGTGGAATCGTGAGGTCGCCGTCGGGCACGCCGCCTTTGGTGAAGTACAGCGCCTTATGCTCGAGGAAGATGACCGGGTTGTCGTCGCGAATAGCGCTCTTGAGCAACCCCTTGGCATCCGCGGGCGTCGACGGCGTGACGACCTTCAAGCCCGGAATGTGGCAGAACCACGCTTCCAGGCTCTGGCTGTGCTGGGCCGCGTTGCCGCGCCCGGCGCCTTCCTGGGCGCGGATCACCAGCGGCACGCGGGCCTTACCGCCGAACATGTAGCGCAGCTTGGCGGCCTGATTGACGATGGGCTCCATGGCCAGGCCGATGAAGTCGACGTACATGATCTCGGCAACCGGCCGTGAGCCCGTCGCGGCCGCGCCGACGGCCACCGCGGCGATGGCCTCCTCGGAGATGGGCGTGTCGCGCACGCGCTCGGCGCCAAACTCCTCGACCAGGCCTCTGGTCACGCCGAAGATCCCGCCGCCGCCCCACACCGCCACGTCTTCGCCCATGACGAAGACGGCCGGATCGCGCCGCATCTCCTCGCGCAAGGCTTCGTTCAGCGCTTCGGCGTACGTGATTTCACGTGTGCGACCTCCCTCTCCCCCTGGGAGAGGGCCGGCGTGAGGGGTGCTCAGGTCCTGCACCGTGCTCATGCGTAGATATCCGTCATGAGCTGGTCCGGGTCTGGCTCGGGACTCGCCTTGCCAAACTCGACCGCCGCTTCGATTTCGGCTTCCACGCCGCGCTCCAGTTCAGCCACTTCAGCGGCGGTCATCACGCCGCCGCCGACGACCGCGCGCTTGACCCGCTCGATCGGGTCCACCTGGCGCCAGCGCTCCACCTCTTCTCTCTCGCGATAGTTCAGCGGGTCTGCCGCGTGGTGGCCGTGGTAGCGATAGGTCGTGCAGATGAGATATGCCGGCCCATCGCCGCGACGCGCCCGTTCGACGAAGTCGCAGGCGGCGGAATGCACCGCCACCAGGTCCATGCCGTCGACGGTGAGGCCCGGAATGCCGTAGCCCGCCGCGCGACTGGCTGGATCGCCGCCGGCCACGCTCCAGTCCGAGCGGGTCGACATGGCGTACTGGTTGTTCTCACACACGTACACCACTGGCAGCTTCCAGATGGCCGCGAGATTGGTCGTCTCGTGCAGGACGCCCTGTTCAAGGGCGCCATCGCCGAAGAAGCACACCGCGACCGAGCCCGTGTGCTGCAGCCTGGCCGTGAGCGCGGCGCCGGTCGCCAGACCCATACCGCCGCCCACGATGCCATTGGCGCCCAGCATGTGGCGGTCCATGTCGGCGATGTGCATGCTGCCGCCCTTGCCGCCCGAGTAGCCGGTCGAACGCCCGAGCAGCTCGGCCATCATGCGCCGCACGTCGCCGCCCTTGGCGATGGTATGGCCGTGGCCGCGGTGGGTGCTGGTGACGTAGTCGGTGGGTCGGAGCGCGAGGGTGACGCCGACCCCGACCGCCTCCATACCGATGTAGGGGTGGGTGCTCCCGCGTATCTCGCCGGCGCGGAAGAGGGCCACCGCCTGCTCGTCGAACAGGCGAATGGTCAGCATCAGGCGCAGTGCCTCGCGCAGGTCCAGCTGCGCGGCGGTGCTCGCGATTGTCGCCGGCGTCCGCAGATCCACTGACATGCCTACCTCCCGAGCTTCAAGGTTGGAGCATAACCCGGATGGCGCTGGTGGCGACCAGGCTGGACCACCACCTCTACTTGAGTCCGCAGGCGAGTTGGTTGCGGGGCTGCAGGCGATGACGTATAGTCAGGGATGCGCTGCGCAAGTGGCGCATTAACAACCGCGACCGTCGTCGAGACGGGAAAGGGGCAACATCGAGGAGCCAAGGCCAGCGCCGACAGGAACACAACGTTCCGCTTAGCGCCGTTCCCGATGTGCCGTGTGGCAATCGGGATTTTTGTTGTCCCCGGTGCGGGCAGTACCTGAACAAGAGCAGAGTGGAGCAGAGAGACACCTTTTTCGAAAGAGAGGGTGTTTGATCTGTGATGCAGTACGTGCCAGAAAAAGGAGTAAGGAAGAATACACAGTGAGGGAACGTGTGGAACACGACCTCCGTGGGTGCGTGATCTCTCTTCCACAGAGATCACATTTCGTAAGCACTTTGATTCCTTTAGAGACGACGCAAGGAGTCTCGTAAAGGGACAAACTTTTCGCATCTCATGATGGAGAGTTTGATCCTGGCTCAGGGTAAACGCTGGCGGCGTGCCTAAAACATGCAAGTCGAACGCATGCTCGTCTTCGGATGGGTATGAGTGGCAGACGGCTGAGGAACGCGTGGATGACCTGCCCCGTGGTGGGGAATAACTGCCCGAAAGGGTGGCTAATACCGCGTACGTCCGCGGCTTCGAGGCCGCGGGGAAAGTCTCTTCGGAGGCGCCGATGGAGTGGCCCGCGTCCGATTAGCCAGTTGG
>JAFAOS010000318.1 GCA_019247515.1 Chloroflexota bacterium | reverse complement strand
CTCCGTTCGCCGGTTTGCGCCGGTGGCGGCAGCAATCTTCGCCGGCGTCGCCGTGCTCGGGCTCGAGGACTACATGCACTACATCCTCAGCGCGCAGTCCGATCCCATGATCGTCACGTTCTGCCTGGCCGGGATCGACATGTACCTGGGTGGGCGATACCGCTGGGCGTTCGCGTTCGGTGTGCTCGGTTCGCTTGGACGTCCCGAGGTGTGGCCGTTCGTCGGCGTGTTCACGATCTGGGCCTGGTTCAAGGTGCCGTCGATGCGCCGGATGCTCTGCGGCGGAATCGCGTTGATCGTGTTCATGTGGTTCGGTGTGCCCTGGATCACCAATGGACAGCCAGACATCGCCGGGCAACTGGCGCTGCGGTCCCCCCGCGAGCTCCACCAGAACAAGCTGACCGGCACCATCAGCCGGTTCACCGAGCTGGAGTACCTGCCCATCTGGATCGCCGCGCTGGCCCCGACCGCGGTGGCCGTCGTGCGCCGGAATCGCGTGGTGCTGGCGCTCGCCGTCGTCGTGCTGCTGTGGGTCGTGATCGAGTTCGCCTTCGCTTTGCACGGCTTCCCGGCGTTGCCGCGGTATATGTTCGAGGCGGGCGGCGTGGCAGCAGTGCTGGCCGGTGTTGGGGTGGGGTGGGCGCTCACCGAACTGCCTCGGCTCGGGCGGGGCCTTCCGCGCTGGTCGGGCGTCCCGGTTGTGCTGGTGCTGGTCGCCAGCCTCGTGCCCGCGGCGGTCGCCCGGCTCCGCGCCGAGCGGGTGGATTTGCGCCACGAGCGTGGGCGGACAAATCAGATCGGCTTGCTTCAGACGACGATCAACAGCCTCGGCGGCTACCGGCACATCCGCGCCTGCGGCGAGCCGGTCACGGTCGTCGGATACGCGAGCGCGCTGGCCTGGTTGACCCATCTCGACGTCGGTTTCGTCGGGTACATCCCGAACCTCGAGAAACGGCACCGGTATCCCATCGTTCTGCTCATGCCGGTTCCGTCGGGGGGTTGGGCCGTGCAGCCCTGGCATACGCGCCGCCGACAGCGTGCCGCCTGCTCGGATCTGCATGCCACCTACGTGCTCACGAAGCAGCACCCGGGCGGCGTGCTGATCCGGGGGTGACAGGCCCCGCCGCGGGCGGGCGCTCGGGTCGTTCCGTGGCGCGCGGTCGGGTCGTTCCGACACGTGGCAACGTTGGCGCGCGGCTGGAGATCAACGGAGCTCGGCGATGAGATCGGCGATCGACTCGACGATCCTCGCGGCTCGATACGGGTGCCGCTCCGCGTCCTGCGCCGTGGTCATACCGGTGAGCACGAGGATCGTTTCCATGCCCGCCTCCAGACCGGAGACGATGTCGGTGTCCATCCGGTCTCCGACCATGGCCGCGGTCTCCGAGTGTGCGTCGATGGCGTTGAGGGCGGAGCGCATCATCAGGGGATTCGGCTTGCCGATGAAGTAAGGGTCTCGGCCGGTTGCGTGACTTATCAATGCCGCCACCGAGCCGGTCGCCGGCAGTGGCCCTTCGACCGTCGGCCCGGTCGCGTCGGGATTGGTGGCGATGAAACGCGCTCCCCCCTCGATCAGGCGGATGGCGCGAGTGATCCGTTCGAAGCTGTACGTCCGCGTTTCGCCGAGCACGACATAGTCCGGGGCGCGATCGGTGAGCGTGTATCCAGACGCGTGAAGCGCTGTGGTGAGGCCGGCCTCGCCGATGACATAGGCCGAGCCTCTCGGGCGCTGGTTCTCGAGGAACTTTGCCGTGGCCAGAGCAGAGGTCCAGATCGACTCCTCCGGCACGTCCAGGCCGCTGTCGCGAAGCCGGGCCGCGAGATCGCGGCGCGTGTAGATCGAGTTGTTCGTCAAGACGAGGAACGCAATGCCCAGCTCCCGCAGGCGTGAGATGAAGCGGTCCGCTCCCGGGATCGCCTGCTCCTCGTGCACGAGCACGCCGTCCATATCCATGAGCCAAGAGCGGATTTCGCGAAGGGGCACGATTGACCAAGATAGGGGGTCGGGATGAGGCGCGGCGTCGGAACGACCGCGCGCTCGGAACCCTCGCGGGCGGCGCGGTCAGCGTGCGGGCTGGCTGACCCGCACGACAACCCGAGCGGGCCGAGTCGGCAACGCCAGGGAGAGGGAGTCGCGCACCGGGCCGCTCTTCTGACAGAACGGGCAGGTCAGCTCGGCGGATACCGACATCCGGCCGGGTCCGATGGCGATCGGAGCGTCGCAGCGGGCACAGGCCAGACTCCCTGCAGCGAGTCTCGCGGATTGGGTCGATCGCCGGTATTCGTACGCCCCGCCGGATCGGGCGGTCGACCCCGGGCCGGCGCGACGCGCTGGATCGATGTCGCGCACGAATGTCACGTGTTCAGTGTAGGTCCTGGCTAGGCAGGCGGGCGCGGACCTACCGACGCATCACGCGGTAGCGCCGGATCAAGGCGTTGGTGGAGCTGTCGTGGTGGAGCTGAGGTGCATCTTCGCTTTCGAGCTCCGGGACGATCCGGCTCGCCAGTGCCTTACCCAACTCGACGCCCCACTGGTCAAAGGAATCGATCGTCCAGATCACTCCTTGCGTGAAGACGCTGTGCTCGTACAACGCGACCAGCGCGCCGAGCGTGCGCGGCGTCAGCAACTCGGCGAGGATAACGTTGGTGGGCCGGTTGCCCTGCATGACCCGGTGCGGCACGATCGGCTCCGGGGTTCCCTCGTCGCGAACCTCCCTCTCCGTGCGGCCGAAGGCGAGCGCCTCCGCCTGCGCGAACACGTTCGACATCAGCAGATCGTGGTGATCTCGAAGCGGGTTCAGCGACTTGCCGAAACCGATCAGGTCGACGGGAATCAGACGCGTGCCCTGGTGGATCAGCTGGTAGAAGCTGTGCTGGCCGTTGGTTCCGGGCTCGCCCCAATAGATCGCGCCGGTGTCGTAGTCGACGGTCGTGCCGTCGAGCGTCACGTGCTTGCCGTTTGACTCCATTGTCAGCTGCTGGAGGTACGCGGGGAAGCGCTTCAGATACTGGTTGTAGGGCATCACGCCGGCCGTCTGGGCGCCGAAGAAGTCGCCGTACCAGACGGCGAGTAACCCCAGCAGCACCGGGAGGTTGCGATCGAAAGGCGTATTCCGGAAGTGCTCGTCCATGTCGTGGAAACCGGCCAGCATCTCCTGGAACCGGCCGGGGCCGATCGCCAGCATCGTCGAGAGACCGATCGCCGAATCCATCGAATAGCGGCCGCCCACCCATTCCCAGAAGCCGAACATGTTCTCGGTGTCGATCCCGAACTCGGATACCTTCTCGGCATTCGTGGAGACGGCCACGAAATGCTTCGCGATCGCCGCCTCGTCGCCAAGGCCAGCCAGCGCCCAATCGCGCGCGGAGCGCGCGTTGGTCATCGTCTCGAGCGTGGTGAACGTCTTCGAGGAGACGATGAACAGTGTCTCCTCGGGGGCCAGGTCGCGCGTCGCCTCGACGAAGTCCGTGGAGTCGACGTTGGACACGAAGCGGAAGGTCATCGCGCGATCGCTGTAGTGACGCAGCGCCTCATAGGCCATCACCGGTCCCAGGTCGGAGCCGCCGATTCCGATGTTCACGACGTTGCGGATCGGCTTGCCCGTGTGGCCGGTCCAGGCGCCGGAGCGGACGCGCTCAGCGAACGAGGACATCCGGTCGAGCACCTCGTGGACTTCAGCGACCACGTCCACGCCGTCGACGATCAGCGAGGTACCCTTGGGCATACGCAGTGCCACGTGCAGCACCGAGCGGTTCTCCGACACGTTGATCCGCTCGCCGCTGAACATCGCCTCGGTCCGCTCTCGGAGCCCCGATTGCTCTGCCAGTTGCACGAGAAGCGTCACCGTCGCGTCTGTGATTCGGTTCTTGGAATAGTCGAGAAAGAGCCCGCCGCCCTCGGCCACCAAGCGTTCGCCGCGCATCCGGTCCTCGGCGAACAGATCCCGCAGGTGACGCTCACGGATCTCGTCGTAATGCTTCGCAAGGGCGGCCCATGCGGGGCGCTCGCGGAGCATTGGGATGCTGCTCGTCATGCTCGTGGTCATCGGGCCTCCAAGAGTCGGTGCAGTCGCCGGTCAGGTCGCCGGCTCAGGTCGCCGGCCACGCTGGATCCATTGTCGCGGCTTTCCTGGACGGTGGCGCGGCCACGTAAGGTTGAGGGATGCACGAATACGACATCCAGCTGGACGAGAAGTTCGGCCCTCTCACGCTGATCGACGTCGGCCACGAGGCCGTGGCGCACGACCCGTGGTTCAACGAGACGCTGACGGCGGTCAACGACGCGGTTGTGCGGCTAGGCATCATCGAGGGCGACTTTCACTGGCACAAGCACGATGCCACGGACGAGTTCTTCCTCGTCCTCGAGGGCAACCTCCTCATCGATATCGAGAACCAGGACACGGTGACGCTGAAGCGACATCAGGCCTATACGGTTCCGAAGGGCGTGGTGCACCGCACCCGCGC
>JAFAOS010000314.1 GCA_019247515.1 Chloroflexota bacterium | reverse complement strand
GCGCCAGGCTGGTGTCGTCGGGTGAGGTGAGCTCGTGACCGGTGACGCCCGCGTCGTCGAGTCGCGGACCAGCGGGCCCCGCGAGCAAGCCGGCTTCGCGGTTCATGTACGCGCCGACTTCCACGATCAGCTGTCTGGGTTTCAGCGGCTTGCCGGTGTTGAAGGTCGGACAGTAGTCCAGACAGCGCCCGCAGCGCATGCACGCGTCGAAGTTGACCAGCTGTTTCCAGTTGAAGTCGTCGAGCTTTGCGACGCCGAAGTGCTCCTGCTCCTCGATGTTGGCGATGAGTGGCAGCGCTGCGCGCGAGTCGGTGGCGCGCATGAAGACGTTGGTGGGTCCGGTGAAGATGTGGGCGAGCTTGGACGCGGGGATGTAGACCAGCACGGCGGTATTGCCGAGCATGTGCGCCCACCACGTCACCGCGTGCGCGCCGGTCAGGACAGTCGGATCGACGTTGACCAGAAGCAGCACCAGCGGATACGCGACCCAGTGGATGGGCGCGGCCGGGTCCCTGGTCGCCGCAAGGCGGAGTGCCTCGAGCAGGAAACCGGTGACGCCCATGAACAGCAGGATGCCGAGCACGATCGCGTCGTCGGACAGCGAGCGTCGGAACTTTGGCAGGTGTTGTACGTAGCGTCGGTAGACGGCCATTAACAGGCCGATGATGAACAGCAGCCCGAAGAAATTAATGACGAGTTTGTAGATGACGTAGAACGTGCCCTGGTAGAAGCTGGCGCCAAAGAACGGGCGCACGATGTCGGCTTCGAGAAGAACGATGAGCGTGCCGATGAACAGAAAGACAAAGCCGTAAAAGATGAACAGGTGCATCACGCCGGCGTAGACGTAGCCGGGGCGGATCAGCCGGCGGTGCAGGAAGGCCACGCTGAGCGCCTGGCGCGTGCGTTCGCCGATGCGCTCGACGGGTCCGTACGCCCGGCCGCGCCGCCAGGCCAGGTAGCGCCGCGTGAAGAAGTAGCCGAGCACGAGCGTCTGCACGCCAACCAGGACGTACATCACCGCGAGGGCGACGGGGCCGACGTTCCAGGCGATCTCTCGGGTGGGCATCAGTCAGCGCGGCTCCAGTGGCGGCGCCGCGCGAGCGCATTGCCCAGCCAGCCGCCGCCGGCGAAGGCCAGCGTTGCTCCGGGCGCCATGTCGGTGGCGGTGTGCGTGAACGCGCCGAAGGTCGTGAGGCCAATGCCCAGGAGCGTCACCAGCGCGGCCAGCGCGGGCTCGAGCGCCACACGGCTATGGTAGCTGGGCCTGGAGAAAGGCTTCGATGGTGTGCATCAGGTCCGCGCTCTGTGCGCTGGTTTCGAGGACCTTACAGGTGAGGCGCGCTTGGAGCGCCCCCAAGTCAGGGGGACAGTCGCGAAGCGACCACGCCTCGGGGCCGCTGCCGTGGACGGCGGCTGGCGGCTCGCTGGTCGGATCGACGAGGATGACGCCTCCGAGGCGCTCGGGATACCAGGCGGCGACGAGCACGAGCGGCACGCATCCCACGCGCTCGCCGACCAGGATGGGACTGGCGAAGCCGAACTGATCGAGGACACCGATAAAGTCGGCGGCCGCCACCTGGTAGGCAACGCCCTCGCGTGGCGTGACACTCAACACGCGATGGGTGGGCGCCAGACGCGCGGCGAGACGTTCGACCAGCGAAGACGGGGCGAACGGGTCGGTCAGGTCGCCGACGGGCGAAGAGGGCGGGGCATGAGCCGCGGTGTCGTC
The DNA here is from genome assembly GCA_019247515.1 of Chloroflexota bacterium. Classification (GTDB taxonomy): domain Bacteria; phylum Chloroflexota; class UBA6077; order UBA6077; family CF-72; genus CF-72. Next base: position 26,214 of record JAFAOS010000314.1, on the reverse strand, counting down.
GACCGGCGAAGAGGGCGCGACTGGGACCGAGGACTGCGCGACGGGCGAAGGGGGCGCGACTGGGACCGAGGACTGCGCGACGGGCGAAGAGGGCGCCGTGGGGGTTGATGCCTGCGCGGTGGGTGAAGAGCGCGCGGCGAATGGGTCGGGCGCGTGGACGATCGCAACGCCCACGCCGGGCCAGTCGCGTACGTGGAGGCGGACGTTGTCGAGCTCAACCGTCCGCTCCAGGCAGACGCCACGCAGCCAGTCGGTGCTCAGGGTCGCGGTGGACCGGCGATCGCGGTCACGAGATGTGCCGGGTCCAGCCAGCGCCGCGCGGCTTCAGTCACCTGCTCGCGCGTGAGCGAGCGCACGATGTCCGGGAACCGCTCCAGGTAGTCCAGCCCCAGGTCGTACAGCTCGATCTCGCTCATGACCGCGGCCGCGCCCTCATTGGTTTCCAGTTGACGCGGCAGGCTGCCAAGCAGACTGCTCACGCCATCTTGCTGCTCCGTCGGCGTCGGCCCATCTTTGAGGAAGCCTTCGAGCTCGGCCTCGATGCTACCGAGCGCCTTGTCGAGATTGCGTGGGTTGACGCCGGCCCGCACCAGCCACGCGCCGCGCCCGTAGCTGCCGTGCAGCTCGGAGGTCGCGTAGTACGCCAGGCCCTGCTCGTCGCGGACCTTCTCGCCAAAGCGGCCCATGAAGTACATGCGGCCGAGGATGTGGTTCGCGAAGCTGAGCGCGTAGTAGTCGGGCGAGCTGCGCTCGAGGGTCGGCAGCCCGAGCACGACGTCTGCCTGGGTCTTGCCGACCATGGCCACTTCGCGCAGTTGCTTGGCGGGCAATTCGGTGGCGGGCAGCGTGTTCTCCAGGCGCTCGGCGCGTGCCGCTGGCCAGTCGCCCAGGTTGGTCTCGGCCGCGGCGCTGGCTTCGTCGAGGGTGACGTCGCCGACGATCATCAGCGTCGTCTGATTCGGGCCATACCAGGTGCCGTGGAAGGCTCGCAGCCCGGCGCGCGTGGCGGCGCCCACCGTCTCCGCCGTGCCGACCGTGAGCCGGTGGTACGGATGCGTCGCGGGGTAGCCGAGTTCGCGCCAGGTCCGCTCGGCCACGACGCGCGTGTTGTCGCCCATCTCCTTGAGCTCGGTGAGGACTTGCCCGCGCAAGCGCTCGAGCTCGTCGGCGGGAAACAGGGGCCGTCGCACCAGCTCGCTCAGGATCTGCATTGCCCTCACAAAGTCGCCGCTGAGGCACTTGATGGAGATGGCGGTCAGGGCGTAGCCGACGTCGACCGACAGCCCGGCGCCCATGCCGTCGAGCTCTTCGGCCAGCGCCGACTTGGCGATGTTCTCGGTGCCCTGGCGCAGCATGCGGCCGGTCAGGCTCGCGACGCCGAACTGGTCCGGAGTTTCGCGGCTGGCGCCGCCGCGCACCAGAGCGCGCACCACCACGGACGGATTGGCAGCCGCGCGGTTGTGCAGCAGCACCATGCCGTTGTCGAAAGGCAGCCGCTCGGGCCGCAGCGAGCTACCGGCGACGGTGGCCATCAGGCTGCCTCACCGTTGTCAGGCACGAACCAACCCGTCGTACGCTGACGCTCGACGAGATAGGTCTGAGCGACACGCTGGACGTCGTCAGCGGTGACATTCTGGAGCGCCTCCGGAAAGGTTTCCCAGGTCGCCGCGTCGCGCGCGACCAGGTCCATGAAGCCGAGCGCGAAGCCCTGGTTGGTCACACCTTCGAGCGAGTACACGACCTGCGCGTGCAGCTGGCGGCGGGTGCGCGCCAGCTCCTCATGCGGCACGCCTTCGCGCTGGATGCGCTCCACCTCGCGCAACAGGGCTGCCTCCGCGCGCGCGGGGTCGACCCCCTGCCGCAGGGTGGCGTCGATTCCAAAGAGATACGGGTCTAGCGTCAGCTCGTAGCTCGCCGACACCGAGGTGGCGATCTCACCGTCGATCATTGCGCGGTACAACCGCGAGCTGCGACCCAGACCGCGTGCGCCACCCCAGGCGATCGGGCTGGAGGCGCCACCCAGGATCGAGCTGAGCACCACGAGGGCGGCCGCGTCGGCGTGGCTGGCTTCGGGCGCGTGATAGGCAAGCATGACGTAGTGCGTCGGACCCGGCCGATGCACGGTGACCCGCCGCTCGCCGGTCTGCGGCTGCTCTTCGATCTCCAGCGGCGCAGGCGGCGTCCCGGCCGGATGGGAGTCGAACTCGGCGTGGATCTTGTCGAGCAGGTGCTGGGTGTCGAAGTCGCCGACGATGACCAGCGACGCGTTGTTGGTCATGTAGTAGCGCTTGTAATGCGCATACAGGTCTTCACGCGTCATCGCCCGCAGGTTGCTTTTGGGTCCGATGACGCCGAGCCGGTACGGATGCTCGCGCCACGCCACGGCTTGAACTTCCTCGCGCAGCCAGAACTCCGGGTAATTCTCGCTGCCCTCGCGTTCGGAGATCACCACCGTGCGCTCCGACTCGGCTTCCTCCGGTTCGATGCGGGTGTCGTAGATGCGGTCGGACTCGATGGCCAGCGCCAGGTCGATCTCGGACGACGGCAGCGTCAGGAAGTACGCGGTGCAGTCGATCCAGGTGAAAGCGTTGAGGGCGCCACCGCGCCGCGAAACCTCTTTGGTGATCTCGCCCTTACCAAAGCGCTTGCCGCCTTTGAACAGCATGTGCTCGACCCAGTGCGAAACACCGGTCGTGCCAGGCAGCTCGTTGCGGCCGCCGACGCGATACCACATCCAGGCGCCCACTAGCGGGCGCTCGCGCACCTCCCGCAGGATGACGCGCAAGCCATTGTCCAGCGTCGTCTGCTGAAACGACGCCGAGGCTGACACCGATAGGGCCATCGGGCTAACTGTATTCCCCGCGGGGAACGCATCTGGTGATTTCTGTTCGACGTATCAGCCTGACGGGGTCGAAGCCGGTTGTCCGTCGCGAACCGCCTCGACGCTCGGCGTGGGCAGTCGATCTGCATCCTTGAGGGTGACGGGCGTTTCGAGCGGCGCCGTCTCGTCAGCCGGAGTGCTCTCTTTGGCCGCGGCGGTCTCTTCGGCCGGCGGCGTCTCGGCCGGCTCGACGACTTCAGTAGCGCCGCCCGAGATCATCATCAGCTCACGACTGCACGAGTGAACTTTGTCGGGCTCGATGCGGTTGCGTCGGCCGCTCAGACTGTCGAGCAGACCGCCGCCCTGCAGCAGGTAAGCCTCGACCGCCAGGCTGTCCTGGTCGAAGAGCGCGTCAACGAGGTGGCCGATGCGCGTACCGTCGTCGCCCATCACCTCCAGGCCGACCAGCGTCGAGGTGTCCAGCCAGCGCTCGTTCAGCTCGGTCGGGGTGCTTGACATTGCGCCGCCTCGCGCCGTGAGAACCACCGCGCTGCGACCCACGCGTCGGACACGTTGAGCCAGCACGCGTTCTCCGTCGCCGCCGGCCGCGGGCGTGATGTCCAGCGCGGCCAGACGCCCCGAGGCGGGGTCCACCTGGTAGTCCGCCACCGTGCCGATCTTGCGGGCCGCGGTCGGATCGACGACTGGCAATCCGCGAAGCTCTTTCAGTCGCACGAGCATTCCCCCTTTCAATCGACTGCTAGATACTGGTGGGACGAATCTCGAAATCCCTCAAGAGTTCTAACGGCTCATCCCAGTCCACACGCACGTCCCGGACGAAGGCACCCGGAGGTCCATCTTCGCACCAGTGCACCATACTCGCAACTTGGGCGTGCGGCCCCTCGAAGACAGCCTCGACGCCGCCCGAATCGAGATTGCGGACCCAGCCCGTCAATCGCCGTCTGCGCGCCTCGTCGGCGGTCGCGTAGCGGAAGCCGACGCCCTGCACGCGGCCGACCACTCGCACGTGGGCGCGCGCGTCAATTTCCACGCTGCAGATTGGCCGCGCGCAGGGTTTGCTCGGCCAGCACCGCGACGGTCGTCGGTCCGGTGCCGCCGGGCACGGGAGTGATGCCGCCGGCCACGTCCATCACCGCTTGCGTCTGCACGTCGCCAACCAGCGCGCCGTCGGGCGTGGGATTGGTGCCGAAGTCGAGCACAATGGCGCCGGGTTTGACATGCTCGGGCGTGATCAGCCCGGCGCGACCGATCGCGACGCACAGGACATCCGCCTCGCGGGTGATAGCCGCCATGTCACGCGTGCGTGAATGACACGTCGTGACCGTGGCGTCCGAGTCGATCAACAGCAGCGCCAGGGGCATCCCCACCACCGGGCTGCGACCGACGACCACGATGCGCGTTCCGCTGAGCGCCACGTCGTAGTGCTTCAACAGGCGCACGCCGCCCAGCGCGGTCGCCGGCGCGAACGCGGCGCGTCGCTGGGCGATGCGCCCCAGGTTCGTCGGGTGCTGGCCGTCGACGTCCTTGGCAGGGTCGATGACCTGCGCGGCGGCCTCGGCGCTGACACCTGAGGGCAAGGGGGTCAATAACAGGATTCCGTCGATCGCGGGGTCAGCGCTGAGTCGTTGCAGGTGATGGGGAAAATCGTCGGCGCCAATCGTCGCGTGCGACACCGCCAGGCCGCGCCGCGAGAACTGGCGCTCGATCTGCCGCGCGTACGCCGCGGCGGCCTCGTCGGCCCCGCCGACCAGCGCCAGCGTCGGCCGCCGACCCGCAACCTGCCCGAAGCGCTCGGCGCCAGACGCGACGTCTTGCCAGATGGCGTCCGCCACCGGGCGCCCTTCGAGCAGGCGAGCCGCCATCAATCGCTCAGGCCGCGAGCAGGTTCTCGCGATCGGGCTCGGGAATCACCTGGCGCGTCTGGATCATCTGGATGATGCGCGTCTGCATGCGGACGTCGCCGATCAAACACCCACCCACCAGCCGCCCATCTTTGAAGAACAGCCGCTGGTAGTTGCGGTTCGGCGCGTCGAGGTGCTCCCAGCTTTCGAGGTCGGGCACGTTCTCGGGCGTCAGACCCATCACCCGAATGCGGGAATCGAACAGCCCCGTCGAATACATCGGCACGTCGTTGTAGAACTTGCGCTCGCCCAGCATGTTCGCGCCTGAGATGCGGCCGTGGCTGACGCTGTTGTTCCAGGTGCCCATCTGATTGTGCAGGCCAATCGAGACGTCGAAGAACTCGGCCACGTCGCCTGCCGCGAACACGTCGGGCACGTTGGTCTCGAGGTATTCGTTGGTCACGATGCCGTTCCTCACCGTGATTGGCGTGCCTTCCAGAAAATCGACGTTCATCTTGACGCCGAGCCCGACACCGATCGTGTCGCAGCTGAGGTGCTGGCCGGTGGTGGTCGTGACACCGCACACCTGTCCTTCTCGACTGTGCACCTCGGCGACCTCTCCGCCATAGATGATGTCCACGCCGACGGCGCGGGCGATGTCGTCGACCAGCGCGCCGCCGTCCTCGTCGAGCACGCGTCGCAGGAATCGCGGACCGCGAATCAGCCAGGTCACGGCCAGACCGTGGTGGCGATACGCCTCGGCCAGCTCGTAGGCGATGTAGCTGCCGCCGACGACCACCGCGTGCCTGGCGGTGTTGATCCGCTCACGAATAGCGGTGGCATCGTCCCAGTACTGGAAGTTGTAGATGCCCTGGACGTCTGGGGTCGCCCCGGGCGCGGGCAGCGGATTGGGTCGGCCACCGGTGGCGATCAACAGCCGGTCGTACGGGAATTCCTGTCCATCTGCCCCCGTGGCCACCCGAGCCTCGGTGTTCAGGACCGTGATGGGCGTGTCGACCAGCAGCTTGATACCCTTCTGCGCGTGCTGTTCGGGCGTGCGCAGGAACACCTTTTCCCGTTTGGCCTCATCCCGCAGGAACGGTGGTAACGCGACGCGGTTGTAGAGGGGATACGGCTCGTTGGTGAGGAGGGTGATCTCTCCTTCTGTGTCAGTCTTGCGAATGGTTTCGGCTGCGTAGGTGCCTGACGCACCATTGCCAATTAACAGGTAACGCTTGCGCGTGGAGGCGGCCAAGCAGCAGCAGCCCTCCCTTGGTAGTCACGAAATTCTACCATCGGACGAAGCTGAACCCGATGCGGAATACCGCGCCGTGCTCGAGTGGCTCTGGTCGTTTTCGGCGCGGAAGCGGTCGGCGCACGAGATGGCGGTCCAGCGCGCGGTCAAGCTGGAGCGCATGTACGCCCTGCTCGCGGTGCTGGGGCATCCGGAGTCCCGCTTTCCGTCGCTCCTGGTTGCGGGCACCAAGGGCAAAGGCAGCACTGTGGCGATGTTGAGTGCCTGCCTGCGGGCCGCGGGCTACCGGACGGGTCGTTACACGTCACCCCACCTGGTGAACTGGCGTGAACGCACCACGATCGACGCCCAACCGATCTCGGCGGACGAGGTTTTAGGCCTCGCGGGTCCGGTGCGGCACGCGGTGGAGAGCCTGCCAAACAGCCTGGGGGCGCCGACCACGTTCGAGGTGGGTACGGCGCTGACGTTCGAGTACTTCGCGCGCCAGTCCGTCGATGTGGCCGTGGTGGAAGTCGGTACCGGCGGTCGCTTCGACGCTACTAACCTCGTCGACACGCAGGTGGCGGTCATGGCCCCCGTTAGCTACGACCACACTCAGACCCTGGGCTCGACGTTGACGTCGATCGGCTGGCACAAGGCCGGCATCATGCGCGTCGGTCGTCCCGCCGTTGCCGCGCCTCAGTCGTCGGAAGCGCTGAGCGTCATCGAAGGCGAGGCGCGCCTGCTGCGAGTACCCCTGCGGGTCGTCGGCAGGGACTGGACGTGGTCTGCCGCGCAGACCGGCATTCGCGTCGCGGGGCCGGACGTGGCGCTGGAGGGGCTCGAAGTCGGCCTGATCGGCGATCATCAGCTCGACAACGCCACGACGGCCATCGCGGCCCTCGACGCCGTCCGTCAGCGGTTCCCGGTGCAGACCTCGGACGTCGTCTCAGCGCTGAAGACCGTCGAATGGCCGGGCCGGCTGCAGATCGTCTCGCGCCAGCCGCTGGTCGTCCTGGATGGCGCGCACAACGCTGCCTCGGCCGAGGTCGTCCGCCGCGCCCTGGATGCGAATTTCACCTTCGATCGCTTGCTGCTGGTCGTGGGATTGAGCACCGGCAAGGACGCCCTGGGGGTGCTCGGCGCGCTGACGCCGCGCGCGGATCGGGTGTACCTCACCCGCTCCCGACACGAGCGTTCCGCGCCGCCTGACGATCTGGCGCCGCTGGTGCTATCGGCCGCGCCGCGGGCCTCCATCAGCATAGTTCCCGACGCGCCGTCGGCACTCGATCTGGCCGTGCGCGAAGCCGGCCCGCGCGATGCGGTCCTGGTCACCGGCTCGCTGTTTCTGGTGGGGGAGGCCCTGGAGTGGTGGCGCCGCTCGCGTCGGTGATCGTGCCCAGCTTGAATGGCAGCCACCTCTTGCCCGCCTGCCTGGACTCGCTGGTCAATCAGTCCTACTCGAGCGTGGAGGTGATCGTCGCCGACGGCGCTTCCGCCGATGGCACCGCCGCTCTGCTGGCGCGGCGCTACCCGAGCGTTCGGCTCCTGACGCTGCGCCGCAATCTTGGCTTTGCCGGCAACGTCAACGCCGGCTTGCGCGCAGCGCGCGGCGAGGTGCTGTGCCTGCTCAACAATGACGCTCGCGCGGATGCCGATTGGGTGGCCGCCTGCGTCGAGACCCTGGCGAGGCATTCCGAGGCAGGTTCGGTCGCCAGCAAGGTCCTGTATGCCGATGGCCGCACCATCAACAGCGCCGGCGACCTGATGTGCCGGGATGGCGCCGCTCGTCAGCGCGGCAACGCGCGGCCGGACGCGCCGGAGTGGGACCAGGCGATGAGCGTCTTTGGCGCGAGCGGCGGCGCCGCGGCCTACCGACGCGCCATGCTCGCTGACGTGGGGCTGTTCGACGAAGCCTTTTTCATGTACCTCGAAGACGTCGACCTGGCATTCCGCGCGCAGTTGCGTGGTTGGCCGTGCGTGTACCAGCCCCTCGCGCGGGTGGTCCATCTCGGCGGCGCCAGCGGCGGCGGACAGCTCGAATCCTTCTACAACGGGCGCAACTTGATTCGTCTTCTCGCCAGAGACCTGCCGACCGGCCTGGTGCCGCGTCTGTTGCCTTCGATCGCGCGTTTTCAGACGCGGCGCGCCCGAGACGCCCTGGTTGCCTGGCGCGGGTCGGCCGCGCGCGCCACCCTGCGCGGGCAGCTCGCGGGCCTGGCCGAGCTGCCACGCTACCTGGCGGAGCGCGCCTCGATCCAGCGTCGGCGCCGCGTGTCCGATCGCGCAATCTTCGAGCTCCTGAGCCCCGCGCCCGCGTGATGCCCGTCCTGTCGCTGGTCATTCCGGCGTACGACGAGCAGGCCCGGCTCCCGTACACGCTTGGCGAGATAGAGGCGTACGTGTGCCAGGAGCTAATCGACTGCGAGGTTATCGTCGTCGACAACGGCTCGCACGACGCCACGTCCGCCGTCGTGCAGCAGGCGGCGAGCCGTTTTCCGAGACTGCGCCTGCTGCGCACCGACCGCCACGGCAAAGGTCTCGCGGTGCGGACAGGCGTGCTCGCTGCCCGCGGTCAGGTGGTGATTTTCGCCGACGCCGACCTGTCGTGGTCCGTCGCCGACCTGTCGCGCTTCATGGCGCTCGTCGACCCGCCGCGAGCCCCGATCGTGATCGGTTCACGCGAGGGTTATGGCGCCCGCCGCATCGGGGAGCCCGTCTACCGCCACGTGATGGGCCGCGTGTTCAATCGAGTGGTCCAGGCGCTGGCGGTGCCTGGCATCGAGGATTCACAGTGCGGCTTCAAAGCCTTCAGTGGCGAGGCGGCGCGCGCAATTTTCGAGCGCCAGCGGGTCGACGGCTTCGGCTTCGACGTCGAGATCCTGTACCTCGCCCGCCGCCTCGGCTATCCGATTCGGGTCGTGCCGTTGCGTTGGGAACACAAGGAGAACAGTCGCGTGCTCCCCGTACGCGACACGCTGCTCATGCTTTCCGACGTGCTGCGGGTGCGGTTCAACGGCTGGCGCGGACGCTACGCTTGACGGTGGCCTACGACTCGCTCGACCGCATGCAGCAGGTCGTCGAGATCGAACGGTTTGCGGACCAGGGCGCGCGCGCCCAGCTCCTCGGCGCTGACTTCAGCGGCCCAGGTTCGGCCCGTGAGCAGGATGACGGGCAGGTACGAGCACAGCTCGCGGATGTCGTCGCGATCGCTCTGCGGCAGGGTGCGCTGGCTGCCGCCCCAGAAGTCGGCGACGACGATGTCAGCTTCGGCATGCGCGGCTGCGGTTCGCACTTGCTCGAACGTGTCGCAGGTGCGCACCTCGATGTCCTCGCTGGCGAAGGCTTCCAGCAGCAGGTTGCGCAACGCCGCATCGTCTTCCAGCAGCAGCGCGCGCCGGCGTGCCATTTGAACCGCCCCATTCTGGCATGCGGCTTGCCTTGTAAGTAGCACAATGGCCGTCGACCAGTCAGTCCGAACTCGTTTCGCTTCGTTGCGGGTTCGCAATGCCCGCGAGGCGTTACTGGACCCATCGGCGAATGCCCTCCTCGAGTCGGTCCGTGACATCATCTGCGAGCCGACCCGCACCCAGATCGTGCGGGCCTTGACTCGGGGTCCACTGTCGGTGGGCGAGCTTGCCAGCACGCTGGGGCGCAGCAAGTCGGCGACCAGTCAACACCTGCGCGTCCTGCGCGACGCGGGTGTCGTCCTTGGCCGAAGGCGCGGGCGGGTCGTGATGTACAGCCTCGGCACCACGCCGCTGGTGGCGGCCACCGTCCAGGTGCTCGACCAGGCCGCCAGTATGGCGGTCGACTAGCCGCCAGCGGCCGCGGCCGGCACGCTGCACAGGCTCCCAGGGTCGGGGTTGACACCGAGACCCTGCAGGGTGCCCAGCGTCGGCGCCGCTTGCGCCGCGATCTGCGGCTGCACCTGGGCGCACGCGCCGCGCACGCTGCCGACCATGCCGTACTGATCCCACAACTGATTCGCGAGTCGAGCGAACGGCGCGGACGCATCTGCTTGCTGCAATGCGTCCACCTGGGCCTTGGCATCGTCCTCACGGCCGTCGGCCAACAGCGTGACCAGGTCGCGGAAGTGGGCGTACTGGTTGATGGCCACGGTCGCCGGTGCTCCCTCGCCGCCAGGCGGCGTGTTGAGCACCCGCTCGTACAGGCCGGATGCCGCGGTCAGATCGCCGCGCCCGAGAGCGGCGTCCGCCGCGTTGAGGATCTCGACGCGACCCGCGCCCACGGCTGGTGGCGGCGTCGGTGATGAACTCGAGGCGGGGCTCTGACACGCGGCCATGAGTACGACCAGCAACACGGTCAGCCAGCGAAGCACCGTGTTAGGCTCCCTACCGAGTCGAACCCCGTTGGAACAGAGCCGCATCCGCAATTTCGTCATCATCGCCCATATCGATCATGGCAAATCGACGCTAGCCGATCGCCTGCTCGAACGGACGGGCACGCTTGCGCTGCGCGAGATGACGGCTCAGGTGCTCGACGCCATGGACCTGGAGCGCGAAAAAGGCATCACGATCAAGGCCAAAGCCGTGCGCATGCAGTACCGCGCCGCAACCGGCGAGGTGTATCAGCTGAACCTGATCGACACGCCCGGCCACGTGGATTTCACCTACGAAGTCTCACGCGCGCTGGCCGCTTGCGAGGGTGCGCTGCTGGTGGTCGACGCCGCCCAGGGTGTCGAAGCCCAGACACTGGCCAACGTCTATCTGGCGATCGAGCACGATCTCGAGATCATTCCGATCATCAACAAGATCGACCTGCCGAGCGCCGAGCCCGAAGTCGTGCGCGAAGAGATCGAGCGAGTCGTCGGCCTGCCTGGCGACGACTGCATCCTGGCTTCGGCCAAACAGGGCATCGGCGTCGACGAGATCCTCGAGGCCATCGTTCAACGCATTCCGCCGCCGCGCGGCCACCGCGCCGCCCCGCTGCGCGCGCTGATCTTCGACTCGCACTACGACGCCTACAAGGGCGTGATCGCCTATTGTCGGTTCGTCGACGGCTACGCCAGGGCCGCCGAGCCCGTGCGCATGATGTCCAACGGCGTGCGCGGCGAGGCCATGGAGGTCGGCATCTTCCACCCGACCATGATGGCCATCGATTGCCTCGAAGCGGGCGAGGTCGGCTACATCGCCACCGGGCTGAAGGACGTGCGAGACGTGCGCGTGGGCGACACGATCACTTCCGTCGCCCGACCGGCCGACGAGCCATTACCCGGCTATCAGCCGGCGAAGTCGATGGTCTTCGCCGGGCTGTATCCGACCAACGGTGACGAATACCCGCTGCTGCGCGAGGCGCTCGAACGCCTGAAGCTCAACGATGCCTCGCTCATCTACGAGCCCGAGAGCTCCGTCGCCCTGGGCTTCGGGTTCCGCTGCGGCTTCCTGGGCATGCTGCACATGGAGATCATTCGCGAGCGGCTCGAGCGTGAGTACAACCTGGAGCTGCTGATCACGGCGCCCAGCGTCGAATACCACGTCTACATGCACGATGGCACGGTGCGGGTCGTCGAAAACCCCGCGGAGCTGCCGTCACCTGGCACGTTCGATCGAGTCGAGGAGCCGTGGGTCGACCTGTCGGTCATCTCGCCGAGCCGCTACATCGGGCCGATCATGGAGCTCGTCACCGCGCGGCGGGGCACCTTCGGCAAGATGGACTACGTCGACGAGCAGCGCGTCCTGCTGACCTATCAAATGCCACTCGGCGAGCTGATCGTCGACTTCTACGATCAGCTCAAGACGCGCACGCAGGGCTACGCCTCGCTCGATTACCACTTCGCCGAGTATCGCCCTGCCGAGCTGGTCAAGCTCGACGTCCTGGTCAACGGCCAACCTGTCGACGCTCTGAGCATGATCATCCACGGCGACAAGGCCTATCAGCAAGGCCGCACGCTCATCGACAAGCTGCGGCGCCTGATTCCGCGTCAGATGTTCGACGTGCCCTTGCAGGCGGCGATCGGCGGCAAGATCATCGCCCGCGAAACCATCCGCGCCATGCGCAAGAACGTCCTGGCGAAGTGCTACGGCGGCGACATCACCCGCAAGCGCAAACTCCTCGAGAAGCAGGCCGAGGGCAAAAAGCGTATGAAGCGACTGGGCCAGGTCGAGATTCCGCAGGAGGCGTTCATGGCCGTCCTGTCGCTGCGCGACTGACCTCTTGTCGTTGACGGCCAAGCTGAAGGCGCACGCCCGCTCGCTGGGCTTTCACCTGGTGGGCATCACCACGCCAGAGCCGTTCACTCGGGCCGAGATTGACATCCTCCGCTGGCTGTCGGAAGGGCACCAGGGCGAGATGGCCTGGCTCAACGCTGCCCGCGCGCGGCTGGCCACCCGTCCGCTCGAATTGCTTCCCGAGGCGCGTGCGCTCATCGTCGTCGGCGTTGCGTATCGCACCGAAGAGCCCGCCGACGGCGCGGGCGGCCGTATCGCGCGGTACGCGTGGGGCGACGACTACCACGCCACCATGAAATCCCGCCTGCGCGCGCTGGCCACCTGGCTCTCCGAAGTCGCGGGCCGCGAGGCACGCTCGCGCGTGTTCGTCGACGACGGACCACTGGTGGAGCGGGACGCCGCCATTCGCGCCGGCCTCGGTTTTCGCGGCAAGAACACGAACCTGCTGACGTCGATTGGCTCGTTCGTCTTTCTCGGCGCGCTGCTCACCTCGGTCGAGCTCGACATCGATCAGCCGCTGGCCAGAGATTGCGGCAGCTGCCGGCTGTGCATGGACGCGTGTCCGACCGACGCTCTGGACGAGGCCTACCACCTCGCCGCCGAGCGGTGTATCGCCTACCTCACCATCGAGCACCGCGGTCCGATCGACATCGACCTGCGCCCGCGGCTTGGCGAATGGGTCTTTGGCTGCGACATCTGTCAGGAGGTGTGCCCCTATAACGCGTCGACGCGCGGTCGGCCGCGTGGCTGGCCCGAGTTCGAGCCGCGCCAGGGGACGCGCCTGGACCTGGTCGAAACCCTGAAGCTCGACGACGCGGGCTTCAGCGCAAGGTTCCGCCGCTCGCCGATCAAGCGCGCCAGACGTCGCGGCCTTGTGCGAAACGCGGCGCTGGCGCTTGGCTCGACCGGAGAACCCGGAACCCGCGCGGCACTCGAGGACGCCTCCAGGACGGACCCCGAGCCGATCGTGCGCGAGGCGGCGGAATGGTCGCTCAGGCGGCTGCCGTAGACGCTCTGAGCTCGGTGTGCGTCTGCTGACGCAGGTGCTGCAGCTGCGCGGCGATGATCGCCCGCAGCTGCTGGCTGTGGGTGGCGGAGTCGATCAATCGCTTCAAGACCACGGACGTCGGCTCGTCGACGGTGAGTCGGTAGCGAATCTGATCGTCGGGAGTGGTGGCCGCCAGCGATTCGACGAGCGCGTCAGAGCTCAGCTCGGTGAGCGCCAGGATGACTTCCCCGACGGGTCTGTGCGTGCGGTGGACGAGCTCGTCGCTCGCAATCCAGGCGCCATTCTGGCTGGCGAGGACGCGGAGCACCTCCCATTTGGCCAGCGAAGTGATATGGCATTTGACGAAGGCAAGTAAGGCGGGATCTGCGTCGGTTGTTTCGGAACCAGACAACGAAGCGAAGAACATGTATGCCTCACAACATCGTGAAGGACCTGTGGACTGGACGGTCCTCGCTGACCGTCCGCGATTCCAACTGTAGCGCACGGCGAGTGCCAGGAAAACATTGATTTCGCGGCACTGGCGTGGAGCGACGGTCGAGACCGCGTTTATCGCTCTTTTTGCGATCTTCCCCCTCTCCCTCTTTGCGATCTTCCCCCTCTCCCTCTGGGAGAGGGTAGGGTGAGGGCCGCGTTACGGCGTCGGTGTCCCCGTGTCCGGCACTGCGGCCCCCGGCGACGCCGTGGTCGTCGGCGGCGCTGGCGTGGGCGTCGGCGGCTGCTTCGGGTCGGCTACCAGCCGTTCGAGATCGCTCTGGAACTGATCGGGAATCACGTACACCGCGGGGGCATCGGCCGTTTTGGCGTACGTCCCCGTCTGCACCGGCGTCTTGTTGCCCAGATCGAGCTGGTACTTTGTCCCATCGTCCAGCGTGGCGATCGCCGATTCGTTGGGCGAGTCGAGACCATACTGTGACAGGTCGCCCGGATTGTCGACGGCGCGCGTCGCCTTCATCTGACTCATGCGCGTGACGAGGCTGTTGAACGAGGCTTGATTGGCGACATCGCCCGACCCATCGACGACCCAGGTGCCGTTTTGCCTGTCGACCTGCACGCTCTGGCCGGCCTGCCTCAACAGGAAGGTGGTCACTTTGGAATCGTCGAAGGAAAAGATCTGCGGTTGCTGAGCGGCGGTGGTCGTCGAGGTGGCGTTGGCGTTGGCCGTCGGGGTTGGGCCGATGTTGAACTTGTCGAGGCCGAAAACCAGGACAGCCAGAATCGCCGCGGCGACCAGAAAGCCGAGAGTGACGCGGTAATTCATCTGATGTCTTGTGGCGTTTCTATCCCTGTGGCAGTCTCAGCGGCGCGTCCACCAGACGGCGGCGCCCGCCGCCAGCACGGCCAGCGGCAGGAACAGGAAGCTGGAGTACGCGATCAGGTTCATTTGTGAGCTGGTCAAAACCAGGCTGCGCGGCGTCGTATCCGGCACCCGCACGTTGATCAGGTTGTCCTCCGCGACAACCCAGTTCACGGCATTCTCGAACAGCGTCGAGTTGCCGGGCACCTGCTGAAGGGAGTTGTTCGAAATCAGGTCGGGCGAGCCGAACAGCACGATGCGGTTGGCATTCGGGTTGGGCGGCGTGGGCGTGGCGCCCGGCGTCGTCTGGCTGTTCGGACTGGAGGTGCCCGTGTCGATGGAGACGGCCAGCGCCAGCGGGCCCTTCGGGTCGGAAGGCTGCTGCTGGAGCTGGTTCGGGTCGGTATTGCCCCAGCTGGAGCTGGACGACTGGGCCAGCGGGGTGATGGTCATGCCTGCCGGCGGCGAGGTCGGATACGTGATGCTCGTGGTCAACGGGAAAAAGGTCAGGTCGCGCAGGTTCTGCGTGATCTCCTGCGTCCCGTAGCTGTCGACGACGACCACTCGCGGGTCCTGCGGCACGCTTTTGGCCGGATCGACGACCACGTTGCCACTGAAGCCGACCTGGTAATTCTGCAGAATGCTGCTCAGGTCGGTTTTGGAGTTCGGCCCGATCAGGATGATCAGCTTTCCGCCGCCCTGGACGTAAGCCTGCAGCGCGTCGAGCTCTTCCTGAAGCAACGGGTCGGTCGGCCCAGCGATCACCACCCCCGCCGCATCGTCGGGCACCGCGCGCTGCGTCACCAGATTGAGCGGGGTGACCGTGAAGTTGTCGGTTGTCAGGTTCTGTTTGATGGTGCCGTAGTCCTGCGGGCCGAAGCCGTCCAGCGACCGTTCGCCGTGACCCGTGGTGAAGTACAGCGTCTTCTGGGGACGTTCGAGCTTGACCAGCGCCGTGTCGATGTCCTGTTCGGTGGTGCCCGTGCTCGTCTGTTTCTTGTCGCCCATCTGATACACGATCGTGCCGGTCGAGGTGATGCCAGCGGCCACCGCGTCGGCCGGGTGCGCCTCAGGGTCGTTGAACGAGTACGTCAGCTTGCCACCCGAGCGCCGCTGGTAATCGCTCAGCAGGGTCTGAAAATCTTGCTTGCGCGAGTCGTTGGACGTCAGCCAACCCGTCACCTGCACCGGTTGCGGCAGCGCCTGCGCGAGTTGAACGCTGGCGTCAGACAGCGTGAACTGCTTGTTGGCCGTCAAATCGAGTTTGGACTGGTAGCGCGAGCCGAGCACGTTGAACAGTGCCAGGATCACCACGGCCGCGATGGCAATGGCCACCGTATTGCCCGAATACAGCGCGCCGCGCCCGGTGACCTTGCTCCAGACGTCCTCGGGGTCGAGCGCGACATAGATGCCCAGCAGTAGCACGCCGGCGGCGATGAGGATGCGCGGCAACAGGCCGAACTCGCCCTGAACCAGCCAGGCGCCGATACCCGCCAGCAGGCCGAAGATGCCAAGCGCGGCCAGCGGCAAGCGCACAGTCTCGAAGGAGAAACCGCCTCCTGATTTTGAGCCGTTGAATTGCGAAGCCATGTGTTAGCGGTATCTCCTGGACTGCAGCGAGAGCGTGCTGAGCACAATCCCGGCCAGTATCAACGTCACGTAGTAGATGACGTCGTTCGACTGGATCACGCCCTGCGGGAACGACTGAAAATGATTGATCACACTGGTGTAGCTGACGATCGCGCCGATCGTGCCGCCCAGAAACTGGCCCAGGTTGTCACTGAGCCACAGGATGAGCAACAGCGCGAAGGCGATGATCGCCGCGACGATCTGATTTTGCGTCAGGCTCGACGCCCACAAGCCCACGGACAAAAACGCCGCGGCTTGCAAGAGAATGCCGAGATAGCCGGTAATGATTGGCCCGCTATCGGGGCTACCAAATATGAAAAGGAACAGCGGGAACAACAGCGTCAGACCGAGCATGACTATCACCAGCAGGACTGACGCCAGGAACTTGCCGGTGACGATCTCCCATTCCTGGACGGGATTGGTCAGCAGCAGCTCGATGGTCCCGGTGCGCTGCTCTTCCGCCAGCAGCCGCATGCTGATCGCCGGCACGATGAACAGGTACAGCACGCTGACGTTCTGGACGAGACCCTGCAGAGATGCCTGCCGCCCATTGGCCAGGATCAACGCGAACAGATAGCCCGAGAGCGCCAGAAACAGCGCGATGACGACGTACGCCAGTGGCGACAGGAAGTAGCTGCGCAGCTCGCGCAGCGCGACCGCCCAGAGGTTCTTCATGCGGCTACCTCGGCAGCCGGCGCGTCGGTCGTGGTGAGCTGCAGGAAAATCTCTTCCAGGCTCAGGTGCGCCGGGCGCAGTTCCATCAGCCCAAAGCCGCCGTTGACGACCGCTTTGGCCAGGGCTTCTCGAATGTCGGCGCCTACTTCGCTCTGCACGGTGAACGAAGCGAGCCCGTTGGCCGGACGCCCGTCACTGCCCTCCGCCTCGACGCTGAGCACGCGTGGGACGCCCGTGAGCGCGCGTTTGACCTGCTCGCGCGGACCCCTGACCGTCACGGCGATGCTCTCCGCGCCCTTGAGTCGTCGGTCCAGGTTCTCGGGCGTGTCCTCGGCGACCACGCGCCCGTTAGAGATGATCACGATGCGCGAGCACGTCGCGGCGACCTCGGGCAGGATATGGGTGCTCAACACGACGGTGTGCTCGCCACCCAGCGACTTGATCAGGTTGCGAGTCTCGATGATCTGCCGAGGATCGAGGCCACTGGTCGGCTCGTCGAGGATCAGCACGGGTGGATCGCCCAGCAGCGCCTGAGCCAGACCAACGCGTTGGCGCAGACCTTTTGAGAGCTTGCCAATCTGGTCGCCGGCGCGATGTGCGATTCGCGCTTTTTCCATGGCGCGATCGACTTGCCTGCGACGGTCTCGGGCGCCTTTGATCTTGCCCATGAAGTCCAGGTAGGAGCGCACGCTCATGTCGGGATACAGCGGCACGGTCTCGGGCAAGTAGCCGATATTGGCGCGTGCCTGAAGCGATTGGGTCGCGACATCGAAGCCGGCGACCTCGGCGCGTCCGCCAGAGGGCGGCAAATAACCCGTCAGAATGCGCATGGTGGTCGTCTTGCCCGCGCCGTTAGGCCCGAGAAAGCCCAGTACTTCGCCCTTGTCGACGTCGAAGGTCACGTCGGCCACCGCGACGCGCGGGCCGTAGTTCTTGGTCAGGTGTTCGACGCGAATCACGCCGCGCCACCCCCAGTTCGAGCTATTTCAGTGCAGAAATGCATGTTCGCGTGAGTCTCTATACGCGGCGGGGAGTATAGGTTTGCCTTTCCGCGCAGGGCAACGAACGCCCGAATAAGAGTAGCGTTAAACACGGAGGGCTCCCGTCCTGACCGATCAACCCCCCACCGTAACTGGCAGCAGCAGCACGTCTTCGAGCCGTCCGCCGCGGTTAGCCGTCTACGCGGGCGTGTTCGATCCGCCGACGATGGCGCACCTGGAGATCATCGAAACCGCGTTGCGCATCTTCGATGAACTGGTCGTCGTCGTCGGCTTCAACCCCAACAAGTCCAGCGCGTTGTTCACGCCCGAAGAGCGCGTCGCCATGCTCGAGGCCTCCCTGTCGCCCGAGATGCGCACGTGTGTGAGGGTGACCGCGTATGCCGGCCTGACCGCGCCATACGCCGAAAGCCTGGGCGCGTGTGCCCTGGTACGCGGAATGCGTCCATACGCGGATGCCGATGCTGAGGTTGCACTCGCGTTCATGAACGAGCGGCTGTCTCCCCACTTGCCCACGGTGCTGCTGGTGACCGGCGCCAGGAACGTGTGGCTGTCCAGTACCTTTGTGCGCGAGGCGGCGACGCTCGGGCGCATGGTTGTGCCGGGCGCGGTCCCGGCGCCTGTCGAAGAGGCGCTGCGTCGACGATTCGCGCCAACCGACACCGATAAACTAGGAACATAGACACATGTCGTTGACACCGTCGGAGCAAGGCCCCGCCGTGGCCGCGAACGGGTTGGCTGGGCCCGATGGCCGTGTGGCGCTCGACCCGGCGCATCGCGGGCCGTTGCCGCAGGCAACCATGCCGGAGCTGGTGGGTCGGCTGATCAATGACGTCTCGGACCTGGCCGACAGACAGGTCGAGCTGGCCAAACAGGAGATTGGCGACGCAAAGGACCAGGCCATCGAGCAGGCCAAGCGTATCGGGATCGGCGCTGGCATCGCCATCGCGGCCGTCCTGTTGCTGGTCATCTGGGCCTGGACGGCGTTCATCTGGTTCTTCAACTGGTTTGGCGCGCTGATCGCTCTGCCGTTGCCGGGCACCGGCCAGGTGATTGGCCTGGTGCTGGGCGCACTGATTGGAGCTGTTGGCGCCTTCTGGATCGCATCGAGCTTTTTGTTCGACTGGCGCCGGTTTGGCATCGGTGTGGCCGGCCTGATTCTGGGCGCCCTGATCGGCGGCATCGCTGGCCTCGGGTGGCTGCTGGGTATGCTGGTGCCGGCCATCGGCGGCGGCGTGGCTTACCGCTTTATCCGCCGCGGTATCAACGAAGCGATGACGATCTGGCCGCCGCTGCCGCGAACGCGCGAAACGCTGAAGGGAAACCTTGAATGGCTGCAAGCCCTGAGGACACCGAACGGGAGATAGTTCGGCTGCGCGGCGACATGATCGCCGCCGTGGCCGAGGTCGAGCGACGCTTCCGTGGCGGGCTGCGCGGGGTGGCCACCGCCGAAGCGCGGGTCACCAGCGCGCGGGCGCGTGAGGACGCGATCGCGGCCGCCCGCGACAATCCGACGGTGCTCGGCGTGGCCGGCGTGGTCGCGGTGGCCGCGATTGCCTATGGGGCGTATGTGCTGGTCCGCGGCATCCGTGAGCGTCGCAAACCGACCAGCCGGTTGCGCCGTGGCGTCAGCCAGCTCGGCGCCGAACTATCCGAGCGGGTCAGCGGGGGCGTCGAAAGCTCTCGACGTCAGCTCGAGCGGACGCTGCCGCACGGTATCTTGCTGAAGCTCGAACCAGGGAGTGGTGGCTACATGCGCGTCCGTGACGCGCGGCTGGAGTCACCCTCGAAAGGAAGGGACCGCGCGAAGGTGATCAAAAAGCTCGTCTGGGCAGGATTCCTGTCGGTGTTCCTGGCAGTCGGCAGCGTGCTGGCGCGCCGGCTGGCTGATAGTGCCTGGCGGGCCATGGTGCGGGAGGAGCCGCCGACCGGCCAACCGAAGGAGTGATCGCGACAAAACTGGCGACGTGTGCTCTCGGGTGACGAGATCGGCCGCCTCGGACTGGTCCGCGGCGACGACCTCGTTGGGAACGACGCCTTCCAACCGAATGGTGTCGATCTGTCGCTCGAAGCGATCTGGCGTTTTGCGGGACGCGGCTCACTTGGCAGGCTCAATGCGGATCGCGAGCTGCCGGCGCGGAAAGAGCTGGCGTTCGAGGCCGACGACTGGCTCGAGTTAGGGCCGGGATCGTATGGCATGCGCTACGCCGAGTGGGTGCAGTTGCCGAGCGATTGCGGCGGTCTGTGTTTTCCGCGCTCGAGTTTGTTGCGCATGGGGCTGCACGTGCCGACGGCGGTGTGGGACGCGGGCTACGCGGGGCGTGGCGAGGGGCTACTGCAGGTGACCAACCCGCACGGGGTGCGACTCCAGCGGGGCGCGCGCATCGTGCAGCTGGTGGTCTTTCGGCTGAACGAAGCGGCGGACGCGGGCTACGCGGGCAGCTACCAGCACGAAAACCGCCACCCCTGAGCACACATTGGGCGCCTACTGAGCATACATTGGGCGCTCAGAATCCTGAGCGGGAGACGAGCGGGCGGCCGCGCTCGCAGTACGCGCACGGCGGCGGACCCCCGGCTGCCACGTCCACCCCCAGCGTCCTCAGGCCCGCCGCCACCGCGCACAGCGGCAGCCCCACCACGTTCAGATAACATCCCTCGAGTCGCTCGACCGGTCGAAACGCCTGGTCCTGCACCGCGTAGCCGCCGGCCTTGTCGAACGGCTCGCCGCGCTCGATATACGCCTCAATCTCGGCGTCGGTATACGCGCGCATGACCACCCGCGTGCTGACCACGCCAGCCCACGTCTGCATCGGCTCAGCGTCACCTCGCCGCAGCAACACACCCGTCAGCACCTGGTGGTCGCGGCCGCGCAGGCGCTCGAGCATGGCTCGCGCCGCCGCGGGCGTGGCCGGCTTGCCCAGAATCTCGTGCTGGTCCACGACCACCAGCGTGTCGGCCGCCACAAGCGTCTCTGGCGGCCCGGGTCGCAGTGCGCGCGCTTTGGCGGCCGCGACGCTCACCGCGGAGATGATCGGGTCGGCGACGATATAGGCCTCCTCCTCGATGTCGACCGACTCGACGCGGCAATCCAGGCCGAGCAGCCCGATCAGGGCCTTGCGCCGCGGCGAGGCCGAAGCCAGAACCAGGTGCTCTGGCCGAGGCTTCTGGCTCAGGAGTTGCTGGATTTCGCGGCGATGCTGACCATGGCTTCCAACGCCAGGTCGACCGACGCGTCGTCGATGTGCCGATGGGCGACCATGCGCACGCCCGTTCCCGGCCCACCCGAGATTCGCACGCCGTGCTGCTGGAAGCCCTCGGCCAGACCGGCGGCGCTCAGGCCCACGCCCGCGATGTCGAAGCGCACGATGTTGGTCTGGACGCTTGCCAGGTCGATGCTGACCCTGGGCACCCGCGCGAGCCCCTCGGCCAGGCGCCGAGCGCGTCGATGGTCATCTGCCAACCGGTCGATGCCGGTGTCGAGCGCGACCAGGCCCGCCGCCGCCAGGACGCCGGCCTGTCGCATCCCACCCCCGATCATCTTGCGATACCGTCGCGCTTCGTCGATGACCGCATTTGAGCCCACCAGCACAGAGCCCACCGGCGCCGATAACCCTTTGGAGAGGCAGAACGTGAGCGTGTCCGCGTGCCGCGCCAGACGAAGCGGCTCGACGCCGAGCCCGATGGCGGCGTTGAAGATACGCGCGCCGTCGACGTGGATCTTCAGCCCGCAGGAACGCGCGGTTTCGGCCAGTCGGTCCATCTCCTCAGCGCGGAGGATGGTGCCGCCCGCATTGTTGTGGGTGTTTTCAACCGCCAGCAGCGTCGTGCGTGCGAAGTGGACGTTCTCGGGTCGAACCGTGCTGGCCACCTGCTCGGGTGAGATTTTGCCTGCCCTGCCGACGACTGTCCGCACCGTCAAGCCGCCGAGCCGCGCGGCGCCGCCCACTTCGGAGTTGGCCATGTGCGCGCCGGCCTCGGCGATCACTTCCTCGCCCGGGTGGGTCTGACTCAGCAACGCCAGCAGGTTGCCCTGCGTGCCGCTGGTGACGAACAGCGCCGCCTCTTTGCCAAAAATCTGGGCCGCGCGGGCCTCCAACGCGTTGATGCTGGGGTCCTCGCTGAACACGTCGTCGCCAACTCTGGCAGTGCGCATCGCCTCCCGCATGGCCTGGGTGGGCTGGGTGATCGTGTCGCTGCGGAAGTCGAGCCGAAACGCGGTTTCGTCGAGCGCCTCATCGGGGGCAAGTGTGAGTGTGGCTGCCATGGCTGTCATCGAGTGTACGATCAAGCCGGTCACGTGCCGAGTGCTGAACTGCTCTGAGCCGCGCCGCGGCGCGTTGTTGCCAGCGGCCATCTGGGCACTCGTGGCCGGCCTCATCGCCATCTATCTGGTCCTGTTTGCCCTGGGCGTCCAGGATCGCCTGACGCGACCGCTCGAAGAGCTCACCTACGGCGAGTCGTGGCTGCTGGACGGCGCCCGCCAGGTGGCGCGCGGTGAGCGTCTGTACGCCGCTCCCGACCGCCTGCCGCTCATGCAGATCGCCTACACGCCCGTGTACTACGTGGTGGTTGGCGGGCTCCAGCGCGTCGTCGGTGACCACGGCTACACGGTCGGCCGAGCCGTATCGTTGGTCTCGACCCTGATCGGCACTCTGGCGCTGACGTGGAGCGTCCGGTGTGTGACCGGCTTCTGGCGCTTCGGCTGGCTCGCGGGCGGGCTGTTGCTGACCCAGAACCTGACCGTCCTGTTGTGGGGAGCGCTGGAGCGCGTCGACGCGCTCGCGCTCGGTCTGACACTGGTCGGCCTGGCGCTTTACACCGGACGACACACGAGTGCCGCCGCGATCTTCTTCGTGCTGGCCTTTTTCACCAAGCAGACGTACTTCGTGGCGCCCATCGCCGCGGCGATCGCTCTCTGGCCGTGCCGCGCCAGCCTGCTGCGCTTCAGCGTGCTCATGGTGTGCGGCGTTCTGGGTGGCGTTGGGCTGGCGTTGTGGCTGACAGACGGCTGGTTCTGGTGGCACGTGGTGACGGCGAATGCCAATCCGCTCGATCTCATGACGTTCTCGGTGCTGATGGGCAGTTTCCTACAGTTCAATGGCGTGCCGCTGCTGGCCGCGCTGACGTCGCTGGTGCTGCCTGCTGGTCCGGGTGAACGCGTCTGGCGCCTGTATTTCGTGGGATGCCTGCTGACGCTGCCGAGCGTGGCCAAGCTCGGCGCTTCGTCCAACTACTGGGTCGAGCTGACCGCCGCGACAGCCGCGCTCCTGGCGCTGGCCAGTTATCGACTGGCGGCGTGGCCTCAGACGCGCCTGGTCGCCCCGACCGTGATCGCCGGAGCGCTGCTCATCGCCGTGCCTGGCTATCAGGCGACCGCCACCGAGCTGGCGCTCACGCGGGCCGATACGCTGCAGCCTCCGTCGCCGCGTTATCTGTCGCTGGTGGGTGACGCCGGCGCGACGCCCTTGCGGATCGACGCGACGTTCGTGGACTACGTCGCCCAGCAGCCGGGCGACGTGCTCACCGATAACTCGGGCCTGGCCGTCGCGGCGGGCAAGCCCATCGAGTTCGAATTCCAGATCTTCCAGTTGCTGCGAGCCGAGGGCCACTGGTCTGAACAGCCGATCGTGGACGCGATTGCCACCCGGCGGTTTTCACTGGTCGTCCTGATGCATCCGCTGGACGGTTCGATTGGGGATACACGCTGGTCATCGGCGCTGCAGTCGGCGCTGCTCGATGCGTACGCGCCGGCCGGCAGCCAGGCCGGCTTCTGGCTGTACCGTCCGCGCGAGTAGGCGCCGAACAAGACCGTACGCATGCGTTGAGATCTGGTTGAGCCTCCTGGCGTTGGCTGGAAATAGTGGGACATCCCTACTAAAACCTGAGCGGCGGCCGTTGAGCAAAGCGTTTTGGCCGTCTAGTTTCTCGGCGGTACCCAACTCGGAGACTCATCGCAGCCTTGCGTACCTTGCTTACTCTCGTCTTTGCGTCCGTCGTGCTGGGCGTGACCACCCTCACCCCGAACACGCAGCACGCGCGCGATCTGGTCGTCGGCATCGCGCAGGATGTGAGCGCCATTTTGAGTTCGTTCGCGGGTGGACTCAACGATCCGAACGGCCCGGTGTCCAACAAGACGGCGTTGGCGCGTGATTCGGCGTACCTCGACTCGGCTACGCGCAAGGCCAACGAGCTGGCAGACGAGCTAAGCAACATTCAACACGAGGCGACCGCGCATGACGGGCCCTAGCAAGGGCCGGCGCGACTACTACGCGGTGCTTCAGGTTGACCCGCGAGCGGAGCCCGAGGTGATCGAAGCCGCGTACCGCCGGTTGATCTGGAAGTACCACCCCGACCGGGCCGGGGATGACCCAGAGCTCGGCGTCGAGTACGAGGCGATCGCGCGTGAACTGAACGCCGCCCACGCGGTGCTGCGCGATCCCGTACAGCGGCAGCGCTACGACGCGCACCGAGGAATTTTTGGCGGATACGCGGCCCCGCCGCCTGGAGATGTCACGCGACCGACCGCACGTGCTGCCGCCGAGCCGCCGCACGACTGGCCGCCGTCGCCCGGCGAGTCGGTCATTCTTCGCCCGAACCCGTCCCTGCCTGGTCCCCTGGCGGTCTTCAGCGCCGCCTACTACCTCCTGCCTGGTCCGTATGAGTGGGAAGAGGGCAGCCGCCGCGAGCTGCTCACCGTTGGCATGCTGCCGGTGGCGGGTGTGGCCGCCTTCGCGCTGCTGACCGGCCGTCTGACGCCGTTGATCGGCCATTCGTTGACTGCCATGCTGGTGGCCTGGGGGCTCGTCGTCCTGGTGTCGCTGCCGATGCTGACGTCGCTGCCGCGCGTCGCGATGGCCGGCGCGCCGAGCCTGGTGCTGTTCAGCGGCTACGCGGCGCCTGTGCTCCAGCAGGTGCACGTCCCGGTCTGGTTTGCCTGGGGCATGGTCAGCCTGCTGAGCCTGCTGCTGGCAGCGCGGCTGTTCGTCTTCGGTGTCCTGCCGACCGTCGCCGCCTGCTGGCTGGTGGCGCAGATTACGTAACCATCCTTGGGGTCCGGGTGACAGGGCTGGCACACGATGTGCGCAACGTCACCGGCGGAGGACATCTTCGATGACAGTCGTTCGGCTCCAACGCCACGCGCCCGAGGCGAACAACGTGCAGGTCTGCGCGGTCTGCGGCACCACCGACGGAAACAGCGTCACCGACCATGTTCAGGTGGGGCCACCCGGCACTCCCACCCATGACGAGGGTGTCTGCGAAACGTGCGGCGCGGTCCTCCACCGAGTGGTCGACCGTTACGGGCAGCAACTGACGATGCTGGTCAACGAGGCGCAGAACCAGCCCAGCGATCGAGAGATCACCACGCCCACCCGACCGCCAGTTCAGCCCTGATCAAACCGGCAAGCAAGGCATCAGTTGCGCGCGTGCAGAGCGCGCCGACGCGAGATGTTGTCGTACGGTGTTGTCATTGCGCCGACCGTTGTTCCGAGCGGCTCATCTCGCCGCGCTCCGCGACCGGCTCGCCGGCAAGGCAAGAGGGTCGCAGCGGCCAACGCGCACGCCGAATTCGAGGCGGCGCTGGAGGCTGAGGCGGCCAATGCATGGCGCCGCGGCGCCGGCTAATCCTGGCCGACGCCAGCGCGCTCGTCGGCGCTCTGGATCAGCGTGATGGCAACCACGAACATGCCGCTCGGGTGCTGCGGACTATCCGGGGTGCGGAATTGCTCACGACGTGCGCAGCCTTCGCCGAGGCTGGGGAGCCGCCTGGGCTGGGCTGGCCGCCGAGCGTTATGGGAGCTCGTCGAACAAGGGGTCCTGCGCGTCGCGCCCGAGGGACGTGACTGGTCGACGGTGGCGCAGTTGATGGCCAAGTACCGCGGGTTCTGGATCGAATTTAGTGCAGCAAGGCTACCAGTGGAGAGGCAGTCGCTAGGCCCGCGATCGGATCAGGGTTGTGCGACCGGGTGCTGCCGACCGCGACAATTGGCCCAATGGCGAATCGGCCTCTCGACAAAGACCGCGAGGAGCGGATTCACAATGAGATCGTCGTCGAGGCGTACGGTCCCGAAGAGCAAGCCATGGGATGGTACGTGTATATGGAGAACAAGCTGGAGTTCCCTTTCCTGACCCGGTGCGTTGCAGAGCGCGCGATCTCGCCGCTGCGGGTAGATGACCAGGTCGAGGTGATCGGCATGGGTCCAGAAGACGAGTGCACGCGTGAAATGTTCGTCCTCACGCCCTGGGACCGGCGAACACTGGCCGTACCCCTGATACAACTGACGGTTGTTCGTGGCGAGGATGCGACCCACGAGGCAGTCGAGGACTGGCGGTATTGGGTCGAGCGTGGCTACGGACTCTAGCGTGAGAAGCAGCTGGCCGCCAGCACGCGCCATCTGGCGCTGCGGCCGCACCGACTGCAACGGGCAACATTAGCCAGTTGGCTGAACCCATGTCTTGTTGAGAACTGTCTCGAGCGAAACACGTCTCGATGTTGGCTCCGC
>JAFAOS010000209.1 GCA_019247515.1 Chloroflexota bacterium | reverse complement strand
AAAGGGTGACGGTGAGGGAACGTGGTGTGCGTACCGGAGCCACTGGACCGCGTCGATATCGAACGCTCGCCCCATGCCGGTCTTGAATCCGGCCGCATTCAGTTCGTCAACCAGGTCCTGATTGCTGAGTGTCGGGCCGCGTTGAATGATGAATTCGGTGGTTTTGCTCGGAGTCCGCACCGCCTCGTACTGTGGCGGAGGCCGCCGCGCCACGATTTGTTCATTGGCGCCAGAACGCCAACGGATGCCAATCCAAACTTCGTCGCCGTCCACTTGCGACGTCAAGGTCACGTCAGCCACCAGCGTGCGCATCAATCGTTTCCGATCCTTGGCCGACGTTGACGAAGCTGCCCACAAGGCGGGCAGATCGGTGGCCAGTGCCTCCAGCTCAGCTCGAGGTGGAAGTGTCGGTACGGCTGCTCTCGTGACAGCCAGCGCAGCTTCGGCTTCGGCCACCCCCGCCAGCTTCGCCTCCCAGCGGCTCTCCAGGCTGCGGGCCACCAGGCGGTTCTCCGGTTCGCAGGCCAGCAAGGCTCGCTCGGCGCGGTCGGCGTCGAACTGAGCCCGCTCGAGAGCCAGCTCACTGGCGCGGGTGGAGCGCTGGCGACGCTCGGTCACCTCGTCAGCCGCGGCCAGCGCCAGCGTCACCTCCGTGGGACCCAGCGCCTGGAGCAATCGCTCAGCGACGACCTGGTCGACGGTCGGCGCGCCGACTGAGCGACACGCGCTGGTCTGGACATGGTCGCCGCGACTCTTCGCGCAGTCGTAGAAGGGCCGCCCGTTAGCCTGGTAGTCGGTCGACATGCTTCTGCCACAACTGCCGCAATAGACGATGCCCTGGCCAGAGCCTGAGCCAAGCTCGCGCCACCTCAATGCCGGGCACCACCTGGGCAGTAAGCAGGCTCTCCCCCAGGCTTATCCCGAGGTAACGATTCCCCTCGGTAACGATTCCCTCCTTCAGCGCTCGTGGCGCACAATCGTTGCCATACCCCAGACACGTACGTCAGCGCTCAGTTCCGTCGTCTGGCCGCCCGGCGAGGTGCTAAGAAGGCATCCGTTGCTGTAGCCCGCTCCATCCTGGTCATCGTCTGGCACTTACTCCAACACGACTGTCCCTATGCCGACCTGGGCACCAAACTACTTCGACGAACATGACCGCCAGCGGGTCGTGCGCCGTCTCATCAAACGACTGGAGGGTTTGGGATATCGCGTCGCTCTCGATCCGCTCGCTCCACCGACATCCGCCACCTAACGTCGTGGCCCGCCTTCGGCGGGGACGGCCATTTCACAGCAGAGGGCCTTTTACCATGACAATTCTTTCCGATCTCGCCACGAGCGAGCTTGACCACTGGTTATGCCGACCTCGCTATGTCATGGCATTGATATGTGACCTGGCGAGCGCCGCGTTGGGTCTAACACCCGGGGCGCGGCAGGGCGATGTCTGGTGGGCTCGGAGGCGTACATGAAGACGCCGAAGCAGATGTGGCACGCATTCGCCCAGATCCCGGCTGCGCTGCAGGCAACGTTGGAGATCGCAGAACGCTGCCAGGCCTGCGCGGCCAACCCAAAGCGATGGTCGACCGCGCCTGGGACCGCCGACCGGTCCCTCGCGTGGCTGCTGAAGGGCCAGACGCGGGTGGGGGTGAAAAGCGGCGGAGGGGTCGAGCCTCTCCGCCGCGAGGTGATGTCCTTATCTACTTTGTGCGGTGGACGACCGGGTCACCTGCATTCGAACGAGCCGCCACGAGTCCCGCGTAACGCCTGGCCGCTTCGCGCATGGACTTCGACGGCAGGTTCATCTTTGCATTGTGGGTTCCGGTCACCGGGCGGTGAGTCGCGCTGATCGACTTCTGAAACTTCGCGGTCGCCGCGCTGGGGGCCGTGGCGGAGGCACTCGCCAGTTGGGCCGTTGCCGCGGGTCCGCTAAAGGAGACGACGCCATACTCCGTTGCCCAGTCGTTATTCTGGCAGGTCGGATCGTGGCCGGTCACGTAAGCCCCGTCGATATAGAATTGACCGCCATCGCGTGGGTCCATGTCTATCGCGCTGTACCAGCCGACCGTGTTCAAGTTTTCGCGCTCGTAACAGCCTTCGCCATCCTTCAGCAGCTGCAGGTCTCGTAACGTATTCGGCGTATCCGAGCTCTGGCGACCCGTGAAATACATCCCGACATAGGCGTATCCAGCCGATGCCTCAAAGGCGAGAACCGCGTTGCCGTTGGCATCAGCACTGATCGCTGGAGCAAACATGTAGGCACCATCTATCCCGTACAGACCTTCCTGCAGGACAGCGCCCGAGTTCGGGTCAATCTCGAGCCAGTCGAGGCACGAAATCAATGTGTTTGGATCACTCGAGCCAATGCAACCTACGGTGTGCACGGTCCACAGCGCGCCGGGCTGCAGGACGGCACTGTAAACGCGGCTGTCCCACGTGTTGATCTGCACGTTGCTCCCAGCCTGGCTCGCGGTTGGGGGATCGGAGTACGTGTTGGTGTTGACGACCACGCCGTCGAAAGTGACCGACCCCAGGTCGAGGTACTGGGTGTTGACGTGCCAGAGCATCATCGAGCTCGTGCCGCTGCCGCTCGCTTCAGCGTTGATGACGTCCGCGACGTAGCCGCCAACGTAGCTTTTGGCTGGGACAAGTGATGCGGCCATCGAACCGTCAGGGTTTGTGGCGGCCCAGTTGAGGTAAGGATGTTGCACCAGTGGACAATCCTGCTGGTACCCGTTGTACAGCTCGGACTTGAGGAGCACCCAGACCTTGGAGTACTTGAACTGATCGTCGTCGAACCCGTACATGTTGCCGGCCATGACGATCGCGTTGTCGGTGCTGGCGATGCGTAGCCCGTCCACGTAGAAGTTCGTCGGGCTCGCACCTGGCAAGTAATTGGCGTCGATCTGTTGAACGCAGGTATTGCCGTAGTCGACATCCCCCAGATATTTGTTGGCCTCGATGGCGATCTTCGACTGGTGAGTGCTGCTGCTGGTGGCGGCGGCAACCAACAGGTAGCGATCGAACCCGCGGTCGTCGAGGTCGTGCAGAAGTTGCGGATCGCCCAGGTTGAAGCCCTGGTCCTGCGGCAAAGCCCCGCCAACCCAGTCGCCCAGCCCATCGTTGAAATTGCCGTAGTGGTCCGTGCCACTCGCGGGGCTGAACAGTTTGCCGAAGTTCCACTCCGTTGCCAGTTGGAGCTGGTCGCCAACAGTGCCGCGAGCGATGCTCGGCGCGGCAAAAGGCGCGTTAGCTCGGCCCGACCAGGTGGATCCCTCGTGTGTGTCGATCAGCCCCTGGTAGGCGCTGACCAGCTGGAGTGCCGCGCCCGGCTGGGCGACAGGCGCGGCGAGGGCAGGCGCGGAAGCGCTCGGGAGCAGCAGCGCGAGGGCGGCCAGCAGACCGGCGAAAATGCCACCGGCCCGCTTCAGCGCCTTCGGTATGCGGAGGTAACGCGTGTGCGACAGTCGTTTGGTGATCTTGTGCATGGCGCCACTCTGCGCGGCCGAGGCCGTCCTGGCGATGCAGACTGTGCACAGACTGTGAACAGACTGGTACGCTGGCAGTCCAGAGGGACAGCCGGGTGGTTGCCGGGGAATCGCCGACGTCCGAGGACCTACGAGTCGGCTTTGGCGCGCTGCTCCAGCGACATCGCCAGGCTGCGGGCCTGTCGCAGGAGGAATTGGCCGAACTGGCCAGCATCAGCCGCCGTGGAGTTTCAGACCTCGAGCGCGGGCTGCGGCGCGCCCCATACCTTGCGACGATCCGTCGCCTCGCAGACGCACTTCACCTTTTCGAAGCGCAGCGATCCCGATTCACCGGGGCAAGTCGTGGCGAACCTTCCATGCCCATCCCGGCTGCGGCGACTGGGCACACGCGGTCCGACAATTTGCCGCGCCAGCTCACCAGCTTCGTTGGGCACGACAGGGACCTGGTGGAGTTGCGCAGGCTGCTGACCAGCACCCCGTTGCTGACGCTCACCGGCGCCGGGGGTATGGGCAAGACACGGCTGGCGTTGCGACTCGCGCAAGACGTTTCGCCGCAGCAACCGGACGGTACGTGGTTGGTCGAGCTGGCCCAGGTCCTGGACCCTGGGCTGGTCCCACTGGCGATTGCCACGACACTCGGCGTTCCGGAGCAGCCCGATCGGACACTTGTCGAGAGCCTCACGCGGTACATCGGCTCGAAGCAGACCCTCATCGTCCTGGATAACTGCGAGCACCTCATTACCGCCTGCGCCGAGCTTGCGCACCGCCTGCTCTCCAACTGCCCGAGGGTGCGCATTATCGCTACCAGCCGCGAGCCCTTGCGCACGCCTGGCGAGGCTGTGTGGCACGTGCGGCCGCTGATGCTCCCGAATAGCAACGACGTACTGGAGCAGGTCGGCGCGACGGAGGCTGCGCGACTCCTCGTCGAGCGCGCCAGGGCCAGCCAACCCGAATTAACGCTGGCGCCTGGCGACGCTCCCTACCTCGCCGCAATCTGCCGCGCCCTGGATGGCATACCGTTGGCGATTGAGCTCGCCGCCTCACGCGTCAACCTCCTGGGTATCCAGGGTCTGGCACTGCGGCTCGGTGAGGCACTGCAGCTCCTGAGTCGCGGGAATCGCACAGCACCGCTCCGGCAGCAGACCCTGCGCGCCGCGCTCGAGTGGAGCTATCAGCTGCTTTCGCCACTCGAGAGACGGCTCTTCGCACGCATGTCCGTGTTCGCCGGTGGCTGGTCGCTGGATGCGGCCGAGCATGTTTGCGCTGAGAACCCCGCGGAGCTCGTGGACAGCGTAGATGGGCAGCAGCGGCTTGTTGATTGTTCGCTCGTCCAAGCGGAGCCGGTCGCCGAGGGCTCAGTTCGCTACCGGCTGCTACAGACGATTCGACAGTACGCCTCCGAACAACTCCACCGGACGGGCCAGGCGGAGGTCCAGGCGACCCAACGACGACATGCTACGTTCTACTGTCAGCTCGCCGAACATGGTGAGGCGGAGTTGATCGGTCCGCTCCAGGCGGTCTGGTTTGCGCACTTCGAGCGCGAACACGACAACTTTCGTGCAGCTTTGCGATGGGCGGTTGACACGGTTGAGGCGGACCTCGGGCTGCGGCTGGGCGCGGCCCTGGTGCGCTTCTGGTTCATTCGTGGACATATCAGCGAAGGGCAGTCGCTGGCTCGAAACACTGCGCCAGCTACCAGCAGGCTCGGCGGCGGCGCGCGCAAAAGTGATCAACGGAGCGGGCAATTTTGCGACGGTGCGCGGCGACTTCGATACAGCTCGCGCGTTGCTGACCGAGTCGTTGTGCCTGCGTCGTGAGCTTGGGGACAAAACCGGCGAAGCGAGAACCTTGATGAACCTGGGCAACGTGGCTGTCGGCGAGCACGACTACGCCGCTGCTGGCGCCTGTTCAATCAGAGCCTCATCCTGCATTTGAGATGGACGACACGCGCGGCATCGGGCGTACGCTCAACAACCTGGCTGTGGTCGCTCGGGATCAGTGCGAATGGGAGCGCATGGCGGGGTTGGCTGACGAGGCGCTTGGCGTCTCGGAGCAGATACATGATCCGGAGGGAGTGGCGCTGGCGCTCATAAGCCGAGGCATTGTCGAAGGTATACGCGGAAATCCGGTGCGGGCAGCAGAGCTGCTGCATCGAAGCCTCACCCTGGCGGTGGAGCTCGGCCATACGCGCGAGATTGTGGAGTGCATCGAGCTCCTTGCAGGGCTGGAGTCTACGCAGGGCCGAGCGGAGCGTGCGGCACGGCTGTTCGGTGCGGCAGAAGCCATGCTGGAGGCGGTCGGTCTGGTGCCTCTCGCAGGCGATCGCTTCCGGTACGCCGAGAACGTGGCCGCCGTTCGTGCTGTGCTCGGTCCCGACGGGCTTGCGAGCTGCTGGCGAACGGGCAGGCAGATGGAATTCGACCGCGCGGTGGAGTGCGCGGGCGCTCAACGTCGATAGATCACATTACTGGCGAGAGGCTACCTGGAGTGGGTCCAGCATGTTCGGGCTGATCCGGTTGTTCCCGGAATTCGTCGGGGAAGACGCTGGTGACCCGCAGCCACTCTCCTCGATGCGGCCGTCCGCCAGCACCGAACAGGGGTACTATCTGGTTTCGATGCGGGCTTTTGGCATCTGAAAGCGGCGCCAGCCACGCGCGCCCTCTCGCGATCTTCGGCGCTAACACCGACCATGACGCGGAGTGGCCTAATGGAGGTCATTTCAGCAAGCCAGACTGGCGGTCCCACAGGTGCGGCTGGTCTCTCCTGGAGAGTGGTCAAGCGCCACTGGTTGCGCGGAGTTCCGCAGCACGACGCCGGGTTTTGGTGCGGGCGTAGGTGATGGTCCAACTGATCAGCCCGATGGTCACCGCGAAGGCAAGCAGCGGCGAAATGATTAAAAACACGGGAATGGGCAGAAAGAAGCTCAGTCCGACCCGCACCAGCGCCTCAGTGACATAGCTGACGCCCCACATGATCGTCATTACCCGGATGACGGCCCGAAACTGCGGATACTGCCACATCGACTCGAACGCCGCGGCACGTGCTGGATCGCCCGCACTGGAGAACTGCCGTCCGAAGTAGAACATCAGCGGTCGTGGGACCAGGACTAGCGAGCCGAGACCCAGGACCCCAAACACGCCGGTCATTAGCGAGTCCTTGACCAGGACGAAGCGTGGGTCGCCCGATACGAGGCTCGTGGCTACGCCGACCAGGATGAAAGTCAGCGAAACGACGCCGATGATGTCAGGCCGTCGGGTCCGCGCGAAGCTCCAGCCTGTGCCGAGCACCGGAAAAACGGCCGAACTGGCCAGCGCGGTGAAGCTGTCCACGCCCAGATTGGTCAGTCCCTGGTAGGCCACGACTGGAGCGACCGCGTTCACCACCAAGCTTGGCAGCTGTGCGCGCAGGCTTATGCCCTGGCCAGGCCGCGAAGGTGTATCGAACAGCTCTACTGCCGCCGCGATTGGCGGCGTCTGCGGTTCAGCTGGACTGTTCATACGTGTACCTCCCCTACTACGTACCGCGACAATTGGATGGCGCCGCACAAGACCAGTCACGCTCATCGTTGTTCCTCCTCGATTTCAAGTCCAGCTTGCGCGCACATGCTGTACGGGGCCTCAGCCGGGTGGCTGGTCTGAACCCTACCCATGCGGCCATGTGTTCTGAGAAAGCCGAGGGCGTGCAACTCCCCTCGGACACTCACCCCTACATTCTTGACCCCATAGCCGGTGACTACGGGCGCGGCTGAGGTTAGGGTGGGGCTGGGTTTTCGTCGGCACTCGGTCGTACTACGCGTCCACCGGTTGGGCTCCGTCGCCACGTGCCCAAGCGTGGGGCGCAACCCCACGCTGAGCAACCGGCGCCGCGGGCCACTGCACTTCACCGGGTCGGCCATCAGGGCTCGGCGCCCTCCGTGTCGGGCAGCCAGGTGCCATGGAAGCCGGCAGGCACGCGCTGGGGCAGCGCGACCGACGCCACCTGGTGCAGGTCGGTCGCGTCAAGCACCACGAACGCTGAACCGCGTCCCGCTGCGTCGGAGACGATGCTCAGCAACCAGCCGTCGTCCTCGGCCCGACTGTCCGCGGCGGGAACGAAGACCGCCTCGCCGATCGCTTGTCCAGCACCGGCCGCGTAGCCGCGGCTGGCCCCGGTGTGCAGGTCGTACTTGACGAGTTCGTCCTTGACGAGTCCACCACCGTTCACGGCGTAGCGGTAGCGGCTCGGACGGCCGACCAGCTGCTGATTCAGCGTCGGAAACTCCACGGGTCGGTCGTCCAGGGGCTGCTCGTTCACCCGGCCGCTACGCGGGTCGAGCCGCCACTGGTACAGCTGCGAGTGGCTGGTCTGGCGGTCCGCGTCCGAAGCCCTCGAGCCCCCGATGCCCGTCCACACGGCGGCGAAGGCTTCCCGGCCGTAGCGGACCGCGTCGAGCACGATGCAGCCGTCGGCGTCCTCTCGGGCGTTGCCGACGTGGAAGACATAGCCGGGTTCGATCTCGAACCAGCGGACCGGGGCGGAGCCGCGCTGGGGCATGATGCCGACGCGGGCGCCGTAGCGATCGTCCCACTGGTAGGGCATGCCCTTGCCCAGGCGGGCGATGTCAAAGACGACGGGGAGGTCGAGCCAGACCACGTGGTGTTCGGTGATGGCGAAATCGTGCATCATCGTCGGCCCGTCCACGCGGATCTCGCGGCTCTCGACGAGCGCGCCGTCCGCCGTTGCGCGGTGGTAGGTGAGGAAGGGCGGCAGGGCGCTATAGCCGAAAAAGTGCAGATCGCCAGTGACCGGGTCCTCCTTGGGGTGCGCGGTCATTGCGGTGGTCAGCCGGCCGCCGAAGTCGTAAGGACCGAGGGTGTCCAGCTCATCGGTGACCTGGTAGGGCAGCCCGCTTTCGACCAGGGCGAAGATGCGCCCACCGTGCCGGATGACGTTGGTGTTGGCGTTCACCGCCGCCAGGTCGGGACGTCCGTCAGGCCTGCGGGCGGGCGCGCCAGCCAGGGCGGCGGTACGCACCCAGCGGTTGCGATACCACCGCGCGCGCCCGTCCTTTAGTCGGATGCCGTGCAGCATGCCGTCGCCGGTGAACCAGGACCCAGGGTCCTGGCCTGGGCAGGGGTTGGGGCCGTTGCGGAAGTAACGGCCGTTCAGCTCAGGCGGCAGCGCCCCGGTTACCGCCAGATCGTAGCCGTCGACCTCGGTGGCGACCGGTGCCAGGAGCCCGGCGAGGTACAGCGGCGCGGTCACGCCGCCAGTCTCAGCGGCTGCCGGTGTCATACGTGTCATACGGTCCTCCCATGACATGTCTATCACGACATGTCTGAAGTAGAATGATGGACGCAGCTTATACTGTCACTGATGACCTGTCAATACTGGAATGTGGTGCGCCTGGCGCGAGGACGGCCGCGATGAGCTTGCGGCACGCCGTGCTGGGCCTGCTGGCCCTGCGGGGCGAAGCCAGCGGCTACGATCTGCTGCAGATCTTCAAGGAGTCCCTCGACAACGTCTGGCCCGCCACTCAGAGCCAGCTGTATACCGAGCTGGGCAAACTCACCCAGGCGCAGTTGGTGACGCTCGTGGCGGCCGGCGGCCGCGGTCGCAAGGGGTACGCGCTGACCGACGCGGGCCGCGCCGAGCTCGGTCATTGGCTGCTCGAGGAGCCGCCGACGGCGCTCCGTCGCAATGACCTGCTGCTGCGGCTGTTCTTCCTCGGGTTGGTCCCGCCCGAGCAGGCGCAGGCGTTCCTGCACGCCAGGGCGCACGCCGCCGCAGCCCTGCACCAGGACCTACGGCAGCTGCGGCAGACCCTTGCCGACGAGCACGGCCCGCTGGCCGAGTACGGCCGTCTGGCGCTGGAGTGGGGCTTGCGGTTCAGCGTCATGCAACGCGACTGGGCCGAGTGGGCCGCCGACCAGCTCCGCGGCACCAGTCCGCCACCGCGCGAGTCGCCGCGTCCCGCACGTGTGCGTGAGCGGCGACCACACCCACGACCAGCTCGAATATCTGCTAATAACAATTAGCAGTAGTTCACAGGTAACTGCATCAGGGTAGATGTCTGCTTATGCGCCGCGCACGCCCCCACTTGACATGTCTGCTAATACATCCGCGTCCTAGCGAATGAGGTTTGCCTTGTGAAACGACCCGCCCAGCCAGCCCTGTCGGACGCAGGCGAGGCGGCGCTTGCACCCTACGTAAGCCACCTGCATGACGAACAGGATCTCAGCGCCGCCACTCGTCGCAACTACCTCAGCGATCTTCGCCAGTTCGCGGCCTGGTGCGAGCATTCGTGGGCCGAAGGCCAGGATGAGTTACGGGCCCTTTGCGCCGACGGCGATCAGCACGCCGACGATCACCACCTACCGCTCCTTCCTGCAGACCGTCGTTGGCTTGCGGCCGGCATCCATTAATCGCCACCTGGTAAGCATTAAGCGCTACCTCGCGTGGGCCGTCGACGGCGGACTTGTCGCCCGCGATCCGTCGCGCGTAGTCAAGCTCATACCGCGGACGCCACAACCCCCGCGTCATCTCACCGATCGCGAGGAGCAAGCGCTGATCGCCGCGGTCTCGCAGCACGGCAGCCTGCGCGATCGCACGCTGCTGGTCGTCACGCTCCACACCGGTTTACGGGCAGAGGAGTTGTGCGGACTCAAGCGGGAGTATGTCCATCTCGGCCGACGCAGTGGACACCTAACCGTCTATGGCAAACGCAACAAGTACCGAGAGGTGCCGCTCAACAACACCGCTCGCGACGCTTTGACCGGTTATCTGCAGACGCTCCCCCGTGGGATCGACCTATCTGTTTCCCTGGCGTAAGCGCGTCGAGTCGGATGGCGACGTTGGGCCGGTTGGCGAGCGTGCGCTGGTCTACATCGTCAGCAAGTACGCCGAGCAGGCGCGAGTCCCGGACCTGTCACCTCACGGTCTCCGTCACCGTTTCGGGTACCGCATGGCTCACACCGTCCCGCTACATCGTGTGGCCCAACTCATGGGGCACGATTCGCTGGACACGACCCTCCGCTACGTGCGTGGGACGCAGCAGGACCTCCAGCAATCGGTCGAGACGATTGCCTGGGCCTAACCAGTCTTGGGCTTCGCCAGCCACTGGCGCATCAGCGAGCTACTTGCTGCTCGAGCGCGAGCGCGAGCTGGCGGCCGTCCAACAGCTCATCGAACATGGCGGCGGAGTCCTGCTCGTCGAGGGTCGGGCGGGTGTTGGCAAGACCTCGCTGCTCGACGCGGCGGCGCGGAACGCCCGTGAGGCCGATTGGAACGTTGTGCAGGCGCGCGGCCCACAGTTAGAGACTGACTTCGCGTTCGGTGTCGTCCGCCAGCTGTTCGAACGACGCCTGGCGGGCATGCGCGTGGACGAGCGCGAGATGTTGCTCGGCAGCTCCGCGCAAGCCGTGTACCCCGGCTTGTTCTGGCAACAGTTGTCTGCGCCAGCGGCCGACCAAGGCTCAGCGACCGTGTACTTCAAGGACCCGGTCGACATGCGCGACCAGTATGCGTCGATCCTGAACGCATCCGATCTGCGCGGCCTACCGCCCATGCTCGTGCAGGCCGCCGAGTTGGACCGCTTGGTGGGTGACGGCAAGGAGTTGGTGCGTCGCCTGCAGGAGGCCGACGTTCCCGTCACTTACAAGCTCTATCAAGACGTGCCGCACATGTTCTACCAGTGGTGGCACGCCGCGGATAAGGCGCGCGAGGCCGTCGACGACACGTGTGCGGCATTGAAAGAGGCTTTCGCTTGGTCCGCATCTGCTACTGAACTCTCGGCTGCGCGATGAGGTGACGGCGTCCGAGGTCACTAGAGTGATTCTTCAGCCGCGCGTAGGCGGTCCAGGCGACTTGCAGCGGCGCGAGGAAAACGACCGACATCCAATTGACGTGATCTCGCGACACGAGGAGTACTGCGAGTCAAATGGCTCTTGAAATTTTCGAGGCGCGTGAGGCGACCTACGAAGTCCAGACAGAAACAGGCGTGGAGTTCGCCTCGCACGACGGCGTTTCATTGCGGGGCGATCTCTATCTGCCTAAGCCCGACGGCGTGTACCCGGGCGTCGTAATGTTCCACGGCGGCGCCTGGCGTGCCGGTTCCCCGGCATCTATGCAAGCGTGGGGACGTTTTCTCGCCGCACGGGGATACGTTGTGTTCGCTGCAACGTACCGGGTGCTGAAGGACGGCAAGGCAATGTTCCCGCAGGCCATTCAAGACGCGCGCGCCGGAGTCCAATATCTACGCGGACGCGGCACAGAGGTGCGCGTCGATCCAGACCGGATCGCCGTTACCGGTTCCTCTGCCGGGGGCCAGGTTGCGGCGCTGCTCGCGCTCGCGGCAGACGATCGGGTGTTCGCAGGTGCCTATCCGTCCGACACGTACGCGCAGCTCAGCGCCCGCACCCGTGCCGCGGTGCTGATTTACGGTTTCTACGACATGGTCGAAGCCTGGAAACACGAGCAAGGCGACGAGGCGGCGCGACCGGCCCGCGACTACTTGGGCGGCGATCCGTCCGATCTGCCGGCCGTCTACGAACAGGCGTCGGCCTTGAGGTGGGTCGAGTCCGCTTCGAAGGAAACGGCGTTTTTCGTAGCGTGGGGAACCGCGGATCCGCACTCGAGACCGGCGAGTCGGTCTGAACCGCTGATGGCTGCCCTACGGGCCGCGGGGTGCGATGTTGAGGCAGCACCGCTGGAGGGTGCGGAGCATTTCTGGTTCTCACTGCGGCCCGGCCAGCCGACGGACTTTTTTGAACCGGACAGTTGGAACTCGCGCCTCGCGGGACGACTCGTCGAGTTTCTCGACAGGAACCTGGGGAGATAAGTCGATGCTCGCAGTAGGAACGATGGACGGGGTCTTCCTGGTAGAGCCGGAGGCACCCACCAGGAGCACAACCCTTTCGAAACTCGCGGTGTACACCGTCCGGTCCGCGGGCGAGCATCTGATTGCGGGCACCGCCGACGGTGTGTACCGGTCATCGGATCGCGGGCACTCCTGGAGGCGTGTCGGGCTCGAGGGGTGCGAAGTGCTGGCAGTAGAGGTATCCCCGTGGGACGTGGATATCCTCCTTGCCAGTACGCGCCCGCCGGCGCTGTGCCGGAGTACAGACCGTGGCGCCTCTTGGAGTCCCGTGAAGAGTCTCAATGCGGCACCCGGTGCTGAGACATGGAGCGTCCCACACGTGCCAGGCGGTGCGCCCTCGGGCTTCAGGCGCGGGGCGCGCGCTCACACGATTGCTTTCGACCCGTTCGACCCCGACCGTTTTTGGATCGGGGTCGAAGTGGGTGCCCTGGCGGGTACCGATGACAGCGGCGGCTCCTGGTGGTCAGTGGTCCCTGGAAATAATCCAGACGTGCACGCGGTCGTTCCTGACCCCGCGCGGAAAGGCCGGCTATATCTCTCAGCTGGATTCGGCCGGCTCTGAGACGAACCGCGCGAACACCGATCCGCAGGGATGTTTGGCTCGGACGACGGCGGCCGGACGTGGTTTTCGCTGTGGGAGGGAATGAACCGGCAGTACACGCGTCCGCTCTGCGTCGACCCACGTCCGCCATACGCAGTAACAGTGGGCTCGACACCGGTGTCTCTTCCGTACGTGAA
The DNA here is from genome assembly GCA_019247515.1 of Chloroflexota bacterium. Taxonomy (GTDB): domain Bacteria; phylum Chloroflexota; class UBA6077; order UBA6077; family CF-72; genus CF-72. The sequence goes on along the minus strand of JAFAOS010000209.1, from coordinate 3,912 downwards.
CATTGAACTGACCGGCGAGCCCGTCAAGGGTGGAGCGCAGGGCATCGTCTACCAGAGCATCGACCGTGGCGCGACCTGGACGTCGATGGGTGATAGGGATCATTCGCCTTCCATCGCTGCACCGATGTGCGTCACGCCCGCTGCAGACGGTCCAGGCCAGGTCCTGGTCGGTACCGACCAGGGGGAAGTGTGGCGGGTTACACCCGAGCGCCAGTGGCACCTGCTCGCGCGCGATCTTCCGATTGTCTACTCGGTGCTATCGCTCGAGGGGTAGGAGGTCCGAGTGCCCGAGTCTCGACGACGAGTCTTGCTTATCGGAAGCCTGCCGTACAAAAGCGTGGAAGAGGTGTTCGACGCCATCGGGCCCGCGCTCGGCGGATATGCCAAATCGCTACCGGACGGCGAAGCGCAGGGTTGGGTGAATTTTCCTGCCAATGCCTTGTGGAAGTCGCCTATGTTTGAGCAGAGCGACCGCGAGCATCGGTTGCAGCCGGACATCCCCCCGTTTCGCTTTCTCCGTCTGAAGCCCGGCGTCGAGCCGGCAAACGTCGAGTTCCCTTCGATCGGGTACGACGAGATTGCGCTGCATTCCTATGAGTCCTTCAAGGCTGCGCGGGAGGCAGGCAAGATCGCACCGGGGACCCGGTTCCAGGTGAGCCTACCGACTCCATTTGGCGTGCTGGGCGTGTACGTGATTCCAGAGGACATCACCCGCATCCTGCCGCGCTTTGAGGAAGCCTACATGCGCGAGGTGGACACAATCCTGAAGTCCATTCCGCATGATGATCTCTCGATGCAGTGGGACATCGCCGTTGAAATCGTCGGCGCGCTGGAAGCGCACACGCCAGGGCTGCTCCAGCTTACGCCGAAGGCGCACCTTGCGGAAGCGATTGCGAGGGTCGCGGATCGCATTCCGGAGGAAGTTGAGCTCGGGCTGCATTACTGTTATGGGAGCCCAGGCGGTCGTCACATCATCCAGCCGAAAGACACCAGCGTGATGGTCGACTTCAACAATATGGTTCTGGAGCGCACGCGTCGACCAATTGCTTGGGTTCACATGCCTGTACCGCAGAATCGCAAAGACGACGCGTACTTCGCTCCCCTTCGGAACCTTGTTCTCGACGACGGGACTATCGCCGGTGTAACGAGCGCGCCGAGATATTCATGGCGTCGAGTCATGCTGTCAGATTGATGTGGTTGCCCTGGCGCGACCCACTCCAACTGGGATGTAAGGAAAGGGAACACGTGGGAATTGCACACACCCTCTTCATGGCGACGACCGATGGCGTATTTGTCAGCCCGAACAGCGGAGAGTCGTGGCAGATTGACGGTGAACTCGGACGGTTACACGCGGTGGCCGTGACCCCGGCCAGCGACTCGGTCGTGTACGCCGGCGGTGATCGGGGAGTCTTCGCAGGCCTCGACAAGGGCAAGACATGGTCCCACCTTGACAACCAACACAGCATCGACCAGTAGTGGCGACGTGCAGATGGCAAATTATCCTGAACAGACGACTGGCAATAAGCGGTGAAATTGACCCTCGGACGGTGTATACAGCCTGATGTTGCGCGTAGAAATAATTGAGCAAACGGATGTTCGAGGCGAACATCGGGTTCATTCGACTACTCAGTGGGGCCTCATTCGAGCGATACTCAGGCGGATATGCCGCAACCTCGCATTCGAATCTCGGCGACGGTTCTGGGCACGCCTGATCCGAGGGGACTCGGAAGCTTTTATGCTCGGCTGCATCGTTCGCTACCAGCAAGCACATTCCTTATGGTCAGATCCGGCGGATCGAATTACGACCGATGGGCTGGCTCTCTGGCAAGGCCGTCTGTGGGGCACGTCGAGTCCCTACTACTGGATGCCGCTTGATGTGACCCGAACCCGTAAAAGTCGAATGATTATCCTGGACCTTGGCCGACGTGTGAAACCAGCGTTTACACCCGATGATCCCGACAAGGTTATCCGGTTCATCCAGAAAGAACTGACCGGCTGACGACCGCCAGCCCTGGTGGGATGATGCGGACGTCAGCCTGGAGTGTCCGCAGATCGCGCCTGCGGGCTCCTCGAGGCGCCGACGGTCGCTAGCCTGTTGCCCGCCGGCTGCATCGGCGGTGCGGGGTAATTGGCACCGTTCGTCAATCCAGACCGCGACCCTTGGCAAGGTGAAAGGGCGAACAGTGAAGAACGGATGCGTGGCGGCTGCCTCAACGGTCGACGAGGGAGGGCAGCCGTGGAGGATGGTCCCTTGGCCAGGCGTGGAGAGAAAGGCGGTCTGCCCGCCGAGCGCCTCGATGCGGTCGCGGATGTGCTGAACGCCGGTACCGTCGTTCAGGGCGCGACCGGGCAGGCGGCGACCGTTGTCGTGAACTTCAAAACGCACCTGGTCCTGATCGGTCTCGACCGTGACCGAGACGTGGCTGGCCGCGGCGTGTTTGACGGCGGTCTGGAGCGCCTCCGCACAACAGAAGTAGATCGCGCCCTCGACCGCGCGCGGGTAGCGCTGCCCGTCACGTGCGTACCTCGACGGCGAAGCTTTCACTCCAACCTGGAGCGATGCCAGTCACGGCATTCGTGGTGGCACTCGATAATCTCGCGGTGGGTATCTGCCGATCCGACTCGGCGCGCTGCTCGGGTATCTGGTGGTGCAGTCATTCGCGGCAGCGCTCCTCGGACTGGCTCTCGGCCAGCGTTTGGGGACGCCTTGGGACCGGCGCCGCGGCACTGGCTGGGGCCGTGTTTGTCGGGGACGGCGTGGTGTTGGTGCTGCAAACTGCTTCAGCGGAGGCCATGCCGTGACAGATCCTGAAGTTAGCCATGGGACGCGAGCGTGACAGCGGCTAGCACTTCGGGCCGCGCGCCACGCACAAAAAGAAAACGCGAGCCCAGGCGGGCTACTCCGCCGCGAACGTCGGCCGCCAGCCGGTCGGCAGCGCGGCCGCATCCTTGGCAAGCGCGATCAACGCATCCACGGACCACTGGTCATAGGCATGTGTTCCGTATTTCACCGCTGTGATCTGCCCCGAAGGCGCGATCAGAAAGTCGGCTGGGAGGCCGAACGGGCCTCCTGAGAGCTGCAAACCAAAATGCCCATGCGCCACCCCGCGCGCGGCGGCGCCCAGAGCCCTGGGGCTCAGGAACCCAAGCGACGTTTCCACGCCAAATTTTTCGTAGTGGGCCTTCTTCGGATCGCCAACCAGCTGGAAGGGAACATCCTTCTGGTACGACCGGATTGATTTGGCGGAGGAGTGAAAGACGATCACCTCTCTCACGCCCGCCGCTTCGATCTCGCCAGCACGCACGCGCAACTGGGAAATGTGCGTGTTGCAGATCGGGCAGTCCACGAATCGCCGGAATTGCAGGTGCACGAGGCGGTCAGGATCGGCGAGCTTGATCGGCTCACCAGTGACCGATTCCAGCGATGTAGCTGGAATAATATCGCCTGTTTTCAATTTCATGATCATTCACTCCTTCTAAGCAGTTCGTCGCGACACTTTCGAGCGCGATGAACAACTCGGCCGGCTCGAGCCGGTGGGTCCGCGGTTCAACCGAGGTGTACCGTGTCGACTATCGCTGTCTTAGACACGCGCCGCCTGACAAAGTGGGCGGTAGTGCAATGACACCGGCCGACTCGGCAGCACGCGCGGCAAGCCGAACTGCGAGAGCAGGCTGGACTCGAAGCGGGTCATTGCCGAAATGCGATCGCCCGCCAGCGTGAGCACCAGCAGTCCAATACCGTGGAGAATGGGCGCACGCGGATCGGGCAGATAAAACCCGAACGCGGGCTGCCCGTTGGCGCGCGTCGCCACGAGCAGTTGTCCCGGCTGGAGGACGGCGTCAAAAACCTCTCGCGCACGCTCGTGACCCTGCCACTCGAACGGAATCGGCGGCATGCTGATCCACACATCC
>JAFAOS010000366.1 GCA_019247515.1 Chloroflexota bacterium | reverse complement strand
CGGGTCAGATAGAACTTGCCATCGCGGACCTGTTTCACGTCGCCGACCTGAAAGTCGGTGACCTGGCCGGCGACGACGCTGCCACCGAAGGCGCCGAGGCGCTTGGGGGTGAAGAAGCTAACGAAGCCGATGCTCCACTGGGCGAGGAGGATCATCACCGCCCCCCAGCCCATCCAGCGGAACATCATCCGCCGACGGACGCGATACTGCTGCTCGGCCTCGAGGCCCTCCAGCTCGCGGAGCTGGCGCTCCTTGTCAGGCGGAAGAAACAGGCCCAGTTCTTGTGTGCTTTTGGCCATCTCAGTCGAGGCGCGCCTGGCGAGGATCCCAGGGCCACATCAGAATCATCTGCTCACCGCGGAAGAAAGAGCCAACAATGGTCAGCACCACGTACGCGACGACGAACCCCGTGAACAGCGCAAACATGTAGTCGCGCACGCCGCGCGGCTTGTAGATCGCGCGTATCAATAACAGCAAGATCACAATCGGTCCGTTCATCAAGATCATGGGCACGATGACGTTGGGCATGCTCAACGCGCCGATGCCCAACGGGTTCGTATCGGCGAAGAAGGGAATGCCGGTGGAGGTGGCAATTGCCTGCATCATCGGCTTGACGCCGATGCGCTCGTCGAACAGCACCAGCGCAATGAGCACGATGGTCGAGTAGACCGCGGTGAAGATGCAGATTGGCACGGCCTTGGCGGTGCCGAACCACCTGCCGACGTCGGCGGTGTCGCGGTCAAAGTAGGGAATCAGCGGAATCGCCACGAACACGACACCAGCCGGAATCAGCACCCCCGCCAGCGACGGGTGCATGTGCAGCAGCAGTTCTTGCAGATTGAGGAAGTACCACGGCGCCTTGGATGGATTCGGGGTGCGGTCCGGATTGGCGTGAGCTTCCAGCGGCGCCTGCAGGATGATGCACACGACCACGATGCTCAGCAGCAGCAGCACGGCCGACATGAACTCGATGGTCACCAGGTGCGGCCAGACGTAGACAAGTCGCTCCGACTGCTCGGCGGCGGCGGGCGCGGGCTCCCGGCGCGCAACGGCGGCTACCTGCTCACGCCGCGCGGTTGCGGCGGCGGCAACTTTGGCGGGTACGCCGGCGCCCGCGGGCCGTTCGGCTACGGCGGCTGCGGCAGCGGGCGCAGGCGCGGCTGCGGCGGCGGGTTGCGCGGCGGGTCTCGGGGCTGGCGCCGCGCCACTGGCCGCGCTTGGCGGCTGGCCAATGCCGGCGGCTGCCGCACGCTGTTTGTAGATTGCCGCGCGTTCGGAGGGCGACAGGCCCTCCATGTCGGGAGTTCGCTCGAGCGCCATCAGAGTGGTCCTGAAATGCCGCCGTCCTTGCGGATCCGCCAGAAGTGGACCGCCATCAGCACGGCCGTAATGAGGGGCATGCCAATCACGTGCAGCACATACCAGCGAACAAGGGTGTTGTCGCTGATTTCATAGCCTCCGATCAGCAGGAATCGGGTTTGCTCGCCGATGAACGGAGTCGCGCCAGCCATGTTGGTGCCGACGGTGACGGCCCAGATGCCCAGCTGGTCCCATGGCAGCAGGTAGCCCGTGAAGCTCAGGAAGAAGGTGCAGAACAGCAGGAACGCGCCGATCGCCCAGTTGAACTCGCGCGGGGGCCGGTAGGCGCCCGTGTAGAAGACGCGCAGCATGTGGAGGAACACGACGATCACCATCGCGTGCGCCGAGTAGCGGTGCATGTTGCGCAGCAGCAGGCCGAAGTTGATCAGCGTGTTGATGTCCTTCATGTCCTGGTAGGCGACGCTGGTGGCGGGTCGGTAATAGAACATGAGCAGCACGCCGGTGATCGTCAGGAATAGGAACAGGAAGAACGAGAGCCCGCCCAGGCAGAAGGTGTAGGTAACGCGCAGGCTCTCGCGTCGGATCCGCACCGGGTGCAGGTGCAGAAAGACGTTGTTGAACATGATCAGCGCCTGCTGGCGGGGCACCGAGGGGTAGCCGGTACGGAACCAGGCCTTGAAGATGCGATTCTCGGTCAGGGCGCGGCGGACTTGACCTCGGCGCAGGTCGTCGAGAAAGAGGGTGAGCCCTTCCATGGCGCTTTCTTGTGATCAATGCTGACGGTGGCAGGGCATACCTGTCAAACCTGTCTTTGCCCGACAGGAAATTCCCTACATATTCAGGTTCAGGTGGACCCAGCGGTGCATGCACCGCTGGGTTGCTTATGCGCACGGTCGGGGGGCGACCCCCCGTGTACGTGCTGTCCGCGAGTGACAACCAGTTACGAGTGTGGGGAGATTCGCGAGTCTGGCCTTACCGGGCTCGGCCGGCGACGGCTGAGCGGCGTTCGCGAAACAGGTTTGTCACTAACAGCCCGATCGGCAGGGTTCATGTCGAGGTCCTAGTCCGCTATCGCCTCTCCCTCTGGGAGAGGCCGACGCGGCAGCGGCGGGTGAGGGCTGTGGACCAACCCGAAAGTGTCTTGCCAGGTAGGTAGCCCTCACCCCTGCCCTCTCCCAGAGGGAGAGGGAGATACAGCGCGGGGTCCACCCAAATACTTACTCCGCCTTGAGCATGCCTTTGCGGAGGGCGTAGCGCACCAGCTCGTGGCGGTGGCGCAGGCCGAGTTTTTGCATGATGCGCTCACGGTACGTGTCGACCGTCTTCGGGCTGATGACCAGTTTCTCGGCAATCTCGGTGCCGCTGTAGCCCTCGGCCACCAGCTTCAGCACTTCGCGCTCGCGCTCGGTCAGCCCGTCGAACGGCTCTTCCTCGCGCATCGAACGGTCCAGATAGCCGTCGACCAGCAGCTTGGTCGCCGCCGGGTACAGGAACACTTCACCGCGGTGCACGGTGCGAATCGCCTCGATGAGCTCGGTATCCGCGCCCGCTTTGAGCACGTAACCAGAGCCGCCGGCCTCCAGCAGCGGCAGCAGGTACTGCGACTCGGCGTGCATGGTCAGGATCAGCACCTTCGACGGCAGCCCGCTCTGGCGGATGGCCCGCGTGGCGTCCAGCCCGCTCATGCGCGGCATCTGGATGTCCATGACGATCACGTCGGGGTGGACGTCGCGCGCCGCGTCCACGGCGGCGGCGCCGTCCGGCGCTTCGCCGACGACTTCAATATCGGGCTCGGCGTTCAGCAGCGCCTTGAGGCCCGCGCGCAAGACGGCGTGGTCGTCGGCCAGGACGACGCGAATTTTGGGCTCGGCGATCATGCCAGTCCTCCTGTCAGGTGCAGCGGCACCCGCGCGGTGATGCGGGTGCCGTGACCTGGTGTACTGTCGATGACCAGTTGCCCGCTTACCAGGGCCAGACGTTCCTGCATCCCGAACAGGCCCAGGCCGCGTTCGCGCGACCGCATCATCTCTTCGACGTTGAAACCTTCGCCGTCATCGGTGATCGAGGCGATCACGGCCCCCGGGCGCCTCGACAACTCGACATGCACCTCCGTCGCCCTGGCGTGCTTGGCAACGTTGGTCAGCGCTTCCTGAACCACTCGATACAGCACCAGCTCGACCTGCGGCGGCAGGCGGGAGTCGCGGTCCTCGAACCCGGCGGTGCTGAAGGTCAGGTCGATGGGCAAGCGCGAGCGGTAAGAATCCGTGTACGCCTCGAGCGCTGCCAGCAGCCCGAGGTCGTCCAGGGTGGTCGGGCGCAGCTCGACGGCCAGCACGCGCACGGCTTCCAGCGTTTGCGCCGTGAGCTCACGGAGCTCGTCGATCTGGCCGTGCATCTCCTCGGAGGTGCGCGCCTTCTCGAGGATCTTCAGGCGAATCAGCAGGGTAGTGAGCGACTGAGCCGTCTCGTCGTGCAGCTCGCGAGCGATGCGCTTGCGCTCGTCCTCCTGCGCGGCAAGGACCTGCTCTGACATCTTCTGTAGCAGCTGGCGGTGCTCCTGGAGCACGTCGAGCATCGAATTGAGGGTTTCGCCCAGGCGCTCGACGTCCGGGTCGCGAAACAGGACAGGGTGAGCGCGGGCGCTCAGGTCGCCGGTGGCGACGTGGTCGACCGTCCGTTCGAGCGCGTGCAACGGCTGCAGGGCCAGGCGCAGCACGGCGGCGTTGATCAGCGCGCTGGCGGCGAAGCCGACCACCAGCATGACGGCGACGGCTGGCCAGTGGACGCCGTCGGGGCTGGCGACGAAGGTGAGCGTGAACCAGGTGCCCAGCCCGACGCCGATCAACACGACGATGACGTTGGCCACCAGCACCTTCAGGAAGAGGGGCAGCCCCAGGAGGGCGGAGCCGAGCCCGGTGCGCGGGGCGGGGCGCGATTGGACGGTGGCGGCGGCGGTGGTCAAGTCAACTTCTTACGGCCGCAAGTGTAATTCAGGGACCCCGGAGGGGACGCTGATTGCCGTTGGGTCCCCTCTGGGGAATTGCGTTGGGCTACTTTGGATCGATCCCGCCGCGCGTGAAGAGGCTGCCTGCGTTCCACAGCATCCAGCCGGCGGCCTGGGCGTCGGCCACGGCTTGTTTTTCGGCTTCGATCTGTGGCGCGTCGTAGCGCGTCTGGGTTGCCCACGGGTAGTCGTCGAAGTACTGCAGCCACGGGCGCATGACCGCGCGCGTGCCTGCCAGCTTCGGCTCGGCGTGCATCAGGCTCTGAAAGACCACGTCGTACGGCCGGCTCACCACCTCGGGGTACGGCGTGCTGCTCGGCAGGCCGGCGTTGAAGGTCGACGGGTAGATCATCGGGCAGTAGTAGTCGATGTCGTCGGCCAGCACTTGCAGGTCCTGACCGATGCCGCCGTCGTCGTCCCACCACGTCGTGTAGCCGAAGGTGTCCATGCTCAAAAAGCCCCCGGCGGCGCTGACGGCGGCGTGAGCCCGACTGAGGAAGCCGTCCAGCGCCGAGACCCGATCGTCCTGGGTGACGGGCTTCGAGTACTGGATGTCGCCGATGCTCGAATCGGGAGAGGGGTCGGTCGGGAAGCGGATGTAGTCGAACTGGACTTCGTCGAAGCCGCGCTGGACGGCTTCGCGCGCCAGGTCAGTGTTGTAATCCCATGCGGCGGACTGGAAGGGATCGACCCAGGCCAGGTTCTCGCCGTCGATCCACAACTGGCCGGTGCGGCGGTCCTTGACGCCCACGTCCAGGCCGGCGTTTGGCCCGTTGCGGGCGAGCATGTTGTCCTTGTAGACGACGATGCGACCGATCACATAGGCGCCGTGCTGGTGGAGTGTTTGCAGCAAGCCATCCAGGTCGTCGATGGTGGGGCTGCTGTTGGCGCCGATCTTGTCGGCGAGGGGCACATTGCTGTGGTAGCTGAGCAGCCCGTAGTCGCCCTTGATGTCGACGACGACGGCATTGATCTCCGTCGTATCGAGCATGTTCAACAGGTTCTGTCGGTACTCGGCACTGCCGACGGCAAAGTAGGTGAGGTAGGTTGCCCGGACCGGATTCGCCTGTAGCTGGATCGTGAGCGGGGCGTGCTGGCTGAGGTCCAGTTCTCCGCGTCGATAACCCGGCGCGAGCACCTGCAGGAGCCCGGACGTGGGCCGCTTCGTCAGCTGGAAGTTGCCGTCGCCGTCCGTCCTGAGCGCGGCGCCGTCTACGTTGACCTGCGCGTCGGGTACCCCCTTGCCAGTCGTGGCGTCGACCACCCGTCCGTCCAGGCGCGGCTGCATCGGCACGCGCAGCACATCCTGGCCGGCGAAGGTGGCCTGCGCGGGGACATACCCGGCCGCCAAGAGGTTGAGGGTCTGTCCCTGGCGAATTGGCGCGATGTGCAACCGGCCAGGACCCAGCTCGCGGACTGGCGATGAGAGCGCGCCGAGCACGGCCGGGATGGGCTGATTGGTGTCGGCATCGACGGCGTCCACCTCGACGCCAACCGGGTCGAGTCGGGGTATGAAGGTTTCAAATGGATTGGTGACCCGCACGGTCCGCGCGCGGTAGCCGGGCGCGTCGATTCCGAGCGCGTCAGGCGGCCGCACGTGGTCCAGCACGAAGCTGCCGTCGGCCGCGCCGGACGTGCTGGTGTGCGCCGACCAGACGCGGGCGTCGGCAACAGGCTGGCCGCTGGCGCTGTCGACCACGTCGCCGTGCAACGTGAAGCCCGGGAACGCGAGCTGATACCAGGCCGCCGCGCCAACCAGCAGGATCGCAAACGGCAGCGGGCTCAGCCGCGGCAGACCGCTCACCCGCGGCAGTCGCATTTGACGCCGCAAGCGGTACGCCCGGTGCTGTGTGCGTGCCGCGACCGACGAATATGACCATCCTCGGCTCGAGTACATGCAGACAGTTGAGCCACATCTTAGAATGTCCGCGGGGCTGGAGATGGCTGTCATCACCATTTCGCGCCACCCCGGGTCGCTGGGCGACACGATCGCGCGCGCACTCGCCGACCGTCTGGACTACCGGTTGGTCGAACGCAGCGAACTGATCCGGGTCGCCGAGCGTATTGGTGGCTCTGATGTTGCCTGGGATCGCGCCCCCGAACTGCGCGAACGCTCCCCGTCCTTCTGGGAGCGTCTCAACGAAGAGCGCCGCCGCTATGCCAGCGTGCTGCGGCGCGCAACGACCCAGCTTGCCGAGGAGGATGACGTCGTCATCGTTGGACTGGGCGGTGGCCAGCTACTCAAGGGCTTGAGCAACGTGCTGCGGCTGCAGATCATCGCGCCCATGGACGTGCGCCTCGAACGCGTGATGGAGCGCGGCTTCGACGACGTGGTCGGCCCGCTCAGCCGCGACCAGGCCCGCGATCTGATCCGCAAGGCCGATCGCGACACGGCCGGCTACATGCGCTACATGTTCAACATCGACTGGCTCGAGGCGCACCACTGGGACCTGGTCATCAACACCGGTCGATTCAGCGTGAACGAGACGGTCGAAATGGTCACCGTGATCGTCGGCAGCGGCATGCTCGAACCGTCGACGCTCGACCGCCAGCGCCTGGGCAACCTGGCCCTGGCGAGCCGCGTCGAGGCCACCGTGCTGGGCGATCCGACGGTGTGGGTCAACGGGCTGAAGGTCGTCGCCCAGGACGGCCGCATCCGTATGGAAGGTGAGGTCATCACCGAAGAAGACCGCGACGCGGTCGAGCAGATCGTGCGGGCCATCGAGGGCGTGCGGCTCGTCGAAAACGATCTGCGAGTTCAACCACCGCCACTGACGGGTATGTGATCGGGCACGAGGCTGCCCAGGCGTGGCTGCGGCGCGCGCTGCAGACCGATCGCCTTGCCCACGCGTACCTGATCACCGGCCCGCGCGCGGTCGGCAAGCGCACGTTTGCCTTGCAGATTGCCCAGGCCCTGAACTGCAACGCCGTTTCCGTGGGCGACCGGCCGGATCACACCTGCCAGCAGTGCCGCATGATCCAGCGGGGCATCCACCCCGACGTGCGCGTGGTGCGGCGGGCGCCGGAGCGCCGCATGATCTCGATGCGCCCGCCGCCGATCGCCGGGCCGCCGCGCGACTTCGTCGACAACGTGCAGTTCATTCAGGCGGATGCCCAGCTTCGACCGGTGATGGGCCGGCGCAAGGTGTACCTGATCGTGTACGCCGAAGAGCTGGCCGAAGACGCGGCCAACCGGCTGCTCAAAACGCTCGAAGAGCCGCCGCCCTTCGTGCTCTTTCTACTTACGGCGATCGAGCGCGGCGGGGTGCTGCCGACGGTCGCGTCTCGGTGCCAGGAGCTGAGACTGCGGCCGGCAGGTCGCGCACAGCTGGCGGAGGCGCTGGTCGCGGGCGGCAGCGAGCCTGAGCGGGCGGTGCAGTTGGCTGCCCTGGCCGGCGGGCGACAGGGGTGGGCCCTGGCTGCTGCTCGGGAGCCGGCGCTGTTCGAGCAGCAGCAGACGTATGCACGGCAACTCGTGGAGGCGCTCAGCGGCACGCGCCTGGATCGGCTGGTGCGCGCCCGCGCACTTTCCGAGCGGTGGGTTGCGCATCCCGAGGCCGTGCGCGAGACGCTGCGGGTGTGGATGAGCTGGTGGCGCGACGTGATGCTCGTGCAGCTCGGGCTGTCGGGGCGGGTGGTGCACCTCGAGGCAGGCGAGCAGGCGACGCTGCGCGGCGCCGCGGGACAGGTCAGTCGGCAAGCCGCCCGTCAGGCCGCGGCCGCCATCCAGCAGACGCTGGCGGACCTAGATACCAACGTCAACGCGCGGCTGGCGCTGGATCTGCTCCTCCTCAGGCTGCCGGCGATCGTCTGACGGATGGAGGTTCCTGGCTACTGGATGGCGTAGGTCACCGTGACCATCGTGGTGATCTGCAACTGGCCCGGCTGAATCGGGGTGGTGACGGCGGCGGCGGGCGCGGCGGCTCGTGGCTGGGCCTGAACCGGCGTCACGCCGTTGGTGTCTGACTCGCTGATGGCTACCGGTCGGCCCAGGCCCACCCCGGCGTTCCGCGCCAGCTGCTGGGCTTTCGCCTGTGCGTTGGCCATCGCCTGATCGCGCGCCTGGCTCGTCAGCCCCTCCATGTCCGAGGCTTCGAAGGTGATGCCGAAGATGCGCGTGGCGCCGGCGCCCACCGCGTCGTCGAGCAGCGCGCCGAGCCCCGCGACATTGGTGGTCCGCACCTCGACCATGTTCTGCACCTCGTACCCGCGCAGCACCGGTTGATTCTGATTGCCCTGCTGGTCGTACTGCGGAGTGACGTTGAAGGCGACCGTCCGAATGTCGCTGTCGGCGATGCCGTCGGCCTTGAGCTTGGCGACGACTGCGTCCATGCGCTGCGCGGCTTCGGATTGGGCCTGGCCCAATGACTGCTCGGTGATGTCGACGCCCAGGGTGATGCGAGCCGTATCCGGCTGCGCCAGCACGATGCCCGAGCCCAGGACAGTGATGCCCGCGTTGGGCGGCGCCGGGGTGGGGATGGTCTGCGCCGCAACGCTGGGCGCCAGACCGAGAACGGCCGCCAGGGACACGGCGGCACCGGAAGCAAGGAGCAGTCGAGTGAACACGGAAACGCTTTCTCCGAATCAGGGGTGGAATGCGCGCTGCAGACGAGATCTGACAAAAAAGGCGACCAGCAGCGCAACGAACGCCAGAGCACCGACGGCCGCGGCAGCGGAACGCATCGGTGCAATCGTTTCAGGCGGCGAGGCGAGCGCCGGCGCGCTCACCGGCTGGGGAATCGCCGTCGGCAGCGGGGTGGGCGCCTGGGTTGGCAACGGGCTCACGCTGGTTGCCGCGGCGACCTGGTCGTCGGCCTGAGGGTTGAACGGCGCCGGCCGTGAAGCAGCGGCGGCTGGCGCCCCCGCGGCTGCTGGCTGGGCTCGCGCCGCGGCGCGCGCGGCCGCTGGCGGCGCGGCAGCCGGGGTGGGGGGCGCTGGCGCCGTCGCGACCACGGCCTGCGGTCGGGCGACCTGGGCGGGGGCCGTCGCCGCGGCCCGCGAGTCCATGTACAGCGTGCCCGCCAGCAAGAACACGAAGACCGCGGCGAGGGTGCCCGCAGCCGCGCGCGAGGCGGTGTACCACCTGCGCAGCCGCACCACGTTCGGCGGATCGGCGAGCACCCGTGGGCCGAGGGTGAACTCGCGCGGTGGCTCGAGCTCGGGCAGACGCCGCAACAGGCCAACCACCGAGCGGAAACCCTCCAGACGTGCCTGGCACTCGGAGCACGTCTCGACATGGGCGACCACCTGAGCCGAGTCGTCGGGGTCAAGCTGCTGGTCGACGAACACCGACAGAGCGTCGTCGTCGATGTGAGCGGCAGACTGCATCACGGGCCTCTCTCTTGTAGACGTGCCGAGCCTGCAGGCAGTTCCCCTTTTTCGGCCAGCAGCACGCGTAGCTGGGCGCGCGCACGACTCAGGCGACTCTTCACCGTGCCAAGCTCGATCGACATGACCTGCGCCGCCTCCTCGTAGCTCAGCCCCTGGACGTCGCACAGGACCACGGTCAGACGCTGTTCCGGCGGCAGCTGGTCGATCGCTTGCTGGATGTGGCGGGCGGTTTCCGCGCCGAGGCTGTGTTGCTCAGGACCAGGCCGCGGGTCCTCGAGGCGCTGCCCCAGGTTGGCTTCCGGATCAAGCTCCGTACTGTGCAGGGCGTCCAGGCTCTCCGAGGGCTTGCGCTGGCGTCGACGGAGCTGGTCGTAGCACGTGTTGACCGCGATGCGCAGGAGCCAGCTTCGCAATCCCGCGGAGGGTCCGTTGAAGGATTTGACGGCGCGGAAGGCGTTGAGCAGCGCGTCCTGGGTGGCGTCGGCGGCGTCCTCGGCGTTGCCGAGGGTGCGGTAGCAGACGTTGTAGACCTGGCGCTGGTAGGTCTGGATCAACACGTTGAAGGCGGCCACCTCGCCCCGCTGCGCCGCCTTCAACGTATGATCGAGCGTGCCCGCGTCGGGCTGCACAGCACCGAATGCTACTCACCGGCGAAAGGTGTGGCGGCAAACCTGGGAGGCCGCGCGGGGACTGGGTTACGCTCGAACCAGCGTGTGGAACCTCTTGCGCTGGCTGCCGAGCCTCGTGTTGCTGGCGCCGTGGCTTCTCGGGCCGCTCGCGCCGCCAGAATCGGCGCGCCTTCGGGATCTCTCCAGCCCGGAGAGCTTTGGGCTGCTCGACTGGGAGACCGTCCACGTTGGCCAGAAGCTCGGCGATCTGTGGGCGGGGCTGAGCGGGCCTACGGTGGCCACATCCGACGACGCCGACGTGCTGCGCAGCTACTTTGCCCAGAACCCGCATCCGGCCGACCTGCGGCCCGCGGCTGAAACAGCTCTGGAACACCTGGTGGCACAGGCGTACCGCGAGGACGGCGTCATGCGCTCCGAACCACTCAACCTGCAGAACCTGTTTCCGCCGGTGCTCATCAGCTTGACGGCGCCGCCGAATGTCCTGGTCATCGCCCCGCGCACGGAGCTGCGGGTCATCAGCTCGTCAGTGCTCGAGCCGATGGACGTCAGCGCACAGGAGCAACTGGAAGCCTCGGCCGACAGCACGGGCGTGTCCTCGCTGGTGGCGCCCATCGGTGGACTGGCGACCTATCCCTCGATGGTCCTGGACAATGACTCGGCCGAGCAGGTGTTGTCTGCCTCGGCGCACGAGTGGGTGCACCAGTACCTGATCTTCTATCCGCTCGGACAGGGCTACTGGAGCAGCCAGCAGACGCGCGAGATCAACGAGACGACGGCCGAGATGATCGGCGAAGAGGTGGGCTCGGGCATCGCCACGTCGATTGGCCTCGCTCCAGCTCCGACTGCGCCGGTTGTGGCGCGGCGACCCGCATTTGATTTCCGTGACTTCATGCGCGATACGCGCGCGCAGGTGGAGCAGATGCTGGCCGCGGGGCAGGTGGACGCGGCCGAGGCGTACATGCGCGCGCAGCGCGACGAGCTGGAGCGGCACGGATACGTGATTCGCAAGTTGAATCAGGCGTACTTTGCGCTGTACGGCAGTTACGGCGAGGGCGCCGCGGCGTCGCCGACGAATCCGATTCCGAGCTTGCTGCACCAGTTGCGCGACCAGAGCAGTTCGGTGGGCGCGTTCCTGGCGCGGGTGCGGGGCATCACTACGGTGGATGAGTTACGTCAAGCCGTGGCGTGACCGGCGTCGGCCCAGGTAGACCGCCTTGCCCGCGTAGTACGCCAGCAGCAGACTGAGCACGAGCCCCAGCGCGCCCTCGCGATAGCCACCTGATCGCACGTAGCGACTCCAGAACTCGCGCACCGGCTGACCCACCACGGCTCGCGCGCGCGGCCGGCCATAGGTCGCCAGCCAGCGTTCGGCCTCCAGTCCGCAATAGCGCTCCTGCTTGCGCACGAATTCTCCCAGGTTGGCGTAGTTGAAGTGGACGAACGGTTCGGCGAGGTAGCCGACGGGTCCATCGACCAGCGCGACCTCGTGGACCGGCCGCAGCGGATCGAAGTGCGCGGCGCGGCGTTCCACCAGGCGCAACTGGTAGTCGGGAAACCAGCCCGCGTGGGTGATGACGCGGCCCATCAGGTAGTTGTGGCGCGGAATCCAGAAACCGCCGCGCACACCATTCGTGGCCAGCGTCCGCAGGATTTCGTCACGCAAGGCGGACGTGACGCGCTCGTCGGCGTCGACGAAGAGCACCCAGTCGCCGCGGGCCAGGGCCAGGGCGGCGTCGCGCTGGGCCGCGAAGTTGTCGAACGGCCGGTCTTCGACCCGCGCGCCAGCCAGGCGGGCGATCTCGCGGGTGCGATCCAGGGTGCGCGTATCGACCAGGACCAGGCGCTCGTCGGCGAAAGCCAGCGAGGCCAGGCAGTCCCGCAGCATGCGCTCCTCGTCGCGGGCGATCACCACCGCGGAAAGCTTCACGGCGGGTCAGGAGCCGAGGTTCGCCGCTGGAGCCGGCTGCCGCGTCGGCGCAGACCCATGCGGACCAGGCCGTGAACGATCCGGTTGTAGGCTGGCCCGTGGTAGCGCTGGTAGTAGCGCAAGCGTGCCAGCCACAACTGGGCGAGCATCGCCTCGGGCTGCTGGCTCGTCGACGCGCCACCGTGGTGGATCACGCGTGCGCCAGGGTGATGCCAGATCTGCCACCCGCGCGCCCGAGCGCGGCGGCACCAGTCGATCTCCTCGAGGTACATGAAGTAGCCCTCGTCCAGCGGCCCGACGTCCTGCCACGCCGCGCGGCGGATGAGCATGCAGGCGCCGAGCGGATGGTCGATCTGGGTGGGCTGCGCGGCGCGGATGCGGCCGTTCAGGCCCCTGTCCGTCAGACGGTCGATCGGGTACAGGTCGAGCGCGATCTGGACCAGTCCCGGAAACTTGAAGGCCGCGGGCTGCGGGCGGCCATCGGGGTAGTAGAGCGCCGGCGCGACCAGCGCGGCGCGCGGGTTCGCCTCCAGCAGCGCGAGCATGCGACCAATAGCGCCCGGCTCCACGCGCGCGTCGGAGTTGAGCACCACGAACGCGGAACCACTGGCAAGCCTCGCGGCGCGGTTCACGCCAGCGGCGAAACCCGCGTTGACGTCGGAGCGAACCAGACGCGCGGACGGATACCGCGCGCCGATCTCGTCGGCACTGCCGTCGTCGGAGGCGTTGTCCACCACGATCACTTCGGCGTCGGATTCACCGACCACCGAAGCGATGGATTCCAGGGTCAGTCGGCAGGTGTTGAACGAGACGATCAGGACCGAGACGCGCGGCGTCACGCCCACTCAGGAGATCAGGATGCGGACCAGGCCGGCGCCGGCGTTGTGAATCGCCACGTTCTCCTGCACGAGCCCGGCCGCGTACACCACCTGGTCCTGCTCGTTCTGCACTTGCACGCAGCCGTGAATGGTCACTTCGTCGCCCGGCTGCAGATCGTGACCGAAGCCCCAGCGGTACGGGTAGGTCGCGCCGGTCATGTCGGTACTCCCCGACCAGTTCAGGCCGATCCGCCAGTAGCCGGCATGCTCGGTGTACGCGTGGTTGTCGATCGAGCTGAAGTTATCCAGCGAGCTGTAGACGTAGCCCGGGTCGGGTCCCTGGGTGCGCAGGACCGTTTGACCCGTGTTGCGAACGATGGCGTCCAGGCAGACCTCGTCGCCGCGGATGATCTGCGGGGGTCCAATCTGGGCCGAAACGATCGCCGCTTCGGGCACGCCGGAATCCTCGACGACGAGTGGCTGGCTGCTCTCGACGATGTTGCCAGCGGCATCGCGGGCGCGAATGCCCAGCATGTACTGGCCGTCGGGGACGGGTTGACCGTTCGCCGTGCCGTCCCAGGTCAGGTTCTGAACGCCAGCCGGGGTCTTGACCTCTTCGCCCACCCACACGCGCCGCTGGGAGCCAGAGTCCGAGGCGGTGTCCAGAAACGGTGAGACCAGCGCTTGCTTGCCCAGTGAATACGTCAGGTGCGTGACGTCGTCCTGCGCGTCGAAGTTCGGCGAGATGTGGTCTGGCAGGAGGGACAGGTCGCTGACGGTTGGCAGCGTCGTATCGGCGCCGCGGATGGTGAGCGGCACTGGCGCTTCTTGCTGCTGGGTGGCCCCCTGGACGTCGAGAACCAGGCGATAGTCGCCGTCGGGGAGCACGCGTCGCTCGTTGGGGCCTGGACCAGCGACGGTTCCATCGAACTGCAGCACGTAGTCACCCGGCGTGGGGCGCGACGCGTCAGCTGCGATGGGCCACTGCTGGCCGTCATTCGACTCGACGCGACTCGAGACGGTCGCGGGCGCGTTCAGGTGGTAGTGGACGTCCAGTCGATTGGCCTGATTCCGCAGCTCGGGTGAGAGGGCTGGCGGGCGCGCATCGACCTGGCCCAGGGGCGCGGGCGTGAGCTGCGCGCAGGCTACGCCCAGGGTCAACAGGACAACCGCAACACTGGTCAGCCGCACGCCGCCTGGATACTAAGCGATCATGGACCCGCGCTCGCCACGAGCGCTGGACCGAGCGTTGGCACCGGTGCCGGCCGCGTGAAAATCGACCTGAGTTGCGCGGCGAAAGCCAGCCTGTCGTCGGCGCTGGCGTTTTCCAGGTCAGCGTCCGGCACGGCGTAGGAGTACAGCGCGACGCCCAGCGGGCCGAGAGCGCGTGCACGGCTCAGCTGCGCCAGCACGCCGTCCTGCGAATTCAGGTAGGAGCCAAGCCCCAGGACGACGCCGCGCCGGTTCGCGTACGTCACCTGCCACTGTGTCCAGGTGTCGAACCAGCCGGCCTGCTCGGTGCCTTCACGGAAGTAGTCCATCGGCAGCAGGTAGTCGACGATGCCCTGCTGGAGCCATGTCCGCCAGTCCTGCAGGACCGCGGCGTAGGCCGCCTGCTTCTGCCAGTCGGCGTCGGTGACTGGCCCTCGGCCCCAGGTTACGACCGCCGCGGTAACCGCCACGTCCGGCTTGATGGCTTTGACCTGTGTGTAGATGCGCCGCACCAGCGCGCTGACCTGGTCGCGGCGCCATGCGATCCAGTCGGGGTCCGTCGGGTCCGGTTGTGTGGCGGGGTCGCGATTGAACTGGGCGTTGAAGCGCGCGACACTCGTGGGGTTGTAGCCCCAGCGCAAGGGCTCGCCTTCGTAGTAGCGCACCTGGTCGAGGTGCACGCCGTCGACGCCGTAGTTGCGCACCAGGTTGACGAACACGTCGGTCGTGTACGCCTGGACCGCGGGATCGCCAGGATCGAGGTAATACGTGCCGCCGTTGTCGTCGCCGGCCCAGGTCTCGCCGTCGTCGCGCGACATCAGCCAGCTGTCGGCGGGATTGGCGGTGAGTCCGTGGGTGTTGAACGCGTGATTGGGCGCCAGGGGAGGCGTGCGCATGTACCAGACGGGCAGCGTCGCCAGCCAGGCATGCACCTGCAGGCGCTGCGGACCCTGGTGGGCCTTGTCGATCAGATACTGCAGGGCGTCGAAGCCCGGCGCGAGGTCGGGATCCTCGGCGCGCGGCTCCAGCGAGCTCAGGTAGTACGCATCGCCGCGGCGGCGCACCTGGACAAACAGCGCGTTGAGATTGGCGGCACGCGCCCAGGCCACCAGCGTGTCGACTTGCTGGGGCGTCTTGAAGCCGTCGTGGAACGCATCGACCCACACCGCGCGCAGCTCCGGCGCATCCAGAGACTGCAGCGTGGGAGCGGGCACCAGCGGTACGCGCCCCGCGCCCGCCAGGCCGACACTGGTCGGATACGGGGTGACCGTCGCACCGGCCGAGGTCACCACGGGTATTGGCCACGCCGTGGCCGACGGCGACACGAGGACGGGGGTCGCCAGTGGCGGAGTGCTGGCGTGCAGCGGGCCGGCGGCCAGGAACGCGAGACCGAGGAACGTCAAACAGCCGACCACCAGGACGCCGAATCGCACCATGTTTCCGCTTTGGCCCGCGATGCTAGGTCGCGGTGATGACCCGTCGCAACACGCGGGCGCGCTACAAATCGCTACCATCTGGCCGTGAGCGAGACCGAGCAGCTGTACTCGACCGATGCGTACCTGCGCGCGTTCGACGCGGTGGTCGAGGACGTGACACCCGAGGGTGGGCTGATTCTCGATCGAACCGCCTTTTATCCCACGGGTGGTGGACAGCCCCACGACCTCGGCACCCTGCGTTGGGAGGGTGGCTCGAACAGCGTGGTCGAGGTGCGCAAGTCTGGCTCACAGGTGATCCACCGCGTGGAGGGCAATGCGCCCCCGACCGGCACGCCGCTGCATGGTGAGATCAACTGGGACCGCCGCTACGCGCTCATGCGGCATCACACCGCGCTGCACTCGATGAGCGGCGTGATCTACCAGCTGTTCGGCTCGACGGTGACTGGCGGCCAGATGTACCCGGATCGCGCGCGCATGGATTTTCTGCTGCCGGACCTTTCGCAGGATCGCCTCCAGCGCATTCAGGAGCGCACCAACGAGCTCCTGGTCGAAGGCCACTCGGTCTCGATCAGGTTCGTGCCGCGCAAAGAGGCCTTTGAGATACCCGATCTCATTCGCACCAGGGTCAACCTGCTGCCCGAAGGCATCGAGATCATTCGCGTGGTCAATATCGAAGGTATCGATCAACAGGCGGATGGCGGGACACATGTGGCCAATACGCGCGAGGTGGGTCGAGTGCGGATTGTCGGGTCGGAGAACAAAGGCAAAGGCAACAAACGCATCGAGATCGTGCTCGAATGAGCGGTCTGGGGCTGGACGGCATCGAGGCGTGGGCACGGACCGAGCTCGACGGCAAGAACGCGGCGCGCGAGCAGGCGCTGCGCTGGTCGCGCGAGCTGGTGCGCACCTGCGCGAACTCCATCCGCGCCGTTCATCGCCACGAGTTCGACTCCGCCGAGGCGTTGATCGGCGAAGCGCATGCGCTCAACGACCGCATCTGCGCGACACTCGCCGAGCATGCCGACCTGTATTGGGCCGGCTACGTGCAGGATGCGCAGAAGGAGCTGGCCGAGGCGTGCTGCACGCTGGCGCTGGCCAATCGCTGCGCGCTGCCCGATCCGAGCCAGCTGGGGATCGCCCCCGCGGCGTTTCTGAACGGCATGGGCGAAGCCGTTGGCGAGGCGCGCCGCTACGTGCTCGACCTGCTGCGGCGCGGCGAGGCCGACTGCTGCGAATGGCTGCTGGGCGCCATGGACGAGATCTACGGCTTGCTGGTGACGATGGATTACCCCGATGCGCTGACGGGTGGCCTGCGTCGAACGACGGACAACACGCGTGGCATCCTGGAAAAGACGCGTGGTGATCTGACGCTTGCCCTGCGACAGGAAGCGCTGGTGACGGCGTTGCGGGCGGTCGAACAGTCCGTTGGCGACGGCTGAACGGCAGCCGGTACAATCTCGCTGCTCCGTGAGCGAATCCAGGCCCAGCCCCGGTCCCGTGGTGTAGCGGCCCAACATGCGTCCCTGTCAAGGACGAGATCGCCAGTTCGAATCTGGTCGGGACCGCCGGAAACGGAATAGGCAGCCATGATGAGGTGTTGTGCGTTCTGTTAGACTGCTGCGCATGCCAACGGAGTCGGCGTGACTCCGCGTGGGTCCATGACCAGCAGGGTTGACAATGGCCAGACTGCCGCCGCGACAGGGCTGGCACGCGCGTCGGGCAAATAGCGCTGACCGCACGAGATCGAGTAACGTTGCAGCCGCGATGCTGGGCCGAGCTGGAGGGGCCAGGAATTTGAACGTCACCAGGGAGCGAGTGTGGGAAGGTCGCTGAAGGAAGCGCTGCTCGGTCAGTACGCCGCGCTGCAAGAGGCGGGGCTGGCGCCGACAGAGGTTCCTCAGGAAGATGAAGCCCCGCTGGTGGTGGTCGAATCCGCACCCAGGGGCCGCGCGACCCGCCCGCGCCGCGAATCGGTAGACCGCTACCTGGAAACTGACGACCTGGATCCCAATGGTCAGTTCGACCGTGACCGACGCCGTGGCGCGCCTCGGCGCGAGCACCGTGGTGACGAGCTTGGCCGCGAGCGCCGCCGACCCAGCGGGGGCGGGCCGCGGGGCCGCGGACGTGGCCGCGAGTTGGAGCCCGACTTCACCGCCCCGGCGACGGGTAGCCCGATGGGCGATCGACAGGCCGGTGCGCGTGGACCACGGCCGGGTGGACCAACGGGCCCGCGTCCAGCCCGACCGGGCATGGGCGCACCGCGGCCGGGTGGTCCGCCGATGGGTGGCGCAGGTCGGCCTCCGAGCCGCACCTCGATGCTGCAGCAGCGGGCTGAACAGCGGCGGCGCGACGACGAGGACATCGCCGAGATGCGGCGCTTGCTCGCCGAATTCAGCGGCCAGGAAGTGGATGATCATTTCATGGAGGTTTTCAGCCGCGGCCTGGCCGAAGAGACCGGCGCGCTCCCGCCGCCGCACATCGTCGTGGAGGCGATTCGTGAGTCCAGGAGCGCCGAGCCGCGCAAGATCGGGGACGCCGTTCGCGCCCACTATCGCCGCCCGCGACCACGCGCGCCTATGGGTGGCACACCGACCCAGCAGCCGCAACAGCCCCCGGTGCCTGCCCCCGCCCCCGCCTAGCACCGGACGGTGAACATCGTCTCCGTCGAGGAGATGCGCGCACTGGAGGCCGCGGCATTCGCGGCCGGGTGTACGGAGGCGGAGCTTCAGGAACGCGCGGGCCAGGCGGTTGCCGAGGAAGTATTGCGCATGGTCGACGTGTCCGAGCGTCTCGTCGTCCTGGTCGGGCACGGCAATAACGGGCGCGACGGAGCGGTGGCCGCGAGACGGCTGCTCGAGCGCGGCCTGGGCGTCGACCTCGTCCTGGCGCCGCGACACGCGGTCAGGCCCGACGAGCTGGCGTGGCTGCGCGGGCTGGGCGCCTCGCTGGTCGCGTCTGAGGATGGTGTGGGGGTCGATCGGGCATTGACGGGCGCGCAGGTTGCGGTGGATGCGCTGGCCGGCATTGGTGCCAGGGGCGCCTTGCGCGAGCCGCTCGCCTCGCTGGCGGCGCGGCTGAACGCGGCGCGCGAGGGCCGACGCGTGGTGGCTCTGGACCTGCCGAGCGGCGTAGACGCCGACACCGGCGAGGTTCCGGGCGAGGCAGTCTGGGCCGACGCCACCGTGACGCTCGGAGGTGTCAAGCAGGGGCTGTTGCGGTTCCCGGCGGCCGAGCGGGTCGGCCGACTGATCCCGCGCCAGATCGGGCTTGCCGAGAGCAGTCTGCCGTACACGATCCTGGACGAGACAGCTCTCCGGCGGCTGGTGCCAGCCCGTGGACTTGACGCGCACAAGTACCGCTTTGGACGCGCCCTGGTAGCGGCAGGCTCGGACCACTTCCTGGGTGCGCCGGTCCTGTGCGCGGGCGCGGCGGCACGCGTGGGGGCGGGACTGGTGACCGTGGCGTCGACGCGGGACGTGCGCCTGAATGTGGCGGGCCAGTTGCCGGAAGCTACTTTTTCGCAGACCGAGATTCGCGCGGACGAGGGCGCTGCCGCGGCTCGGGCGCTCGAGCCGTACCTTCAGTCGTACGGCGCCGTGGTCGTCGGGCCGGGGTTGGGACGCGGCGCGGGGACTACCGAGTTCGTGCGCGAGCTTCTTTGCCTCCGGCCCCGCGAGCACACGCTGGTCATCGACGCCGATGGACTGGTTGCCCTCTCGGAAATCGACAACTGGGTGGACCTGGTCGATGGCAACGTGGTCCTCACCCCGCATTCAGGCGAGCTGGAGCGCCTGGTGGGACACGGTCCGTCGGGCGAAGAGACCGTGTGGTCCGAAGCGGGTCGGCTCGCGCGCGAATGGGGCTGCGTGCTGGCGGCCAAAGGCCCGTTCACGTGTATTGCCGCGCCGAGCGGTCGCGTCGACGTGTGGCCGCGGGCCAACGCGGCGCTGGCCACCGGCGGCACCGGCGATGTGCTGGCAGGCATCACCACGGGCCTGCTCGCCCAGGGGCTGCCCGCCTGGGACGCGGCCCGACTGGCGGTCGGCGTCCACGGTCTCGCGGCGGCGAACGTCGTTCAGCGCGGCTGGCGCACGCTGCTGGCCAGCGACCTCTTCGCCGAGATTCCCCCGGCGCTGGGGGCGCTCAGTCAGCTTGGATAACGTCGATCTTCCACTGCCCTCCGCCGGACTCGTCCTGTCGGCCATTGGGGTCGTAGCGGCGCAGGCTGAAGGTGACCTGTCCGTTCTGAATGGGGTCCTTGTCGGGCCAACCGTCGGTCACCACCTGGAGCATGACGTCCTGCGTGCCACGCGTGACCTGGTCGACTTTGATGCCGGGTCCGGCGTGGTCGCGTAACCAGCTCGCGGCGTCGGAGCTATCCATGACGCTGCCGCCCTGCTGGGTGGACAGCGACACGTGATCGAGCAGCAGATCGTCGATGCCCGACAGGTCGGGCGTACTCACACTCTGGTCGAGCTGGCTCTGCACCGCGGCGACGTCCGCGTCGCTCAGCGCCGCGGCCACCTGCCCGGACGACGGACTCGGCGACGCGGCGACCGCCACGCGCAATGGGCTCGGGCTGCCCGCCGGCTGTGGTGATGGCGTGCGAACGGGCGTCGGAATCGGCGTGTTGATGCTGCGCGTCAGCGTGGCTGCCGCGCCCGGAACGGGCGTGGCGTCCGGGCCGAGCAGCACGGAACAGCCAACTGTCCCGCCAAGCATGAGGAGCGCCGCAAGGGACGCGACCGGCTTACCGAAGGTAATCGCGCAGCTTCTTGGACCGGCTGGGATGCCGTAGCTTGCGGAGCGCTTTGGCCTCGATCTGGCGAATGCGTTCCCGAGTAACCCCGAACTCACGGCCAACTTCCTCCAGCGTACGCTGGCGTCCGTCGTCCAGACCAAAACGCAAGGCGATAATGCGGCTCTCGCGTTGGGAAAGCGAGCCGAGCACGTTATGGACCGTGTCGCGCAGCAGCGCCTGAGACGCCTCCTCGATCGGCGACACCGCTTCGGCGTCCTCGATCAGGTCACCCAACTGGCCGTCCTGGTCGTCACCAATTGGCGCGGCCAGACTCACGGGGTGGCGCGCAGCGCGTCGAGCCTGCATCACTCGCTGAGCGGCGCGTTCGAGCTCGTCACGCATCGGAGACTGCAGCCGCCACACCTCGAACAATGAGCCCGTCTTCAGAATCTCGCGACGGCGCATCACCGGGTCCTCGTGCAGCGAGCCCGCGTCGATGGCCAGTTCGGCTTCGAACCATTCGGTGACCAGGCCCATCGCCAGCGCAATCTCGGCGGCCGACGGTTCGCGCCCGAGCTCCTGGATCAGGTCGCGCGAGACGTTGGCCAGGCGATTGATCACCTCGGTCATGTGTACCGGTACGCGGATGGTGCGCGCCTGATCGGCGACCGCCCGCCCGACGGCCTGGCGAATCCACCACGTGGCGTAAGTGCTGAACTTGAAGCCGCGGCGATGATCGAACTTCTCGACGGCGCGCATCAACCCGAGGTTGCCCTCCTGAATCAGGTCCAGCAGCGCCAGACCGCGGCCCAGGTATTTCTTGGCGACGCTCACCACGAGCCGGAGGTTGGATTCGATCAGGCGCCGTTCGGCGCGCTCCCCGCGCGTGTGCATTTCGTCGAAGAAGTCGGTCAGCTCGTCTTCACAACTGGCGGCCACCAGACGCTGCCACATGCAGGTGGGCGAGGGCAGGTCGGACGGATTCTCGGATGCCAGCAGGCTCAGGACGGGCGGCGCAAACAGGCGCGTATCGATCGAGAAGCGCACGATATAGGCCTGTGCGCTACTGGCGTCCATGCCCACGCGAGCGCCGAGCGCGCTGCCCAGGTCAAGATCGGGCACGTAGTCGAGGCGTTGCCGAACGGATTGCGCCTGAAGCAACTCCGAGACATCCTCGACGCGCTCCATTTCGCTGAGCACCTCGGCGAGGGGGCTCCGCTCGTAGAAACGCTCGTACAGTCGCAGGGCGACGGCGGTGCCCGTCGGCTCACCACCTTCGGCGCCTGAAAGCTCTGCTCGCACTTCGTCGAGACAGATCATTTCCTCCATGCGGCAGGCGAGCATTCGCTCATCGGCGGCGGTGAGAAGATTGACTTCATGTATCTCACGGAGATAGGTCCGTAGCGGATCGTCGCCGCTGTCATCTTCGTCGGGCAGTGGCTCGGGAAGAACGATGTTCGGGGCGAGCCCGAGGGAGTCCTCCTCGAACAGGACTGGCGCGACCGGATCCCCGGCCTCCGTGGTCAGATGCATAGACTGCTCAAGCTCCTCGGCGAGTGCCAGATGGGAAGCCTATCCACGCGAGCGCGCCTCGGACGAGGGGTCGCGGTGGATATGCGCAGCCAACGGGTTGGACGGCAATGATCGGTGCGGGGGTGGTGCAGATCTGACATTGCACGGCCCGGTCGGCCGGGCGAGATTGTAAGTGCTCGCCGCGCCGAGCGACAACGTGACATCGGTGTAACGAATCGAAACATTTCTGCTGACGGGTGCCGCTGGCGGGTGTCGCACGTGACTACTCGCCCAACGGCGGCGGGTCACCACCGGTTACGAAAGGTGCGAAATTTGAAACACGCGCGGCAGTTGAAGATCACCGGATTTCGCCCGCCACGCCGGCTTGGACGGGGCCTCGCACATTACGAGATTGGCACATTCGCCCGCCGCCGCACAGAAACGCGTAGTCGTCGGGCGAGACACGTGTCTGCTGAGCGTCATCCATACGCGGCGACACCAAGCGCCACCCGTGGGGAGCGACACGTGTCCCTTGGTGAGCGCCACCCGTGCGCGGCGACACCAACCATCCCTGGGGGTCGTAGGGGTCTCCCCTACCGACCGACAAGGCCCGAGTTATGCGCCACGAGCGCCGGCACTCACTCCCCAGTGGGTTCATAGTTCGGAGCGTATGCGCATCGTCCTGGCGCACAGTCACGCCAACACCTTTGGCGGCGGCGAACGCGCGGTGCTCGAGCTCGGCCGCGCGTTGATCGAGCGCCACGAGGTCCACCTGTTGCTCGGCGGATTCGACCCGCGTCGCACCTATCCGGAGCTGGCCAGCCTGCCGTACACGCGCTACGGGCGATCGCGCTGGCTGCTGTCGCGGGTCGAGGCCGACGCGATCGTCACCAACTCGTTCGGGGCCAACTTGCTGGCGATGCGCAATGGACCGCGCGTGGCGTACTGGGTCCACTCCACGCGCAGCATATTTCTGCAGCCTGGTGCGCGCCGCCTCGACCTGCTGGCGCGGCGCGCCGTGGATTTCCTGGCCGTGCGGCGCGCCGCGCAGCTGGTGGCCAACAGCCACTACGCCGCGGCGCGTTTGCGACAACTGTATCGACGCGTTCCCGACGCGGTGGTCTACCCCGGCGTCGACCTGGCGCTGTTCCATCCGCGGCCTGCGTTCGAGCCGGCCTACGCCCTTTCCGTCAGTCGTCTGTCCTCCGAAAAGGGCATCGACCGCCTGATCGATCTGTGGCGCGACGTGCCCGACCTGCCGCTGCACGTAGTCGGTGGCGCGGCGCCCGAGGTCTTGCGCGAGTGGCGGTCGCGAGCCCCGCGCGGCGTCTTCTTCCGCGGGCGCCTCACCTCATCGGACCTGGCTGAGGCGTATCGCGGCGCGGCGGTGGCGGTGTTTGCGCCCTACGGAGAGGAGTTCGGCCTGGCGCCCTTGGAAGCGATGGCGTGCGGCGTGCCGGTCGTCGCCTGGCGTGACGGCGGCTTGCAAGAGACGGTGGTCGACGGCGAGACCGGCTACCTGGTGAGCGACGAGGTCACCTTCCGCCAGCGAGTGCGACTGCTCGTCCACGATCCGCGGCGCCGCCATGCGTTCGGGTTGGCCGCTCGCGGCCGCGCCGAGCAATTCAGCTGGCAGCGGACCGCCGCGGAAATGGCGCGCGTGTGTGAGCATCTGTCTGGAACGCCGCTTCGAGCGCATCCCGCGTGACGCGCGCCGCGGCCGACCACTTGAAGTCCGCGGCGCGGGCTGGGCCTCGCTGCTGAAGCTCGTCGCGCAGCGATGCGTCACCCGTCAGGCGTTCGAGTCCGGCCTTGATGGCGTCCACGTTCAGCGGGTCCACGATGACCGCGGCCTCAGAAGCAATCTCTGGCAGTGAGCCGCGGTTGCTCGCGAGCAGTGGCGCTCCGCAGGCCAACGCCTCCAGGGCTGGCATGCCGAAGCCTTCGTACAGACTGACGATGGCCACGCAGGCCGCGCCGCTGAACAGGCCCGCCAGGTCCGCGTCAGGCACGTACGCCAGTCGCTTCACGCGCTGCTCGAGCCCGCGCGCGCGGATGGCCTCTTCCAGCGGGCCGCCGCCATACGTCGTCATCCCGCCGAGCACGAGCTGGACGTCACGAGGCAAGTCGGCTCGGGCGAACGCCTCGACCAGCCGCGGCAGGTTCTTACGGGGTTTGATGGTGCCCAGGTGCAGGACGTACGGGTCGGCGAGGCCGTGGCGCCGGCGGGCTCGGTCGATCTCCTCGGCCGACGCTGGACGAAAGCGCTGGTCGACCGCGGGATAGGCCACGTCGATGCGGGCCGGATCGGCGCCGTACAGCCGCACCAGGTCGCGTCTGGACGCTTCGGAGATCGTCAGCAGGCGGGTAGCGATGCGTACGTGGCGTCGAATCGACCACTCCAGGTACAGCCGCTCCGAGAAGGCGTGTGCGCGCGGGAAGAGGCGGTGCCCGACGTCGTAGACGACCACCACTGACCTGGGCGGGGCGCGCAGCGGCAAGACGTGGCTCGGCACGAACAGGACATCGGGCGGATCGCGACGCATCTCGCGCGAGAGACCCACGTGCGTCCAGAGTCGTGGCAGACCGATCAGGCGTGTCGTCGCGTGCGGATGGCGTGGCAGAAGTCCTTCGGGCAGGGCCGCACTCAGGTACAGGCGGTAGGCGTTGTCATGATCGGCAGCCAGCAATTCGCGCAGCACGTGGAGCGAGTAGTTCTCGGTGCCAGTGCGCTGCGCGCGGGTGACGCGGCTGGCATCGACCCCGACGAGCACCGCGTTCTACGCGCGCGGTGGCACGCGCCTTGCCTTCTTCACCGCCAGATAAGGAGGAGACCAAGACATGCTCCTGACGATCCTCGTCATTCTCTTGTTACTCGCCTTGTTGGGCGGCGGCTTTGGCAGCACCCGCGGATGGGGCTACTACGGCTGGTCGCCGTTGGGCCTGTTGATTCTGATCGTCATCGTCCTGGCGCTCACAGGCAATCTCGCCTTCTAAGCGGCAGTGCCGCCGCAGAGCGGCCAATGCGCGTGCCCCGTCGGCAGAACCGAAGGGCAGCAGGCTCAACACCGCCGCGGCGGCATTACCGACGGTCAGCATCAGCAGGAACGCGTCGAGCGGACCCTGCACCAGGAATGCAAAACGAATCACCCCCGCGAGACCAGCCAGCAACAGATTGATGGTTGGTCCCGCGAGCGCGGTGAGCACCTCGCACAACGGCGCTGACGGCGTTTCTTCGATGACGGTCTGCGCCTGGAAGCCGTGGAAGACGATGCGCGTGACATGCTGCCCGTGCGAGCGGGCAATCAGGGCATGTGACAGCTCGTGAAGGAGTAGCGCGACCTCTCCCGCGAGGACCGCGGCCGCCGCCGTCAACCAGGTGGTGCCCAGCTCCCAACTCGGGAAACGCGCGGGTAGAACGTTCTGTGCCAGAAGCCACGTGCCGAGCGCGAGCACCGGCGGCCAGCGCCAGTCCAGGCTAATTTCGATGGCCTGCACGCGCGCGACGATGAGCGCGCGTGGCGGACGGCCAGGCAACATTGTGGGCTTACTGTAGTACGGACTGGACTTCTCGCTACGGTAACGTGTGCTCGGTGGCGAACCTCGTCCGCGCTGTGCTGATCATCGCGTTGCTGGGAGTGCCGTTGCTGGTCGTGGTGGAGATGCCAAGGCTTCTCGATCTGGCGAGTTCCGTGCCAGCACCCGCGCCCGGGGTAACCATCGTCACGCCGACACCCGGTTTCAGCTTGTCGGATGCGACGCCGACCGCTGCGCGCGGGCGCGCCTCGACGCTGGACCAGGCGCCGCCTCCGACGCTGGCGCCGCCCGCGTCAACGGCCACCACGCCGCCCACGCCGAGGGCGACGCCAACCGGCGAACGCATCGTAATCGCCAACACGGGCGGGCTGGGCGCGGTGCTGCGAGCTGACCCGGTGACGGGCAGGCCTGTCGCGGCGCTGCGCGAGCAGCAAGTCCTGGACGTGCTCGAACACCGCGACGTGCCCGGCAGCGGCGACTGGCTTCACGTACGCACGGCTGACGGCGTCGAGGGCTGGGTGACGAGCGTGGTGGCCAGGCCGGTAGAGGCCACCCCCTCTCCCCCTGGGAGAGGGTAGGCGTGAGGGGGTACCTAAGTAGGCGGATGCCCATCCCTCACCCGCGCTGGCGCGCGACCTCTCCCAGGGGGAGAGGTGACCGTGATGGGACTAGCCGCCCGAGATCGGCGGCTTGAAGGTCACGTCGAGGCGCGCTTCGGGTACCGGCAGCGTCAGGTTGAAGAGGAAGGCAATGCCGCACACCACGAGAGTCAGCAGCAGCACGATGACCACGCTCCTGACGAAGCTGTTCGTGAAGTACGGCAGCCGAAACATGATTTGCGCGAAAGCCAGCCCGGCCATGATCCCGCCCACGCCGAGGATCAGGAAGCCGATGGTGTCGGGTGTCAACGACAGGCCCCAGAGCAGCACCGGGATGCTGAACAGGAGCAGCAGCGTCCACCAGACGATGTCGCCGCCGAAGTGATGCTCTTCCTGGCGGACGTTTTCGACTTCGATCGGTCGCTGCGTCTGGGATTCCACGGCCACGGGTGTCTGTCCAGCCTAAGCGTACCAGTTGGACGTCACCACTCGACGCGGATCGGCGTAACCGGGTCGTAACGGCCTCTTGCCGCACCCTGGCGGTGGCATGAAATGATTGCGAGATGGATCTGTTGATGGTCGCCCGCGAAGCCGCTGACCTGGCGCCGACTGCACGCGAGATCGACGACCCGCCGCAGGCCCATCAGATGCTCCCGGCACTGCCGCACGGGGCGCAAATCGCACCGCTGGTCGCGCGGCTAGCCGTCGGCGTGATGGTCCTGGCGAAGGCTCTCGATCGCGGCGCGTCTCGAGCGGCCATTGGGGTGAGCATGCAGCGGGCGCATCCGCGGGGCGTCGTGCTCCTCGGCAGCGACCTGGGCCGAGACCTGCTTGGGGAAGGCCTGCCACTGGCCGGCGGCATTCGCACGTTACACGGCCGGCCGATCGCGGCCCTGGGCCAGGCCAG
This sequence comes from Chloroflexota bacterium, assembly GCA_019247515.1. Taxonomy (GTDB): domain Bacteria; phylum Chloroflexota; class UBA6077; order UBA6077; family CF-72; genus CF-72. The sequence goes on along the minus strand of JAFAOS010000366.1, from coordinate 10,742 downwards.
CGCCGCGGATACCGAGCGTCTACTGATGGACCTGTGTCAGCGCGCGGGCGTGCCGTGGGCGCCGCCGTCCGCCCGAGCCGCGCCCGCGCGGGCAGTGGTGAAAGCTGAAGAGGTTGAGGCCCTGGCCGCCGGATTGATCCAGAAGGAACAGTGGCAGGCAGCAGTGGACGCGCTGCGCGGCGGCGAGCCGCTCGGGCCGCGCGGCACGAACATGCTTGGGCGGGCGCTGATAGAGCTGGGCGACAGGGACGGCGCGCGGCATGCCTTCGAGCGGACCCTCGCGCGCGAACCAGACAATCGGATCGCGCTGCGGCAGATGGCCGCCCTGGGATAGTTACAAACGGGTGTGCTCGTAGACCTCGGCTGCCGCGCGCGCACCTGATCCGCCTGGGGTCAACCCGACGCACCGCAGTGCCTGCTCCAGCCCGGTGAGCACCAGCATGACATTGGCCTGCTGGGCCGAGTGACCCATGACCCCGATGCGCCACATTCCGTCCGACCGCTCGCCGAGGCCAACGCTGATCTCCACGTTGAGCGAGTCAAGCAGCAGCTTGCGCACGGCGCGCGCGGAGACGCCAGCCGGCGTCAGGGCGGTAACCACCGATGGCATGCGAAAGCCCTGGCAGGCGAACTGCTGGAGCCCGAGCGCCTCGATGCCCTGCCCGAGCGCCATCGCGTGCAGGCAATGGCGGGCGATGCGCGCGTCCACTCCCTCTTCGACGACGAGGCGGAGCGCTTCGCGAAGGGCGTACACGCTGAGCACCGGCGAGGTGTGGTGATACGAATGGTCAGTGTCCCACAGTCGAGCATGCAGCCTGAGGTCGAAATACCAGCTTGCTACCGGTGTGTGACGAGCCTCGATCGCGCGCATCGCGCGGTCCGAAATGGTGATGGGCGCCATGCCGGGCGGTGCGGAGAGGCACTTCTGCGAGCCGCTGAAACAGACGTCGATCTCCCACTCGTCCACCGGCAAGCGCACGCCGCCAAGCGTGGCCACCGCGTCGACGACGAGCAACGCATCCTGCGCGTGGCATTCGGCGGCCAGCCCCTCCAGCGGCTGTTCGACGCCCGTCGACGTTTCTCCGTGGACGATCGCCAGGGCGCGTGGACGGTGCTGGCGAATCGCGCTCAAAACCGCGTCACGGGCCACCGGCTCGCCCCAGGCGCCTGGAACAACCACCACGTTGACTCCCGTCAAACGCGTGCAGATATCGACCATGCGCTGCGCGAAGAAGCCCGCGTTGGCCACTACCACCGTGTCGCCCGGTTCGAGCACGTTGACGAGCGCGGCCTCCATGCCGCTGCCGCCCGTGGCCGGCAGGGCGAAGGTCGCCCGGTTGCGCGTCTGGAACACCTCGCGCAGCAGCGCCGCCGTGTCCTCCATTGCAGCAAGAAAGGAGGGGTCCTTATGCCCGACGAGCGGCTCGATCAGCGCCTGAATCACGCGCGGATGGACGTTGCTCGGACCTGGCGCCATGAGAATGCGCTGGGGAGCGTGGCGATCTTCGGGCGCGTTCAGGCGGACGTTCATTGTCAAGGACTCTACGGCATCCTCTAGACTGAGTCGGTGGCGATCCAGGACGAGACCATTCCACACGTTTCGACCCGTCCCTGGCTACCCGCGGCATTGGCCGCGGTTTCGGGAGCGGTGGTCATTGGTCTGCTCGTTCTGCTGTGGTTTGGCCTGCAGGAAAAGGAAGTCGCCAGCAGCAAGGTCGTCGACGTGCCGTTCACGGCCGCGCCCGATTTCACGCTCGGCCTGTTCGACGGATCGTCCTTCAGCCTGTCGAGCGCGCTGCACTCAGGCAAACCCGTGGTCGTGAACTTCTGGGCATCCTGGTGCGGGCCGTGCGCGGATGAGGCGCCGGTCATGCAGGACGCCGCGCGGCGCTACGGTGACACGGTGACGTTCGTCGGCGTTGACGTTCAGGACATCGACTCGGACGCCCAGTCGTTTCTTCACAAATACGGCATCACCTATTTGAACGGGTCGGGGAACGCCGGATCGATCTCGGTCCAGTACGGGATGCGCGGCGTGCCCGAGACGTATTTCATCGCGACCGACGGGCACCTCGTCCGCAAGTGGAACGTGCTGACGTCAGCTGACCTGGAGCAGTTCCTGGGCGAGCTGCAGCGTGCCAGCGGCCGATCTGGCTGAGGGACTGCTGGTCGTCCTTCGATGGCTGCACGCTGCCGCATCAATCGTCTTCCTGGGTTGGAGCGCTGTCCTGTGGCTGGACGGTCCGCCTCGAGGCGACCCCGCCGCGGCACGCCAGCGGTTCAAAGAGATCACCGACCTCAGCCTGCTGGTGTTCCTGGCAACGGGGGCGGTCCTGAGCTTCGATCGACTTTCACATGGCGCGGGCGGGCTGTACGCGGGGGTGCTCGCCCTCAAGGTGGTGTGCGCCGTGGTGGCGTATCAGTTTGCCTTCCGCTGGCGGCGAGTAGGCTTACCGGTCGGCGGGCTGGACGGTCGAATCGTGCTGATCTTCGGGGCCGCCACCGTTTTTCTGGCAGCGGTGCTCAAGGGGGTTTTCGAGAGTGGCCTCAGTAGTTCAATCTAGCCCCAGGCCAAGCCGGTCGCTGCCGGGCGGCAGCAACCTCAAGTTCTTCATCGCCGGGGGGGTCATTGCGCTGGCGGTTGCGTATCTCGTGACCATGGGATTGCGAGGCACGACGGAGTATTTTCTGACGGTCAGCGAGCTGCAGGCGCAAGGCGCGTCGGCTCAGAACCAGGTGCTGCGCGTCTCTGGCACGCTCGTGCCTGGCTCGCTGCGGCACGAGGGTGACGGCCTGAGTGTCCATTTCCTGATCGCCGACGCCGCGGCCAGCACGCCGCTCACCGTCACCTACACCGGTGGCCAGGTGCCCGATACGATGGCCGACACCAGTGCCGGGGACGTCGAGATCGTCGCCGAGGGCAAGTTGAATGCGCAGGGCACCTTCACGGCCAGCGACGTGCTGGCCAAGTGTCCATCGAGGCTGCAAGACGCCGCGCCGCCTGAAGAGCATGATTACGCCGCCACGTCCAACAGCGGGACCCCTCCGGGGAACTGACCCGTGGCGGCTTTAGGCCAGATCTGCATCGTCGGCGCCTTCGGGCTGGCGCTGTACGCGATCGTCAGCTCGCTCGCGGGAGTGCGCGTTCGTTCCCGTGAGCTGATCCTCAGCGGGCAGAACGCCGCCTGGGCGGTCACCGCGCTGATCACCGCGGCGTCGCTCACCTTGCTGATCGCTCTCGCCGTCCATGACTTCTCGCTGCGCTACGTATGGGAGCACTCCAGCCGGGCGATGTCGCTGGACCTGGTGCTGGCCGCTTTCTACAGCGGTCAGCAGGGCTCGTTGCTGTACTGGTCCTGGACGCTGGCGCTGTTCACGGCGGTCGTCCTGTGGCAGCAGCGGAAGCCAGGCGCGCATCGCGTGTTCATGCCGTACGTCGTCGCCGTGCTGATGACCATCGAAGCCTTCATGACGCTGTTGCTGGGCTTTGTCGCGACTCCATTCGAGGCGTTGCCGCACCCGCCAGCCGACGGCGTCGGTCTCAATCCGCTGCTGTACGACGCGGGCATGCGGATTCATCCACCCATGCTGCTGGCCGGGCTCATGGCGTGGAGCGTGCCGTTTGCCTTCGGCATCGCGGCGCTGGCGACCGGCAAGCTCGGCAACGAATGGCTGGTCCTGTCACGCCGCTACGCGATGGTGGCGTGGGTCATCCTGGGGCTGGGCAACGTCCTGGGCGCCTGGTGGGCCTATCACGTGCTCGGCTGGGGCGGCTACTGGGGCTGGGACCCGGTTGAGAACGTAGCGCTCATGCCGTGTTGGTGGGCACCGCGTTCATCCACAGCATCCAGATGCAGGAGCGGCGCGGCATGCTCAAGGCGTGGAACGTCGTCCTGCTCATGGTGACGTTTTTCCTGAGCATCTTCGGCACCTTCGTCGTGCGCAGCGGCATCCTGGCGTCCGTCCACGCGTTCGCCCTGTCGGAGATTGGCCCATTCTTCCTGACGTTCCTCGGGCTGGTGATCGCCGGCTCGCTGGCGCTGTTCTTCTGGCGCCTGCCGCAATTGCGGGGTGACAATCAGATCGACTCGCTCCTCTCGCGAGAATCGAGCTTTCTGATCAACAACCTGCTGTTCCTGGGCATTGCCTTCGCGATCTTCTGGGGGACGATTTATCCGCTGGTGGCCGAAGCCGTGGCCGACCAGAAGGTCAGTGTCGGGCCGCCGTACTTCAAGCAGGTGGCAGGGCCGCTCCTGGGCGCGATGCTGTTGCTGATGGGCATCGGTCCACTGTTGCCGTGGCGGCGTGCTTCGTGGGAGCAGTTGCAGCACAGTTTTCTCGTGCCCGTGGGCGCCGCCGTCGGTGGTCTGCTGATCCTGGTCATCGGCGGCGTACGCGATCCATTTGCGTTGCTGGGCTTCGGGCTCTGCCTGTTCGTGCTCGGGACGATCGTGCAGGAGTTTGCGCGCGGCGCGCTCGCTCGGCATCGGGCGACGGGCGAAAACTACGTGCTCGCGCTTGGGGGCTTGATTCGACGCAACAACCGTCGTTACGGCGGCTACCTCGTCCACCTGGCGATCCTGCTGATCGGCGCTGGCGCGCTTGGCTCCCAGATTTACCAGCAGCAAGCGCAGGTGTCGCTCGCGCCGGGACAGAGCGTCAGCCTGGGCAGCTACACGATCACCGCGAGTGGCATTCAGACCACGCAGCAGCCCGGTGTCAAAGTCACGGATGGGATGCTGACGGTCAACGGCGCCGAAGAGATCCGTCCCGAAAAGCAGTTCTTCGACAACTTCCCGCAACAGCCGAGCACCAAGGTCGGGCTGCGCTCGACGCCGTTTGAGGACCTCTACGTGGTGCTGGGCGACTGGACGGGCGATGGCGCGGCGGCACAGGTGAGCCTGGCGATTTTCATCAACCCGCTGGTCAGCTGGATCTGGGCGGGCGGGGTGCTGTTGCTGTTGGGCACGGTCGTGATCATGTGGCCAACGCCGCTGCTGAGTCGCCAGCGAGCGGTGATGCCCGCGCGCGGCGCCCTGGGGATCGAAGCATGAGATGGTTCAGGCGACGCCGTGGCGACAGTCAGTGTGCTGGCGAGCCTGACGTGTCGCGTGCCGTCGGTGGATGTGCCTCGGCGTCCGACGCCTCTGACAGAATGGCCGCCGGCTCAGCAGTGACACGTGCCGAATCCACCCCCTCCGTCCGGGAGGGTCGGGCAAGCCCGCCGCTGTGGCGACCACGAAATCCTCGGAGGGAGGCCCCCCGCCCAGGGATTTTATCTTCGACACTAACGATGTTGTCGGCCATCCTGCTGCTTCTTATGGCACTCGCCCCGCTGGTCGCGCACGCCGACGCCCTCGACGACGCGGTTCGCCGCGTTGCCTTGCAACTCCAGTGCCCCGTCTGCGAGGGGGAAACCGTCGCCGACTCGCCCTCGGGTCTGGCCGCGGACATGCGCTCGGTCATTCGCACCAGGCTCGCCGCCGGTGAGTCGGATCAGCAGATCCTGAACGAGTTCGTCGCCAGCTACGGCGACAGCATCCTCACCGAGCCACCCAAGCACGGCATCTCACTTGGCGTCTGGGTCGGACCGCTGATCGGCTTCCTGGTCGGGGTTCTGATCGTAGGCGCGCTGCTGAAAACGTGGCGCCGCGCCCCCGCGCCTGGCAAAACCGCGACCCCGCAGGCCGTCGACGGCGACGTCGCCGACGAATTTCACCGTTTCCGCGAAGAGTACGGTCGGTGAGCCCTGACCTGCTGCCCGCCATCCTGGGCATTGCGCTGGTCGCGGCCGCGGCCGCCTTCGTGCTGCTGCCGTTCGCGCGTGGGGCGCACGTCGAAAGCGTGATGGCCGCCGAGAACCCGAGCTCCAACCGCTTCAGGCTCTACCAGCAGGTACTGGAGCTCGAGTTCGACCGGGACATGGGCAAGCTGTCGACGGCGGATTTCGAGCAGTTGTCGGCGCAGTTGCTGGCGCAGGCGGGCGCCGCGCTGCGCGACGAGAAAGGCAGGCTGGGCGCGGTCGACGAAGAGATCGAACGCGAGATCGCCGCGGCGCGAGCGGCGTTCGCCGCGGCGCGGCAGTCGAGCCGCCAGGCGCCGGCGGAAAGCTCGGTGCCGTGACACGTGTCGTGACGAAGGTAATGGTGACTCTCTCCGTGTTGACCGTGTCGATGTTCAAGGGTGGTATCCAACACCGAAGGGTCAACCGACTCGTCCGGTGTGGTTTGACCCTGCGCGTGTTGTTTATCAGCGCCATCGCGGCAGCCACGCTGGCAACTCAATCAGCCCCAGCCTTCGCGGCCCCTAACGACGGCGCGGTGACCGGACAGGTCCTCAACAAGACCAGCGGTGGTGGCGACACCGGCGGCACCTCGGTGCTGCTCATCGCCTTTGGTCGCAAGGAGCAGGCGCCGTTGGGTCAACAAACCGTCCAGGCGGACGCGAGCGGCCGCTACACCTTCACCGGCGTGGATCGTGACCCGAACAACGTCTACCTGACCGTCGCCCGCTACCAGAACGTCAACTATCCCTCGGACACGCCGTTCCAGCTCACCGACCAGTCGACCACCCAGGCCGACATCACCGTCTACGACGCGACTACCACCGACAACTCGATTCAGCTCGAGAGCCTGAACTTGCTGGTGATGGGCGCCGACAAGGGCATCGTCCAGTGCATGGAAATGGGCGCGCTGATCAACAACAGCGACCGCACGTTCGTCACCGCCGACCCGCAGGACCAGCAGCTGGCGAATGCCATCAAGTTTGCGCTACCCAAAGGCGCACTGAGTGTCCAGATGCAGACCGGATTCAGCGACCAGGACGTCATTCCAGGTGTGGGTGGCATCCAGGTCACCGCCCCGATCCCGCCAGGCCGCCACCAGTTCGCGATGTCCTTCCAGTTGCCGTACAGCGGGTCGAACGTCGACGTCAGCATGCAGGTGCCGTATCCGACGAGCAGCTTCAGTATGTATTTGCCCGACTCGGGTCTGGCGCTGCAGGGCAGCCCGCTCCAGTCGGGCGGTCCGACGCAGCTCGGCGGTCAGACGTACGCGCTGTACTCCGCGTCCAACGTCGGCAAGTCGACGATGATCGGCGGTCAGCTGACGGGTCTGGGTGGCGCCACCGGTATTCCCACCAACCAGCTGGCGTTGATCAGTCTGGGCGTGGTGCTGTTCGTGATCGGCGGCGGCGTGTTGCTGTTCGGCGGTCGACTCCGCCGTACACCAACAGGCGGGCTGGCGCGTCCCGCGGTGGAGACCGAGCAGGAGCGGCTGGAGCTTGTCGTGCGCATGGCTGCCCTCGACGAGCGGTTTGCCGCGGGCCATGTCAGCCAGGCTGACTATGACGTCGAGCGCGAGCGCGGCCGGCAACGACTGCGCCAGCTCATGTTGGCGCGCCGCGCCGAGGTGTGAGTCTCGTCCGCGCCGAAGGACTGACGGCCAGGTATCCGGGTCAGCCGGTGGGGATGCCGGCGTTGATCGACGTCAACCTGGAACTCGCCGCGGGCGAACGCCTGTTGCTGCTTGGTCCCAACGGCGCGGGCAAATCCACTTTCATTCGCCTCTTTGCGGGTCTGATGCGCGCCGCGAGCGGCAGGGCGCTGGTCGCCGGCCAGCCCGCCCGATCCGCGCGCGCCTTGGTGGGGGTCGTCAGCCACGCCACATATTTGTACGACGAGCTCAGCGCGGCTGAGAACCTGAGGCTGTACGCCGAGCTCTACGGGGTGGCCCAGCCCGCGGACCGTGTCGCGACCGTGCTGAGCCAGGTGGGCATGGCCCGCCTGGCGGATGTGCGCGTCGGGCGCCTGTCGCGAGGGCAGCAGCAGCGGGTGACCATCGCCCGCGCGGTTCTGCACGAGCCGCCGGTGCTCCTGCTCGACGAACCGGAGACGGGGCTCGACGCCGCCGCGACCGGGCTGATCGAGCACCTCACGCTAGGCGGGGGTCGCACGGTCGTGTTGACCACCCACAACCTGGCCACCGGGCTGCGGCTGGGCACGCACCTGGCGATCCTGTCGCGTGGGCGAATCGTGTACGAACAGGCAGGCGTTTCGCTTTCGGACCTCGGAGCCCTGACCGATCGACTCGAACGTCTCGCGCGATGACCCACGTGGTGATCGAGGAGGCACGCGACGCGCAGGCCGGCGGGTCCCGACGCGCGCCAAGTTTTGCGGCTCAGCTGCGCGCCCTGATCTGGAAAGAGGCGCTCGTCGAAGCACGGGCGCGAGAAACCGTGCTGGCGGGCGTGGCGTTCGCCCTGCTGGTCCTGGTCATCTTGAACTTCGCCTTCGATCTGCGCGTCGAAAACGTCGCCGCGGTGGCGCCCGGCGTGCTGTGGGTCACGGTGACTTTCGCGGGCGTGCTGAGCCTGGGACGCTCGTTCGCGCGCGAGCGGGACAGACGAACCCTGGACGGCTTGCTGCTGGCGCCCATCGATCGCTCGGCGCTGTACGTCGCCAAGGTTGTCGCCAGCTTCAGCGCGATGCTGGTTGTTGAGCTGGTGGCCGTGCCGGCTTTCATCGGCCTGTTCAACGTCAGCGTCAATCTGCCGCTGCTGGTGCTCGGCTTGCTGCTGGGCACGCTTGGCCTGGCCGGCGTCGGCACGCTCTTCGCGGCCATCGCGGCGCACACGCGGGCACGTGAGGTGCTGCTGCCGCTGCTGCTGTTTCCGATCCAGGTGCCCGTGATTCTGGCGACGGTCAAGACGACAGGCGCGGCAATACACGTGCCCGGGACGGAGCCGCCCGACGTCGGCCAGTGGCTGGGCCTGCTGGTCGCCTTCGACGCGCTGTTCCTGAGCCTGAGCGTGCTGCTGTTCGAATTCGTGATTGAGGAGGAGTAATTTTCCCCAGAGGGGACCCACGGGTGGAGACGCGAGTCCTGTCCCCTGGAATGTCACGTCACGGGATTCGCCCTCGCGGAGCGGACCACTGTTCCCTCCCCCGTGAGGGTCGTCACAACACGTGTCGAGGGTCCCACCGGCGAAGATGCGAGTGCCGCAACTCACGAGTGAGGCGCCGCTAACCTGTATCCCGTTGAGAATCACCCAGGTCCCTGGCATGCCCGTCGTCGACACGCACGTGGCGCGGCAGGCGGGCATCGTCTCGGACGTGCTCCTGGACATGCAGGGCGGGCGGATCGCCGTGCTGAACGTCAAGCACGCCGACGGCTGGCTGGTCCAGCGCATTCCCGCCGACTACATCTACCGCCTCGGCCCGCACACGGTGCTGGTCGCGGACACCGTGGCGGTCGACCTCGGACCGCCGCGGGCCGACCAGCGCTGGTTTCCGATCGAGTCCGTCGTGGGATTGCAGGTAATGACCGAGGGCGGCGACGACGTCGGCGAGATCCACGACGCCGAAGTCGACGACAAAACGCTCGCCGTCCGCGCCTACCTGTTACGTAAAGTAAGCGGCATCTGGCGCCGTCGCCGCCGCATCCACCCCGACGAGGTGCTGGCGTGCAGCCCCGAGCTGATGCTGGTCAGGGAGCCCCAGCGTCGGGACCCTCGCTCGCCGTAAGCGTCAGAAACGCCTGCTCGAGGCTGCGGCTGCCCGCGCGCAGCTCCGTGAGCAGGACATCCTGGTTGGCCAGCCAGGTGGTGAGCGCGGCGATCCGCGCGGGCGTCGGTTCGACGTGGACCACCAGCGTCCCGTCGTTTTCATGATCGACTGCCACGCGCGGCACGTCCATGGCGGTAGCTACCGCATCCTCGCTGACGGCCGGCTCGCTCACGAAGCGAATCTCGTTGGCCGAAGCCTGCCGCAGGCCAGCCGGCGTGTCCAGTGCGACGAGGCGACCGTGGTCGACGATCGCCACGCGGCTGGCTAGCTGCTCAGCCTCGTCCATGAAGTGCGTCGTGAGCAGGACCGTCGTGCCGCGACTGCGCAGCGAACGGATGATGCCCCAGGTACTGTGTCGCGCCTGCGGGTCCATGGCCGCGGTGGGCTCGTCGAGAAACACCAGCCTGGGCTTGCCGACGAGCGCCAGGCCCAGGCTCAGGCGCTGCTTCTGGCCGCCCGAAAGCTGACGGAACCGCGTGTTGGCCGCTTCGCGCAGCTGCAGCTGATCGAGAAGCGCGTCCGGGTCCTCGGCCTCGGGATAGAAAGCCGCGAAGAGCCGCAGCGCTTCACGAGCCGTGATCTGGGGGAAGAGGCCGCCCTGCTGCAGCATGAGGCCGATGTTGGGTTTGAGGTCAGCGCCCTGGCGACTGGGGTCCAGGCCGAGGACGCGGACGTAGCCAGCGTCGGCGTGGCGGTAGCCCTCCAGGATCTCGACGGTGGTGGTTTTGCCCGCGCCGTTCGGGCCGAGCAGGGCAAACACCTCGCCCTGTTCGACCGAGAAGGTGAGCCGATCGACAACAGCGCGGTTGCCGTAGGTCTTGACGAGATCGCGGACTTCGACTGCTGGAGTGTCGGCTCTCATGGGTGTCGAGGCGGGGTGGAATGGAGCGTCTGGCATTGTCCTTCAGTCACAATGAAGTGTTGAGCTCGCCCGAAGTCTGGCTGCCCGCGCTGAACGCGGCGCTCATCGTGATCAGCGGCATCTGCCTGGTCATAGGCTATGTGTGCATTCGTTCGCGAAGAATCATCTGGCATCGTCGCAGCATGCTCACGGCGTCGGTGTTCGCCGCGCTGTTCCTGATCGTGTACGTGACGAGATACCTGGTGCTGGGTTCCAGGGTCTACCCGGGCGAGGGCGTCTCGCGCACCGTGTACCTGATCATTCTCGTGTCTCATA
>JAFAOS010000360.1 GCA_019247515.1 Chloroflexota bacterium | reverse complement strand
TGGCAGGATCTGCGCGCCGCGCTCAACAGCGATGTCAAGCTGATGGGTGCTGACGGTCTTGGCGAGGCCGCGTTCGTGGATGCCGCCGGGTCAGCGGCCGAGGGTACGTATGCCACCTTCCCTGGAGTACCGGCGGCGAAGCTCAGTGGCAAAGGAGCCGAGTGGTACCAACGCTACAAGCAGCTGTTTCACGAGGAGCCGGAGCCCTACGTTGCCAACGGCTACGAGGTCATGAATGTGGTGCTGGATGCAATCGAGCGCGCTGGCAAGAAGGATCGAGTGGCCATTCGCGACGCAATCCTGGCCACCCGAGACTACGACGGCGTGCTGGGACGCTGGTCTTTCACCCCAACGGGTGACACCACCCTGACGACGATGAGCGTTCGCCAGGTAAGAAATGGCGCGTGGGACGACTCCACCGTCCAGGTGATCGAAGCACCGCCCTGAGCACGGCCCCTGCCTCACATTCAGTATCTCACCGATCGCCGATTCTGGAAAGGATCCCGAGCATTGACGTATGTCACGGCATTCGTCCGGAGCGGCAGAGCGATTACTGGCGTAGGCTCACGAGCGCAGGAGGGCTTCCAACGGCATGGGGTTGCGAGAGTTATCTTTCGATACGGGCGAACTGGTGCTCAACTACGCCGAAGGTCCAGATACTGGGCCGCCGTTTGTAGTGTTGCACGGCGGCGCGGCCCGGTGGCAGTACGGCGAACAATTTCTGCGGCTGCTCAGCGATCGCTGGCATGTCTTTGCTCCCGATTTCCGCGGGCACGGCAGATCCGGACGCGGACAGAACGGCAGCTATCAACTTGCGGACTATGTGCGCGACATCGGCGTGTTTCTCGCCCAGGCCGTCCCGTATCCGGCGGTGGTGTACGGGCACTCGCTTGGCGGAGAAGTCGCGGTGAAGACTGCCGCCACTCGCCCTGATTTATTCCGGGCGCTGGTTGTTGGCGACGCACCGCTGTCTACCGATAATCTGGCCACCGAAGAACCGATCCATCGCGCTCAAAACGAGCTCTGGCGTCGCGTCGCCGGGCGCCCTGTGGATGAGATCGTTTCCGCGTTGAAAGACATGCTCGTGCGCACCACCGCGGATGCGCCGCCTCGACCCGCGCGGGAATACTTCGGTGAAGACCATCGCTGGTTCGGACACCAGGCACTCAGCTTGCACCAGCTCGATCCCGCCGTGCTGACCGCGGTGCTGCGGGGTCCGGCGTCCATGCTCGGCGATTACGCGCCGGCGCGGATGTTGCCTTCGATCGTTTGCCCGGTGCTGCTGCTTGCAGCCGATCCCCGGCACGGCGCCGTGCTCCAGGACGAGGAGGCGCGCATGGCGCTCGCGCTCCTGCCGAACGCGACACGGGTGGATCTCACGGGCGTTGGCCATCCGCTGCATGGTTCCAATCCCGTGGAGACGCTGGCCGCGGTTGCGCCGTTTCTGGAGAGAGTTCGCCCTTGACCCGATGCCGTTCTTGCGACACCATGTGCTGAGGTTGCGGGAGCTCTGGGGAGAGTTACTGCCGCCCAAAATCGCTCGGGGAGAACAGCCAATGTACAGTCCTCTGCGGTGCTGTCGCGCGCTGGTTGCGTGCGCCATGTTGGTCAGCTTCGGGGGAAGCGGGGCAGGCGTGTCAGTCGCGTCGGCCGCGTCGCATTCGGAGTTGATCGAGCCGGACGCCGGCGCGTGGCCGACCTGGCTTCTGTCATCTGGCAGCGAATTGCGGTTGTCGGCGCCACCCGGTGCTTCCGACACACGCGCCGAGCTGGCACAAGTCCGCGCGGTCGCGGCCGAGCGCGATACGGCAATGACAGATCGAATCACCTACTGGGACGCGGGCGCGCCTCCGTATCGCTGGACGCAGCGCGCGGTGGCGTACGCGGAGCAGCATGGAATGGCGACCAACCGCGCCGGGCGTCTGTTCGCGCTCCTGAACGTCGCGACGTACGACGCCACCATCGCGGCCTGGGACACGAAGTACGCGTATCATCGAGCACGGCCGAGTGCACTCGATCCGCAAGTCGCGGGTATTCCGTCACCAGCCAGTCCGTCGTATCCGGAGGAGCGAGCAGTCGCGGCGGGCGCGGCCTCGACCGTCCTCGCATACATCTTTCCGTCCGATGCGGAGCTATTCGCCGGTTGGGCTGAGGAAGCTGCGCAATCCCGTGTCGACGCCGGCGTGGCCTACCCGAGCGACGTGGCGGCCGGTATGGCGCTCGGACGTGAGGTCGGTGAGCGAGCGGTGGCCTGGGGGATGGCCGACGGATCGGATGCCGCGTGGACAGGCAGTGTGCCGGACGAGCCGGGCAAATGGAAAGGCACCAACCCGATCGAGCCGCTCGCGGGCACCTGGAAGCCATGGGCTCTCCAGCGCGGCAGCCAGTTCCGGCCTGGGCCGCCACCGGCGCTGGACTCGCCGCAGATGGCGGCCGACCTTGCCGAGGTGAAGAACTATCCGCGTACAAATCTGACCAATCTGATCGCCAGTTTCTGGGAGTACTACGGTGGTCGCGGGAGCTTCGAGTACTGGAACGATCAGGTGAGCCGCGCCATCTTCGACTATCATCTCGACTCCAACCCGCCACGCGCCGCGCGCCTGTACGCGACGGCGGATGTGGCATTCCAGGAC
>JAFAOS010000308.1 GCA_019247515.1 Chloroflexota bacterium | reverse complement strand
CACCGTCGGCCGACTGCGCTCGCCCGAGGGCTGGCAGCTCGACTTCGGCATCGTCGACCTCGACGGCGCGCTGCACACCACCGCCAGATAGCTCAGCGAGCGCTTGCCCGCCTCCGAGCGCCAGCACTGGGCCGAACATGTCATACTGCCCGCGGCCAGCCGCAACTTTCTGACCATGCGCATGGCGCCCGGCAGTTGCATCGACGATGGTGACCTGCGCGACTGGCCGGCGTGAGCGCGCGAACCGACGGAGACACAGGCATACGTAGGGAGGTTCTCTCGAGCCATGAGTGGTGAACAGGGCTACGCCAATCCAGCCGCGCTGGTTTCGACTCAGTGGGTGGCCGACCACCTGAACGATCCGAACGTGCGGCTGATCGAGGTCGACGTCGATACGTCGGCCTACGCTCAGGGCCACATCCAGGGCGCGGTGGGCGTCAACTGGACGACCCAGCTCGGCGACCCGATTCGGCGTGACATCCCTTCCAAAGCGGACTGGGCCAAGTTGCTGAGCCAGGCCGGTGTGGGGCCGGACACGCGGCTCATCTTCTACGGCGACAACAACAACTGGTTCGCGGCCTTCGCCTACTGGGTCAGCAAGATCTACGGCCACCAGAACGCCGCGCTGATGAACGGCGGTCGCAAGAAGTGGGAGCTCGAAAACCGCCCGTTCACCACGGACCCGCCCAGGGTCACGGCGACGAGCTACCCGGCGCGCGACGCCGACCTGAAGTACCGCGCCTCGCTGCAGGACGTGCTCAACCGCTCGGCCGGGACCGCGCTGGTCGACGTGCGATCGCCAGCCGAGTTCAGCGGAGAAGTCATCGCCCCGCCAGGCATGACCGAGACGGCCCAGCGCGCCGGCCACGTGCCCGGCGCCCAGAACATCCCGTGGGCGCAGGCCGCCAACGACGATGGCACCTTCAAGTCGCCCGAAGAGCTCAAATCGCTGTATGGCGGCAAGGGCGTGACTCCGGAGAAAGACGTTATCGCCTACTGCCGCATCGGCGAGCGGTCGTCGCACTCGTGGTTCGTGCTGAAGGAATTGCTGGGCTACAACAACGTGAAGAACTACGACGGCTCGTGGACCGAATACGGCAGCGTGGTCGGCGTGCCGATCGAAAACCCGGCGAAGGCCTCGGCCTAGTCCACGAAGCTCAGGCGGGCCAGACCTGCAGGCCGCCGTCCACCCGCAGCACCTGGCCCGAGATGAACGACGCGCCGTCACCCACCAGAAAGGCGACGGCGCGCGCCACTTCGATCGGCTGCCCGTAGCGCAGGAGCGTGCCATCTTCCACCAGACGCTGCTCGTCGAGCTGGCGACTAGCGCGAAAGCGGGGCGTCAGAATCGCGGCGGGCGCGATCACGTTCACCCGAATGTTGAACTCTCGCAACTGAACTGCCAGACAGCGCGAGTACTCCGTCATGCCGGCCTTGGCCGTGGCGTACATGGCGCTGGTGGCGGTGCCGTGCAGCGCGTCCGCGCTGCTGATCGTCACGATATGGCCCGCGCGGCGCTGCATCATTCGCGGCGCGACGGCGCGGCAGACGAGGATCGTCGAGAGCAGATTGCGGTCGAGGATGGCGTGGATGTCGTCGAGGCCGACGAACACCGCGTCGTTCGGGTCCGGCTTGCCGGCGTTGGGTGCGCCCGTGCCCTGGGCGCCGATGTCGCCGCCAGCGGCGTGGACCAGGATGTCGATACGTTCGAAGCGCTGCTGGATCTCGTCGACGACGCGCTCGACCGTGGCGGCCTGGCTGAGATCGCCGTGCACGGCGAGCGTGGCGACGTGGTGGTGTTCGGCAATCTCACTGGCCACGCCTGCGAGCGAATCGGCCTCGTTGAATGCCCGAGTCGAAGTTGGCGTGGTCCCGTGCACGACGACGTCGGCGCCGAGCGACGCCAGATGGTCCGCAATCGCGCGACCGAGTCCGCGGGAAGACCCCGTCACCCAGGCGACCCGCCCGCTGAGGGCTGCCATCGAGTGCAAGCATATCCGGGGGAATTACTGTCCCCGGCTCGGTCCCCTCTGGGGAACCACTGTCGCCACATGGGCCCCCTCTGGGGTGGTTACTTTGTCAGATCAAGTCAGCCCGCACCCAGCCGCGTTTCACGGCCAGCAGGACGGCTTCGGTGCGGGAGCTGACGCCCAGCTTGGCGAAGACGCTGGTCAGGTGCGTCTGCACCGTCCGCGCGCTCATGCCCAGCTCGGCGGCGATCTGTTTGTTGCCGAGTCCGCGCGCCGCGGCGAACAGGACGTCCCGCTCGCGCGGCGTGAGCGGCGTCTCGGGTCCACTCTCGCCCAGCGCGCGGCGCGTGACGCCCCGGGCGATTGCGGCCGAAAAGACCGTCTCCCCGGCCGCCGCCGCCCGTACCGCCTGGACCACTTCGCGGCCGCGGCTGGACTTGCTCAGATAGCCAGAGGCGCCCGCCTGCAGCATGGCCAGCACGTATGGCTGCTCTTCGTGGGCGGTCAGCGCCACGACGCGCGTCGTGGGTGAAATGCTCAGTGCCCGACGCGTCACCTCCAACCCGTCGAGTCCGGGCATGGCCAGGTCCAGCAGCAGCACGTCGGGCCGCGTCGCCGCGACCAGCTCCACGGCCTCCACGCCGTCGGCGGCCTGGCCGACCACGTCGATGCCGCCCGCGCGTTCCAGGAGCTCGGCGGTGCCTTCGCGCAACAGCGCGTGGTCGTCAGCCAGGACGACCCGGATCGTCGGCTCGGCCGCGCTCATCGGCCAACCCGGAACATGAGCACGCTCACCGCGTCGTTAGTGCTCACCGGCCGTCCAGCAACGTGAGCTTGAGTGGCACCCACAGTTGCACGCGCGTGCCGCGCCCGGTGCTGCTCGCCGGCGAGGTGATCTCGAGCTCGGCGCCGATTTCGGCCGCCCGGTCGCGCATGCCCAGCAGTCCCTGGCCGGCCGGGGTGCGGCGCGTCGCGAAGCCGTGGCCGGCATCCGTGACGCACAGGCTCAGCTCGTCCGCAGAAAAGCGCAGCTCCACGTCGGCGTCGGACACTCCGGCGTGCCGCGCGACGTTGCTCACCGCCTCCTGGGCCACGCGGTACACGGCATACTCGATCGCGCTCGGCAGCCGCCTGGGTTCGCCACAGATGTGCAGCGTCACCCCGAGGCCGAGTTCGCGCCAGGCATCGGCGTGCGCGCGCAGCGCCGCCACCAGCCCGAGGTCTTCGAGAGCCGCCGGCTGCTGATTCTGGCTCATCCGCCGCACGCCTTCGAGCGTGCTTTCCAGCAGTGTCTGAATTCGTTCGAGCCGTTCCCCCGCGACGTTCGGATGAGCCAGGTCGAGCGCCAGCAGGTCGAGCTGCCGACCGAGGGCGACCAGCGCCTGGATCGTCTCGTCGTGGAGGTCGCGGGCCAGTCGAGCGCGTTCCTCGGCCGCCGCCAGCTGGCGTGAATCCGCCGCGAGCCGCGCGTTGTCGATGGCCTGCGCCAGCTGGCCGGCCAGACCCTGCAGGTAGGGCACGTCCGCGGCGCCGAACGCATCGAGTCGTTCACTCTCGACGTTGAGCACGCCAATTGTGCGGCGCCCCAGCCTGAGTGGCACGTCGAGCTCGGCACGCGTCTGCTCGCGGCCAGGCCCCAGGATGTAGCGCGGGTCCTTCTGCACGTCGTTGACCAGGCTCGGACGGCCGGCTCTGGCGACCCAGCCGGTCAACCCGTGGCCGAGCAGCACTCGAAAGGAGCGCGGCAGCCGGCGCTCGGGCGGATAGGCGGCGGCCTGAAACAGACGCCGCGCGTCCAGCGGATCGACCAGATTGATGCCCACCAGGTCATAGCCAAATGCCCTGGCAATCAGCCGGCACGCCTCGGGCAGCAGCACCTCCAGGTCCAGCATCGAGGTCACGCGCTGCCCGAGCGCGAGCACCAGACGCAGGCGTTGTGCTTCCGAGACATTGGCCGATGGCCGCACAGCGGCAGTCTACTCGCGGCTCTCTACGCCAGAGTGCGTAGGCGGATTACGCGGGTCGCCCGATGTGACGAGATGGGCGGATGGCCGATCCTTGAAGTACGAGGAGAAGCCATCTGATGAGCTACCAGTATCTCTATTGCGCCGCGTGCGGGACGCGTCGCACCGGTCACGGTTACCAGTGTTCAGTGTGCGGCGGCCTGCTGCGGCATGAGGTCGAACGCAAGCACGCGTCGACGCCGTTCACGTTGCAGACCACGGTCCGCGCCCCGAAGCCGGTCAGCGCCGACAAGCCGGTCCGCGAGCCCGTCGCCGCCTGATCGATCGATCTTCATTCGCCGTCGTGGTCGTGCTGGCGGTGACCGAGTACCGTTAGCACGATCGCATGCCTCAGCCGCGACCCTTCACCCTGCATGTCGCGGACGACGTCCTCGACGACCTCCACCAACGGCTGGACCGCGCTCGCTTTCCTGACCTGCCGCCACACGGCGAACCGTGGGAGTACGGCACCGACGTCAACTACCTGCGCGACCTCGTGGCCTACTGGCGAGACGGCTTCAACTGGCGCCAGCAGGAAGCCGCGCTGAACGCTGTTCCGCAGTACACCGCGTCGGTCGCCGGCATCGACGTGCACTTCCTGCACGTCCCGGGCGTGGGGCCGAATCCGATGCCCTTGCTGCTGTCGCACGGCTGGCCCGGCTCGATCTGGGAGTTCCACAAAGTCATCCCGCGGCTGACCGACCCGGGCAGGTTCGGGGGCGACCCGGCTGACGCTTTCACCGTCGTCGCCCCATCGCTGCCGGGCTACACGCTCTCCTTCAAGCCAGGTCAGCCTCGCTTCGGGATCGCCGAGATTGGCGCCGCGTTCCTCGAGTTGATGCGCGACGTCCTCGGCTACAACCGCTTCCTGGCTCAGGGTGGCGATTGGGGCGCATTCGTCTCGACGATCATCGCGCTGACCGAGCCGACCAGCACGCTCGGCATCCACATCAACCTGGTCCCGCTGCGCCGCGAGCCGATGAATCCGGCAGATGCGCAGACGGCCGAAGTCCAGGCGTTTGCCGACGAGCTCAAC
Source organism: Chloroflexota bacterium (assembly GCA_019247515.1). Classification (GTDB taxonomy): domain Bacteria; phylum Chloroflexota; class UBA6077; order UBA6077; family CF-72; genus CF-72. Next base: position 19,231 of record JAFAOS010000308.1, on the reverse strand, counting down.
TTCTGGCTGCGCGAGGAGACCGGCTACTCGGGCATCCAGGGCACCAAGCCACAAACGCTCGCTTTCGGGTTGACCGACTCGCCCGTGGGCCTGGCGGCGTGGATCGTCGAGAAGTTCCGGACGTGGAGCGACAACCGCGGCAACATCGAGAACAGCTTTTCGAAAGACGAGCTGCTCACCAACATCACGCTGTACTGGGTCACGGGCGCCATCGCCAGCTCGTTCTGGCCCTACTACGTGCGACAGCACGCCGGCTGGCCGCTGCCTGCCGCCGATCGACGCGTCGAGGTGCCGACCGCCTACCAGGCGTTCCCGAAAGACATCCTGCATCCACCGCGCTCGATCGTCGAGCGCGCCTTCAACATCCAGCGCTGGACGGTGGCGCCGCGTGGCGGACACTTCGCCGCGCTCGAGGTACCTGACCTGCTGGCCGAAGACGTGCGCGCGTTTGCGCGAACCTTGCGCTAGGTGTGGCGTCCTCCGCGGTCTGCGGCGCGCCTGCTCGTCGTGGTAGTACTGGAGGTGCTGCTCATCGTTGTGGTGTTCGTCATCGTCGGACTGACGATCATTCCCGTGTTCCAGCCGAGCGTGCCGACGCCACAGGCGCCCACCGCGACGCGCCCCGCGGCACAGGGCTTGCTCATGGAAATGACTTGACGTCCGACTCAGGACGGAAGAAAGGTCGTGGCGTTCAATGACAACTGCGGATAACAGGCCCGAAGACCAGGGCAAGACTCCCGAGAGCGAAGCGCCGATCGCCGAACCGGTCTACGCGCCTGCTTCGGAACGCGTGCCCAAGACCGTGCCCGGCTACGGCGACGTGGTTTCGCACACCGATCCGGCCACGCCCGAGCGACAGGCCGCCGTCGAGTCCGAGCCATCGTTTGCGCGCGTGACGCGGCCAACGTACACGCCGCCGACCGAGACCGGCGAGCCTGCCTGGGATACGCCCAGCAGTGACTGGATGTCCAGCGGCGGCGGCATGCCCAAGAAGCGCTTCGGCTGGATCGGGCTCGCGGTCGCCGCTGGCGTGGGCGTGTGGCTGTGGATGCGCTGGCGGCGCGAACGAAACAAGCCGATCAATCGCCTGCGCAGACAGGCGCGCCAGGCGGCCGAGCGGGCGCGGCAGCGGGCGTCGGCATTGCGCAGCCAGATGCCGGACATGCCCGAGTTCCCGGACGAAGCGCGGCGGCCCGCGGTTGGCCTGGGGACGGCCTTGCTGTCGCTGGCGATCGTCGTGTGGCAGCAGTCGCGGGCCCGCTCGCGAGCGGAGATGCGCGCGCAAGAGGCGAACAAGCGCGCTGACAAGATGTCGCGGCAAGCCAGAAAGATGGGCAAGCACGCCGCCGATACGCTCAGCGACGTGGACTGGATGCAGCGGCTGCAGCAGCTCAAAGAGAAGTGGAACCCCGGCCGCGTGGAGATCGAGAAGACCTCAATTTCCCGACGGCACTAGGGACGAGGCGTATTCCCCAGAGGGGACCCGCTCGGGTTTACCGGCGGGTCCCGGGACACTGAGAGACCCTGGCTGAAGGGAGCGTCCCCCAGGGAGTCACCCCTGGTGGAAAGGGCAGGTCTCTACGGCAACGGTACCCTGAGTTCTTCCGACTCCGGGGAGAATGTCAGTCGCCCGGGGAGAAACGTAGTCGCCCATCCCGTCCCTCCCCCGAGGGTCCCCTCTGGGGAATTGATGATTACCAGCCGCGGGCGATCCACTCGTCCAGGTGCGGCCGCTCGGCGCCGATTGTGGTGTCGCGGCCGTGGCCTGGATGGACGACCACCTCGTCGCCCAGCGTGAACAGGCGGTCGCGCACGCTGGCGATGATCCGCTCGAAACGGACCGGATCCTTCTGGGTGTTGCCAGGACCGCCGGGAAACAGCGTGTCGCCTGAAAACAGGTGGCCTTCGTAGACGAAGCACGTCGATCCGGGCGTATGCCCCGGCGTGTGGATGGCCTGGAGGGCGTGCGGGCCGAACGAGAGCGTCTGCTGGTCGACGATCAGGAAGTCCGGCTCGACGCTCAGTTGCGCCGCGTCGTCCATGCCGATGGCAACCGGCACGTGCAGCAGCCCCTTCAGCGTGCCGACGTTCTCATGATGATCGCGATGCCCGTGCGTGACGATGATCGCCTTGACGTTCAGGTCGGCCACGGCGGCGGCGATCGCCTCGGGCTCGAACCCGCCGTCGAGGACGTACGCTTCGCGGGTTGCCTCGTCGGAAACGATGAAGATGTTGTTTTCGTACGGGCCGACGTTGCGCAGACACTGGACGACCAGACCCCGCGGTCCATGGGCTAGTTGTTCGACTGGGATAGACACGGCGAATGCTCCTCTGTTATCCGCGCGCCGGCCTGGCTCAGCTTGTCGACCAGGTTTTCATATCCGCGCGCCACGTGTTCGATGCCAGTGATGCGGCTGATGCCGTCGGCGGCCAACGCGGCGAGCACGAGCGTCGCCCCCGCGCGCAGGTCCGGGATCTCGACTTGCGAGCCGTGCAGTCGGCACGGCCCGTAGATGGCCGCGGTATGGGCGTCGAACACGTGAATGTTGGCGCCCATGCGCTGCAGCGCGGCGGCATAGTCGAACCGATCCTCGTAGAGGTTCTCCTTGATCGTGCTGACCCCGTCGGCCTCGACCAGCGCCAGCGAGAACGGCGCCTGAAGATCGGTCGGGAAACCCGGGTAGATGGCCGTATTGATACGGTGCTCGCGGAACGGCGGCCGGCCGCTGACCCGCAGCCCGCCAGCTTCCGATGTCACGGCGATGCCCGTCTGGCGGAGTGCTTCGACAAAAGCCTGCATGTGGTCTGGCCGTGCCCCGGCCAGCAGCACGTCGCCGCCCGTAATCGCCGCCGCGACGGCGAATGAGCCGGCTTCGATGCGATCCGGAATCACGTCGACGTGCGCGCCGCGCAGCGACTCGCTCCGTACGCCTTCGACGGCAATCGTGTGCACGTCGCGCTCGTCACGCCGCACGCAGCCGCCCATGGCGTTGAGAAAGTCGATCAGGTTGTCGACCTCCGGTTCGGCCGCGGCGTTGCTGATCACGGTGCGGCCGTCGGCCAGGACGGCCGACATGAGCACGTTCTCGGTGCCCGTCACGCTGGCTTCGGCCAGGCGTAGCTCCGTCCCACGCAGGCCCTCGGGCGCGCGCGCGTAGTAGTAGCCCCACTTGTAGTCGATCTCCGCGCCGAGCGCCCGCAGCGCCTCGACGTGGACGTTCACCGGCCGTCGACCGATGCGGTCGCCGCCGGGATTGGGAATGATGACCTTGCCACGGCGTCCCAGCATCGGGCCGAGCAGCACGAAGGACGCTCGCAATCGCTTGGCCGCCTCGAGTGGAATGAAATCCCAGTCCAGGTTGCGGGCGTGGATGCTCAGCATGTGGCCGTCGATCCAGCACGCGGCGGCCCCCAGGTCGCGCAGCGTCTCGAGGATGTACTCCACGTCGGCGATGCGCGGCGCGTTGCCGATCGTGCACGGCTCGCCGCACAGTACCGCGGCCGCCATGAGTTTCAGCACCGCATTCTTGGCCCCGGACACGGGCAACGTGCCCCGCAGCGGGACACCGCCCTCGATCACGTAAGCGGTCGATTCGGTCAGGCAGGTCTCGCCGTTATCGCCGCCGGGCCCAGGCTCGGCCATACTGTACGCGGATTGTATGGCCACAACGGAAATCGCCACGTTAGGTGGTGGGTGCTTCTGGTGTTTGGAAGCGGTCTATAACGAGCTGCGCGGAGTCGAGAGCGCCATTTCGGGCTACGCCGGCGGCAGCGTGGCCAACCCGAGCTACGAGCAGGTGTGTACCGGCCGAACTGGACATGCCGAGGTGGTGCAGGTCACATTCGATGCGTCCGACATCAGCTATCGGGACATCCTCGAGGTGTTTTTCACCATCCACGATCCGACCACGCCCAACCGCCAGGGCGCCGACGTGGGCACGCAATACCGCTCAATCATCCTGTTTGCGTCGCCTGAGCAGGAGGCGACCGCCCGCGCGGTGATCGCCGAGACACACGCCAGCGGGCTGTGGCACGCGCCGATCGTGACCCAGGTCGAACCCCTCGATCGCTTCTATCCGGCCGAGGGCTACCACCAGAACTACTTCGAGCGGAACCCCTACCAGCCGTACTGCCAGATCGTGATCGCGCCGAAGGTCGCCAAGGCGCGCCACCAGTACCTCGAGCGGCTGAAGGCGCCCGCGAAACGTTAAGCTGACTGCACGATGCGCATCGGTCTCAATATCGATCAGTCGGTCGGTGGCGGTCGGCCCGCCAGCCTGGACCAGGTCGTCGACCAGGTCGCCAGCGCCGCCGAGGCTGGCTTTGCCGCCGCCGGCCTCGCGCAACTGTCGGGCGTGGATGTGCTGACGACCATCGCGCTCGCCGGACGGACCGTCCCGCGCATCGAGCTGGCAACGGCCGTCATCCCGATCTATCCGCGCCATCCGACGGCGCTCGCGCAGCAGGCGCTGACCGTCAACTCGGCCGTCGACGGGCGTCTGATTCTGGGTATCGGCCTGGCGCACAAGCCCGTCGTCGAGCAGCGCTGGGGCATGTCGTTCGAGCGGCCCGCCGCCTACATGCGCGAGTACCTGGCCATTCTGCTGCCGCTGCTGCGCGGCGAAGCCGTCGACTTCTCTGGCGAACGCCTGAAGGCGCAGCAACAGGCACTCACGTTTGCCGATGCTCGGCCGCCGTCGGTCCTGCTGGCGGCCCTCGGCGAGCGCATGCTGCACCTGGCCGGCGAGCTGACCGACGGCACGGCGCTCTGGATGGTGGGTCCGCGCACCCTGGCCGAGCACATCACCCCGACCATCAGCGAAGCGGCGCGCCGCGCCGGCCGGCCCACGCCGCGCATCGTGGCCGGTCTGCCGATCTGCGTCACCAGTGACCCCGCGGCGGCACGCGAGCGCGCGGCGCGCGGACTCGCCCTGTATGCGCAGCTTCCGTCGTACCGCGCCATGCTCGATCGCGAAGGAGTCGGCGGGCCGGCGGACGTCCTGATCACCGGCTCGGAAGAGGAGGTCGACCGCCAGCTCGAGCGTCTGGAGGAAGCGGGCGCCACGGACTTCACCGCCTCGCTGCTGGGGTCGTCGGACGAGCGACGGCGCACGCTGGCATTCCTCCGGGCGCGAATCGCCAATGAGCGAAGTACCCCGGTCTAATCGCCCCGCGCCGCGCACGTCGGCCGCGGTCGAGGCGGAGCTGCGCCGCCGGGTGCGCCAGGAGCTCGAGCAGGCACGCGGCGAGTCGGACGGCCAGCTTGACGACGCCGCGCTGGCGGGGATCATCGCCCGGGCGATAGCCGCGGCCATGCAGTGGCACCTCGAAGCGCCCGAGCACACGCGCAACTCGACGCTGAGCAGTCGCACGTGGCGGCCGGCCGGCGGCCCGCGCGGTGGACGCCCGCCCGAGGACGACGAGCTTTCTCGACCCGGCGGGCCGCGGCCGCGAGCGCCGCGCGATTATTCGCGGCCACCTCGCCAGTACGATCGGGACGAGCGCGATTTTCGACGGCCGCCGCGCGAGTATGATCGGCCACCGCGTCAGTACGACGCGGACTATGACCGGCGACCGCGTGACTATGAACGGCCACCGCGTGAGTACGACCGGCCACCCCGTGATTACGATCGGCCGCCGCGCGACTATGACCGCGGCCCGCGCGACTTCGACCCCGATCGTCCCCGACCGCCGCGACAGGGCGGCCGCCCACCCGCCCGCGGCGGCGGACCCAAGAAGCGCGGTGGCACTTCCAAGGGCGGCGGTTCCCGATCGCGGCGCCCGAGATAAAACCCGTCAGCGAGCCTGACCTCGTCACCGTCGGTGGAATCACTGAACCTGCGTTCCTCAGCGGGCGCTAGCTCACGTTTGTAGCCGCCACTTCAAGTGGCCGGCGACGGGGGCGTGCTGCTCAGCAGCGCCGCCACCCCGAAGACAATGACCCCCAGCATCAGCTCGATGCCAACCCCGCTGCCGAAGGCGCGCAGCTGCACCCCGCCGACCGAAGCCGCGGCCCTCGCGCGCCACTCGTTGACGCCCGCCAGCAGCAGCATGAGCGCCAGCAGCCCGGCCTTGACCAGCAGCAGCTGACCGTACAGCGTTGTCGCGACGCCGGCCAGCGAGCCGACCTCCAGCGCGCCTTGCAGCACGCCAGACAGCAGCACCACCGCCGCGGCCAGCAGCGCGAGCCGCCCAAATCGACCGACCAGCTGACGCGGCGTCAATCCCGAGTCCGACCCGACCCGCAGAGCGGGCAGAAACGCCGCCAGCGCCACCAGGCCGCCCACCCAGGCGCACGCGCCGACGATGTGCAGCCAGTCGATCGCGATGCCAGGTCCGGAGGCATTTGGCAGCGCGGCGCCGTGACTGGTCAGCGCGCTTGTCAGCAGCACCGCGGGCAGCGTCGCCAGCGCACACTCCGAGGCCAGGCCATCGATGCCGCCAAAGACGATGAGCAGCAGACTGGCCACCTCTAGCCCGAGACGCGGCCACCAGATCGACGCGTACCGGCCGCGCAACAGCAGCTCGCCCAGCGGTGTGCCGAGGCCCCCCAGCAGCGGCACGTTGGCGGCCGCGGCGGCCTGCGCGACCGCCGAAAACAGGGTCCCGAGAATCAACAGCACCCCACCGCCCACGATCAACCAGTACGTGCGGCGGCGAGCCGTCGATTGCAGCTCGGGTTTGGCGTCGGCGAGCAGCGGCCCGAGCACGAGCTTCCAGGTGGCCAGCACGCCGCCGAACAGACTGGCCGCCACGTAGAACCACCAGCGTCCGAGCGTCGTCTCGGGGGTGGCAGCGGTCAGCGCGGCGCCGGAGATCGGCGCCGGGTTTGCCTGGACTGGCACGCCGACGAAGAGAGAGTACTGGCCCTGGTTCGGGTGCACGTCGATGGCTGACAGGCTGCGCCACTCGACGCTGTAGACGCCGTTCGCCAGACCAGGCTGCAGCGAGGCGGCCAGCAGCTGATCGTTGGCGGGATCGACGTGGCTGTCGCCGGCGTCGACGAGCTGCCCGGACGCGTTGCGCACCTGGACATGGCTAAAGACCGGGTCCAGCGGCTCGCTGAACAGCAGCTGGACCTGGGCCGGCGCGGCGTTCAGCGACTGACTGCTGGACGGCGTGGTCTTGAGCAACACCGCGTGCGCCGCGGCCGCGACGGGAAACAACAGCACGGCGCACACCACAGCCGCCAGGGCGACAGCCAGCACCCGGCCCCCTCTCCCTCTGGGAGAGGGCGAGGGTGAGGGCTGCCTACGAACCCGAATAGCGATGCCGTGATAAAGAGCCCTCACCCGCGCTTCGCGCGACCTCTCCCAGCGGGAGAGGTGATTCTGCCCTTCGGGCATCGAGTTATGGGCCGCCGGAGTTGCCGAACGTGGCACGCGCGTAGTTGATCACGCTCCAGATCTGCTCGTCGGTCAGCCCGTTCTCCTTCCACGCCGGCATCGCCGAACCCGGGAAGCCATAGGCCACCCAGTAGTACAGCTCGCCGTCTGTGTGCACGCCCGGCGCGGTGTGAATGCGCAGGTCAGCCGGGCGCGGCACCAGCCGCAGGCCACTCGGTCCGTCGCCGCGACCTGTTTCGCCGTGGCACGTCTCGCAGTACGTCGTGTAGACGTCCTTGCCCACGGCCAGCGACTGATCGTCCGGTGCCACCGGGTCACGGATGTTGACGACGTCCAGCGGCTCGCCATTGCGGTTTTCGGATGCGTAGACGTAGCCGCCGCTGGCCAGCATGACCACGCCAGCGCCAACCAGCGCCGCCTGTCGCTGGAACGCTCGCCGCCGACGCGGCTCGCGGATCGCCCGCACCAGCGCGAAGACGACCACAATTGCGCCGATCGCGATCAGCACGTACGCAAGGCTGATCATGGGCGATGGCAGCAGCGGGTACGCGCTGGTCACCGCCGGCGCCGGTTGTGGCGCGCCGCCCGGCGGGGTCACCTCGAAGCGCAGCGCGGTCCGCGCGTCGTCCTGTCCCGTGCGGCGCACCAGCATCTCCGCCTGCCACGCGCCGGCCTGCGACAACAACGGCGACGTGGTCTCCCATGTATCGGGCGCGCTACTCGACTCGGTCAGCACCACGGGCTGGCTCCCCAGCTCGGAGTCCAGATACGTGAGCGTCAGCTGCACCCGCTCGACCTGCGACGGGTCGGTGTCCGGCAGCTGGACCGCCAGGCGGTTGACGCCGAGCACCGCCGGGCTGATCTGGATGCGCGCGTTCAGGCCGTTGGCGTTGACCTGACGATCCACCGGCCCGCTCGTCTCGCCGCTCGACTGGCGCGCCAGCTGGTCGCGCGCCGGCGACAGCCCGGTGAGGATCGCGGCCACGACCAGGACCACGATGCCGAGGGCGACCTCCGCCCGAACCGACACGGTGAAGCGACGTGCGAGGCCGGACGCCGCGGCGGCCGAGCCGCTGGCGGCCATGCGCGCCAGCCGCGGGCGCGCGACGAGCAGGTTGAACGCCGCCAGCACCAGGATCAGCGCCAGCAGCGCGACTTTGGCCGTGACGCTCAATCCGTACGCGGTGCTGACAAAACCGTCCCATGCGCCGACCTCCAGCCAGGCCTGGAAAATGCCGGTCGCGATGATCACGCCGACCGCGATCAGCGCCAGGTTCGAAAAGCGGGCCACGGCCCGGGCCATCACTCGGTCGCCGGTCGCCTGACTCCCGTGGACCGCGATCGGCAGCACGTACACGAGACTCATGAGACCGCCGAGCCACGCGGCGACGCCCAGGAAGTGCAGCCAGTCCGCGGCGATGCCCAGATAGGCGCCCGAGAGGAGCGCCGCGCCGTGGCTGTTGAAGCTGCTCGTCAGCAGCGCCAGCCCGATGGCAATCATCGCCACCTGGCCTGACCAGCGGCGCACACCGCGCCACGCGATCAGGCCGAACGCGATCAGCACCAGCGCCAGCCTGATCCAGAACAGGCTGGCAAAGCGGCCGCGCGACAGCAGGTCGATCAACGGCTGGCCGAAGACCCCCCAGATCGGTACGTTGGCGGCGGCCGAAGCCTGCGCCACGGCGCCGAACAGCGTGCCCACCACGAGGACGACGCAACTGGCCACCGCCAGCCGCCGCGCCCGCTGCGCCGCCAGGGGCAACGCCGCCGGATTGCTGCGACCAAACAGCGGACGGAACACTACCGTCCAGCTGAGCAGTACCCCGAAAACAGCGCTGGCGGCCAGCGAGAACCACCAGCGACCTACCGCCGTCTCCGGATCAAACGTCGCCTGGGACGAGGCGGCCGCCGCCACCGGCACGCCTTCGGCCGGCATCGGACCGATGATGATCGGGTACGCGCCATTGACCGTGTGGCCGTCCACCGCCGATAGCGTGCGCCAGGCGACCGTATACACGCCGTCGGGCATCTGATTCGGCAGGGAGACGGCCATGGACAGCGGGTCGCTGGGCAGCACGTGACTGTCACCCCGGTCGACTTCGTTGCCCTGGGAATTGAGCAGTTGGACGCGGCTGAAGCTGCCGTCGACGGCTTCGCTGAACTGAAGCTGAAGCTGTGGTGGAGGTTGATCGAGGTCAGTGCCGGCCGGCGGGTCGGCGCGGTCCAGGTTCGCGTGCGCTGACGCCGTGACTGGCGTCAGCGCCAGATAGATGAGCGTTGCGAGGAGTGCTGGACCGGCTCCCCACAACCTGATCGCGCGCATTGAAAAGGATTCAGACCTGCTCGCTCACCGGCCGAGTGCTCGGGGCAGGCGCGCTGGCTGGCCGCGGGCGCATGAACCAGGCCCCCACTCCCACCAGGACGCCGATCACGCCCAGCGCGATACCGATGAATGCCAGCGTCCGTGCGCTCTGGGCGTCCGCCTGCGCGGCCTGGACGGACGCGGCATTCTGGGCCGGGTCGCCCAGCGCCACCGGGAACTGGACGCCGGTCATTTCCTGGACAGCGTCGAACTTGCCGTCCGCCGTATCGAAGGTCTCGTTGATGGCGTCCCCGTTAATGTCGCCGGTGAAGATCCATTGATAGTCGCCGACGCGGGTGGGCATGATATCGGCGGTGTAGTAGCCATCCTGTCCGAAGGCCGCCTTCAGCGGAAATGCCTGGGTGCTGGCCCCCTGACGGATCGCCAGTTTCAGGGTCTTCTCGGCGCCCGTCACCGGCGTCGTGGTCCCGGCATTCATGATGCGAATAGTTGCCTGGTTCATCTGGCCGACATAGGTCGGTTCGCCACTCCAGCCGACGACGACGTCGTATTTGCCATTGCCGATGGTGCGGCGCTCGTGCGCCAGGGCCGTGCCAGGCGCGAGCATCAAAACGAGGAGAAGACTGCCGCCCAACAGCGCGAACAGCCTCGATTTCTTCAGGTGCATAACCCTCTCAGTCCTTTCAATCCTGTGGGTGAGTGAATCGAAACCAACCACCGCGAGGTGCCGGTCAACTCAGACAGGAGGAGGGTCGGGTGGGGCTTCTTCTCGGCCCATGGGCGCCGCGACGTCGCCGAAGTCCCAGTGCGCGACGAAGACTCGCATTACCAGTGGCGCCTGTAGCGGAACGGGTGGACTCACCCCGACACCGGCGTCGTCCGAGCCGGCGCCGCCACCGGCGCCGAAGGCCACGTCGTGGACGACCGGCGTCGTGGGCGCCGCCAACTCCGCGGCCATCTGCTCGTGCGTCATCAGCCGCCCGTTCACCAGGTGGAGATGCGAAAACAGCGGGTGCAGCAGGTCGAACTGGTGCACGCCGGCGCCGGTGCCGACCGGTGTGGTGACGGCCAGCAACAGGGTGAGGACGAACGCGATCAGGTAGCCAGGCAGTCGCACGGCTTGCGAGGGGGAGTATGCGCCAAGCTTTTACTCGAGTGCACCTTTGGGATGGACCTGCCGCATGTCCTCACTCAAGCCCCGAGCGTTCGTGTCGGGAACCTCCACATCCGCGTAGCGCACCTGCACATACGCGTCAGTCACATCGGAGACCACCCGCTCGGGTTCCAGCGACGCCGACAGCGCCGGCAGATGCTCGAAGGGTGTCGTGTCCGTTCCGCGCCGCGCGCCGGCGGTCTCACCCATTCGTAACAACTCCAGGTACAGCTCCCGCACACGTGGCAAACCAACCCCTTCGACGTGTGTCGATGTCTCGCTGGTCCTCGTCACCGGAGGTGTCGCCACCAGCGACCGGCGGTGCATGAGCCGCTGCAGCCACCCGAGGAATAGCGCCCACAGCTGGCGGGCGTTCCACAGCGAGTCGCGCTCCTCGTTCGTCGCGTCCGCCTCCGCGCTCGACGGCCGCCACCTCGCGAGACCGCGCGCCACCAGCGCCACTACCAGCACTAGCAGCAGGCCCGCGCCGACGGCCTTCATCGCCGCGATCATCTCTGGCGTCAACTGATGGTTGAGGAACTGCTGCAACGCGTTGTCCACGTCGGCGGGCTGCAGCGGCTGCGGCGGCTGTCGGTTGGCACCTCCCTGGAGCAAGGCCAGGAACAGATACACGATCCATTGGATCACGTATGCGAGCGGGATCACGATCACATACGCCAGGAGCAAGAGCAGCAGGCCGAGCACGTCGAACAACGGCCGCGTCGCGACGAGCAGCAGGTCGAATGACACGAGCTGCCCGAAGAGCAACGCCAGCAGGACCACCGCCGCGGCGACCACCACCAGGACCGCCAACCACTGGGTGTTGAGGCTCGGTCGGCGAGTGCGGGTGCGCAGGCTCTCGAGACGTCCGAGGGCCAGGGTGAGCAGACTGCAGAAGAAGAAGCCCACCACGAACGGCGTCGTCCGCGCTTCGACGGCGGGCAGGACCGACGCTCGCGTCGCCAGGGCCAGGACGAGCCCGAACAGCGCCAGCCGCCCGATGCCCCAGCGAAAGGCTCCTTCCACTTCGGTGAAGCCCGGCGTCTGCATGCCGAAGCGCACGCCACGCCACCACAGGTACAGCGCGCACGCGAACGCCAGGACCGGCGCGCTCAACTCCCCGATCAGCGCGGCCAGGGCGCCGACCAGGGGACCCACCCAATCCAGTCCGCCAAGGCTCGCGTAGTGCTCGAAGCGGACGCAGATGGTCGCGGCCACGACGGCCAGCGCCGCCAGGCTGTAGCGGCCGCGACCGCCCTGCCGCGTGAGGCGGCCGAGCAGCATGGTGCTCCAGGCGCCGAGCAGCACCAGCGCGAGCACGCTGACCGCCGACAACAGCCCAGCGGTGCGTTCAGCGTCGGTCCACACTCCAATGAGCACCAGCCACGGGTAGGCCCAGCAGAGGTCCATCAGGGCCAGACCAGCTGTCAATGTGGCGCGGTTCATCGCGTGTCCTCGATGCGAATCGCGAAGGCGGGCAGACCGTCGAGGGGTGCGACCGGCTCCTCGTCCGCGGTGATGAGCAGGAGCACCGGCCGATGGCCGCCACGTTTGAGCTGCTGAAGTTGATTGAACAGCGGCTCGCCGGTCACGGCCGTCACCATGACGACCGTGGAGCCGTACGCCAGGTCGTGCGCCTCGAGCTCGATCAGCGATTCGACGGGCATGCTGCCCATCGGCACCAACCTGGCGAGCGCCTCGAAAATGTGCATGAGCTGACGCGGGTCGCGACTGGGCGGAATGCGGACCGCGGCGCTGGAGTGGAACAACTTGGCATTCGCCGCCAGGCCAACGAGGAAACCGTGGTCCGTTGCCCAACTGGCGACCGAGGCGGCGGTGGTAATCGCTGCTTCCAGGGCTTGCGGATCGTAGCCTTGCCACGACCAGTTCTCATCCGACGTATTCACGTTGAGCAGCACGTACAGCCGATGGCTGGTGGTCGGCTCGAACACTTTGACCTGGAGGGCCTGGTCGGGGGCCCGTGCCGTTGCCTTCCAGTGCAGGCGCCGCGGGCTGTCTCCCGGCCGGTAGTCGCGCACGCCGACGGTGCGCATCGGGTCTTCGAACAGCCACTGGCGTCGCAGCGGCACGTCGCCGAACGGGCTGCTGGCCGGCAGGCCGAGGCGCTCCAGTGAGACGACCTTGGGATACACGAGCAGGTAGTTCTCGCTGGTCAGGCTCAGCTCTCGGGTGTTGAGCCCGAAGACGTCGCCGGTGCGCAGCGTGGCCGGCCCGAAGGTGTGCACGCCGCGGGCGGCGCAGTTGATGGTGTAGTGGCGGCGCACGCGCTCGTACCAGCGCACCGACAGGAGCATGCTCAGCAATCTGCGCCCGGGTATGTGCGACGGGCTCACGTGCGCCGGCTGCAGGGTCACCTGGCCGCCAGGCACGGTGTCCTCGATTTCGACCCACCCCAATGGCAGGGGCTTGGCATTGACGATCTCGATGGTGAGGGGCACCGCCTCGCCGAAAAATGCCCGCTCCTGGCCGATCGTCCGGCTGTACGTGAGGTTGGTCAGACAGTAGCGCTGCCACACGTAGGAAACGCAGGCGACGAGCAGGAGGATGCAAGCAATAACAAACAGCTGAGCCTCGCGCAGCAACAACGAGACGAGCAGAAGCCCGCCGATGACCCAGAACCAGATCTCCCCTTTCACGGCGCAGTCACTCGACGGGAACGGGAACAGTTCCCAGGATTTCCGTAAGGATGTCCGCCGCGCCGCGGCCTCGCAGCCTTGACTGGGCGCTTGCGATCAACCGGTGGCTCAGCACCGGCGCGGCGAGCAGCTTTACGTCGTCGGGCAAGACGTAGCCCCGCCCCTGCAAGCCCGCAAGCGCCTGGCTGGCCCGATACAGCGCCAGCGTCGCCCGCGGACTGGCCCCCAGCTCCAGCGCGGCGTGCAGTCGCGTCGCCCGCACCAGGCGCACCACGTAGTCCTCCACCGCTTCGCTCACGTGCACCGCCCGAACGAGCCGCTGCATCGCGGCCAGCTCCGAAACCGAGATCACGGCCGGCAGCTCGTCCAGCGGACTGCCCATCCGAAAGCGGCGGACCACGTCCTTTTCATCCGCGTCGCTCGGATACCCGACCGACAGCCGCAAGAAGAAGCGGTCCAGCTGCGCCTCGGGCAGAGGAAAGGTGCCCTCCAGCTCGATCGGGTTCTGCGTCGCCAGCACCAGAAACGGTCGCGGCAAGAGCCGAGTCTCGCCCTCCAGGCTGACCTGCCGCTCTTCCATGCACTCGAGCAGGGCGGACTGGGTGCGCGGCGTGGCGCGATTGATCTCGTCGGCCAGCACCACCTGCGAGAAGATGGGCCCGGCCCGGAACTCGAACTCCTGTGTCCGCTGATTGAAGAACGAAACGCCCGTGACGTCGCTGGGCAGCAGGTCGGGCGTGAACTGGATGCGCCGGAACGAGCAGTCCAGCGTCCGCGCGACGGACTTGGCGAGCATGGTCTTGCCCGTGCCCGGCACGTCCTCGACGAGCACGTGCCCCTCGCACAGCAGCGCCACCAGCAGCAGGTCGATTACCCCCCGCTTGCCGACGATGACCCGCTCGATATTGTCCGCCGCCCGCTCGGCCAACCGGCGGATCGGCTCGACGTCGATCACCTCAGCCACTCACGTCAGCGCGATTCGGCGGAGCTCACGTCAGCCCCGTGCAGGTCGGCGAAGCGGTAGCCAACGCCGCGCTCGGTCAGGATGTAGCGCGGGTTGGCGGGGTCGTCTTCGAGCTTCTGGCGCAGGTAGTTGATGTACAGCCGCACATAGTGCGAGGCGTCGCGGTATTCGGGGCCCCAGACGCGGCTCAGCAGCGTCTCGTGGGTCATGACCACGCCGGGATTGGAGGCCAGGTGGTACAGCAGGCGGAACTCGGTCGGTCGGAGCTGGACTTTTTCGCCGTCCTTCCACACTTCGTGACGATCGAAGTCGATGGTCAGGCGATCGTCGACGTGGACAACGCGCGAGGCTGGCGCCTGGGGCGGCGCTTCGGCCCGCCGCAACACGGCCTTGATGCGCGAGACCAGCACGCCCGGGCTGAACGGCTTGGCGATGTAATCGTCCGCGCCCAGCTCCAGGCCGTGGATCACGTCCCGCTCGTCAGCTTTGACCGTCAGCAGCACGACCGGCACCGAAGAGAACTTGCGCAGCTCGCGCAGCGCCTCGAAACCGTCCATCTCGGGCATCATCACGTCCATGACCACCAGGTCCGGCAAGCGCAGCCGCACCGCGTCCAGCGCTTCCTGGCCATTGGTCGCCTCGAACACCTGGTAGCCCTCGAGCTCGAGGTTCATGCGCACCGAATCCAGGATGCGCGGCTCGTCGTCCACGATCAGGATTGTGTGGACGCGGCCGCGCCGAGAAGTGGATGGCGCGCTGGTGATCACCCGCCCAGATCGTACCGATCTACGCGGGAGTAGCGCCCACCGGCAGCAGCATGCTGAACACGCTTCCGCGACCAGGTCCGTCGCTCTCCGCCCAGATGCGTCCACCGTGCCCCTCGACAATGCTGCGGGTGATGTACAGGCCGAGCCCGACACCCGCTGTGCCGCGAGAGAGTCGATTGTCGGAGCGATGAAACCGCTCGAAGATGCGCTCCTCTTCGCCCGGCGCGATGCCACTGCCGTGGTCGATCACGCGCACGATGACCGCGGCGGCGCCCATGAGCTCGCCCACCACCAGCACCTCGCCACCGTTCGGGCTGTATTTGATCGCGTTCTGAACCAGGTTGAACAACGCGCGACGCAGCTGGTCGGCGTCGCCGCGAATGATCGGGAAATTGGCCGGGAAACTCGTCCGCAGGCTGTGCCGCGGCGAGCGGGGCGCAAGCTGGTCGACGACCTCGGTGGTGAGCTGCGCCAGGTCCACGCTGCCGACGCGCATCGCCACACGCCCCGCCTGGATGCGGCTCAGGTCCAACAGGTCGGTGATCAGGCGGTGCAGTCGGTCGCACTCGTCCTCGATGTTGTGCGAGACGCGCTGGATCGTTTCGGGTGGCCAGGTCGCGTCTTCGCGCGCCAGCGTCGCCGCGTAGCTCTTGATGATGGCGACCGGCGTCTGCAGCTCGTGCGAGACGATCGAGACAAACGTGTTCTGCATCTCCTCGAGCCGCGTTTTTTCGGCCAGCATGTCGGCGGTGGCGCGCGCCTGTTGCAGCGCCCCGGACGCCTGGCGAGCGAAGACGTCCAGCACGTGCAGGTCGCGGTCGGAGAAACCCCCCGCGTCGACGTAGCGAAACACGTAGATCACGCCCAGCAGCTGCTCGCTGTGCTGCATGGGCAGCGCGAGCACGTGATAGCGGCGCGCCCAGTCGCCGAAGCCGCTCGGCAGATACAGGACGCTGACCTGCTCGCCAAGCTGGCCGAGCACGTTCAGAATGACGCGGTCCAGGCGCGGGTGCAGGTTGGTCAGCGCGCCTGGTGGCAAACCGTAGCTGGCGCGCGGCACCAGGTGCTCGCCCTCCAGCAGCGCAATAACCCCGGCCGCGCCCTGCAGGATTTCGACCGCCGAGACGACGATCAGCTGCAGGACCGGCGCCGGGTCGGCGACGGTCGCGGCAATCTCAGCGGATCTCGATTGGTGTGTCACCGGTTACGAGTCCGTCCCCAGAGTGTGATGCTATCCTTCGGCGCGCGCGGCGATGTGGCGGAATTACGTCATCTGTGTCCTGATCGGCCTGCTGATCGCGACGTCCCTGAGCAGCCTGACGCTGCTGCGCCAGACCCAGACCACCCAGTCACAAACGGATCAGCTGCGTCAGCGGGCCGTCGCGGCCGAAGCTACCAGCAGCAGCCTCCAGCAGCAGGCCGGCCAGGCCAACGGCGCGCCGCCCGCCGGGAATGCCATCGCCACCCAACCGGCCGTCACCCCCACGCCCCAGGGCGTCTCGATCGCCAACGTCGCCCCCCGCCCGACCACGGCGGCTGCCCCCGAGCCAACCGTCACCAGCGCCGACAGTCCCATCCTGTCGCAGATCGAGTCCGACGTCGTCAACCTGCGCGGCCTGCAGCCCAAGGACCCCGTACCCATTCAGTTTGTGGATCAGACCGCGCTGAACAACCTGTACCGCGACCGCTTCAACCAGGACTACACGGCCAGCGAACGCGAATCCGACCAGAAGCTCCTGACCACGCTCGGCTTGATTGGCCCCAACGACACGGTCGCGCAGATCCTGCTGGGCGTCCTGCAGGAACAGATCCTGGGTCTGTACAGCCAGGACGACAAGACCATGTACCTGCTGTCCGACCGCGGCCAGTTCGGCCCGGACGAAAAGGACACCTTCGCCGAGGAGTACGACCACGCCCTCCAGGACCAGTACTACGACCTGAGCGCCCTGGTACCCAGGAATCCTGACAACGATGACCGGTCGCTCGCGGCCCAGGCGCTGATCCAGGGCGACGCGACGCTCATCGAGCGCCTGTGGGCGCAGCAGAACCTGTCGCAGGCCGAGCTCAGCCAACTGGGTCAGGGCGGCGGCACGTCCAAGTTGTTGTCAGCGCCGCTTTTCCTGCGCGAACAGCTGTTGTTCCCGTACGGCGACGGGTTCAATTTCGTCCGACAGGTCTACCAGACCAGCGGCTACGCCGGCGTCGACGACGTCTTCCGCGATCCGCCGCAGTCGACCGCCCAGATTCTGCACATCGACAAGTACCGCAACCATGTGGCGCCGCTCGAGGTGGACCTGCCCGACCTGTCGCAGGGCGCCCTCGGCGGCGGCTGGCGCGAGATCAGCTCCAATGTCTTCGGCGAGCTGGACCTGCGTCTGATTGTGACCCAGCTGATCGACAGTACGACCGGCGTGCGCGCCACCGATGGCTGGTCCGGCGACCGCTGGGAATTGCTGGAAAAGGACGGCCAGCAGGCGCTGGTGACGAAGTCACAGTGGGACACCGACGCGCAGGCCACGGCGTTCTTCCAGGCGTTCGCGCAGGCGATGCAAAACCGCTACTTCGGCGCCCAGGTGGAGTCGGCCACCGACACGCGCGCCGCACTCACGGCGACTAATGCCGCGACGGAAGTGCGCAAGAGTGGCAACACGGTCGTAGCCGTGATCTCCTTCGATCGCCCCACGGCCGAGGCGATCGCCAACGCGGTCAGCTGAGTCCCCCAGCAGGGCTAGAGCGTGAGCTCGAGTCCGTCGTAGGCCACCTCCACCCGCGGGCCTACCCGGGCGTTGGTCGCGGTGTGCTCCAGGTTGTGGCTGACGTGCGTCAGATACCCGCGCCGCGCGCCCACGTCCTGGATCAGCTCCAGCGCCTCGGGGACGCTCAGGTGCGTCGGGTGCGGCTCCCAGCGCAGCGCGTCGACCACCAGCACGTCGAGGTCTCGCAACAGCGCGCGTGAGCTGGCCGGCACGCCGCTAGTGTCGGTCAGGTAGGCGAAGTTGCCAATCCGGTAGCCGGTCGCGCGGATCGAGCCATGCCGCATCGGAATCGGCTGGACGCAGGTCTTGCCCACGTAGAACGGATCCACGTCGACATTCGTGTAGCCGATGTGGGGTATCAAGCCGATCCAGGGTGTGCCCGCGAAGGCATAGGCGAACCGCTCGCGCAAGGAAGCGCCGGTCGGACGGTCGCCAAAGCACGGCAGCATGCTGCCGAGCGCGGCGTTGAATGCCTTCAGGTCGTCGATACCGGCGGTGTGATCGGCGTGGAAGTGGGTGTACAGCACCGCGTCCACGCGGGTCACGCCCTCACGCAACGCCTGCAGCCGCAGCTCGGGCCCGGTGTCGACGATCATGCGCGTCCCCTCGTCGCTTTCGACGAAGATCGAGGCCCGCGTGCGCTTGTTGCGCAGATCGGTGCTCACGCACGTCGGACAGCGACAGCCAATCACGGGCACGCCGTACGAGGTGGAAGTACCCAGAAATCGGACCCGCATCAGATCACGATAGCGTGACCAGCGTAAACAGGTGCGGGTCGAGCAGCCCGACCATCAGCCCGGTGATGATCTGGCCGCGCAGCCGCTTGATGCGCAGCACCCAGCGGGCGATGGCAAAGCCGGCAATCGCCATCAGCAGCATGGACAGCGGCGCAAGCTCGATGCGGCGCGCCAGGCTGGCCTGGTCGCCCGCCGCGGCGGCGGTCACCAACGAGACAACGATGGCCGCCAATGACAGGAGCAGCGCGGCGAACAGCGTGAGCCGAACGTCGAAGGCCATGATGAGGCGGATGGTGAGCTGGGCGGCGGACAGCACGCCGAAACTCCAGAGGTACAGCGCCACGAGGGCCCAGGGCTGAACAGAAGCAGGCGTCACGCTGGCAACGTCGCGCAGCCTACTCGGGGAGCGGGAAGGCTCTCAGGCAATCAATACACCCACCATCGAGAGGGTCGAAGGGAGTTTTCCCCAGAGGGGACCCGTTCAGGGACGGTCACAGTGAGTTTCCCTGGGAAGAACCCCATCTAGGG
>JAFAOS010000196.1 GCA_019247515.1 Chloroflexota bacterium | reverse complement strand
CGCCACCCACAGGAGCAGCTTCATGAGTGCCACGACCAGCGGTATCGACATGGAGAGCGTTCAGCGGTTCGCCGGCAAAGTGTTCGCCGACCTCACGGCCGAGCAGATGGGTCCGCTCAGCGCGGTCGCCGATCGCCTCGGTCTCTTCCAGTCGCTGGCAGAGCTCGGCGCGGTTAGCGCCACGGAGTTTGCTCGGCACACCGGATTGCACGAACGCTACATTCGCGAGTGGCTGTCCGCGATGGCATGTCACGGCTACGTGCAGTACGACAACGCCAACGAGACCTTTCGACTACCGCCGGAGCACGCGATGGTTCTTGCTGACTCGGAAAGCGCATTCTATCTCGGATCCACATTCAGCATGGCGGAGGCGTTCTGGCGACACGTCGACCAGCTCGCCGACGCATTTCGGCATGGGGGTGGTATCCCGCAATCCGGTTTCGGCGAGCGGTTCTGGTGCGGCTTCGAGCGCTTCACTGGGCCTGCGTTCCGCCGGTTCCTTTGCCAGCAGTGGATTCCCGCGCTGCCGAGTGTGGATGCCGCGCTGAGAGCCGGCGGATCGGCCGCGGACGTCGGATGCGGCAATGGCCAGGCCGTCCTCGTGCTCGCGCGCGGCTATCCGCGTGCGACAGTCGTCGGCTATGACAACTTCGCGCCGGCGATCGCCGCCGCAATCACAAACGCCCGCGCGGCGCAGGTCCAGGATCGCGTTCGCTTCGAAATGCGCGACGTCGTCCAGGGCGTGCCAGGAACCTTCGATTTAATCACGCTGTTCGACGTTCTGCACGACATGCCGCATCCGAAGCCAGCGCTCGAGTCTATCGCGCATGCGCTCCGCCCAGGCGGCACGTGCCTTGTGGCCGAGTTCAACGTCTTCGGTGATCTCGCCCACAACATCGAGCACCCACTCGGCCTCGGCGCATTCGGCTATTCCGTGAGTATCAATTACTGCATGACACAGGCGCTCGCTGCAGGCGGCGTGGGCACCGGTTCGTGCATGGGCGAGGAACGCATTCGGGCACTTGCCAATGAGTCTGGCTTCAACAGCGTGCAACGGCTGGATTTTCCAGAGAGCCCGTTCAACGTGTTCTACGCCCTCCAACCGTGACCGGGGACCTGAACTGAACCCCCTGCTCATCATAGACGGGCTATGCGCGCGGGATATCAGTGATTCGCACCGGGCGCATAGCCACGTAGGCACGGTCACCGCAGCGAGCGCGTCGCCCCGCTGCCGACGTTGCCGCGTCGAGCATCTCGGAGCGCGTTACCTGGACCCAGTTACGGTTGCCATCGGGTGGAACTCGACTGTGTGCTCGTGAGAAAGAGACGCCGTCATACATGGCTCGCTCGCGAAGCTCGTGCGTCTGCCCAGAAGTGCCGCTCCGTTTCGTCTGGCGCATCGACGGCGCGGCACGACGTACCGAGCAGCATGGTGCTTCGGTGCGCGGAGGTGTACGGCTCCCACTCCGGCAGCGCAGCTGTCCGCGGCCTCCCGGTGCGCGCGAACGCGACCCAGGCATCCTGCATCTGCTGGGAGAGCTGCTCGACGCCAGCGGAAGGCGTGACGAAGCCGCGCGCCTCGGGGATGTCGTAGGTGCCGAAGACGAACGGCGTGCTGACCTCGTGGCCGGCGCCGAGCTGGCCCTCCCATCCGGGCGACTTCCAGGTGAACAGGTAGGTGTAGGTGGCCGGCGCGCAGGCGGCATGCAGCTCGGCGAGGCGCATGCTCGGCACGCGGAAGTGGCGATCGGTCATGATCGCGAACCAGAGCTCCGGAGGGGTCGTACTCTGGCCACGAGACGCCCGCTCGCGGCGGTAGAGAGCAACGGCTTCGGCCGGGTCGAAAGTGGCGTTGTCACGTGCCTCGGCGGTTGTGCGTGGGTCGGCGAGTCGAGCGAGCAGCGTGTCGTCGGTCAGCGAATCCTCGTCGTGCTGGATCTCGCAGATCCAGAGGAGGAGTCAAAACGGTGTGATCTCCTGCTGGCGCTCGGTCATGCACTGTGGCCTGCTGGTGAGACAGAACGTGTGATTGCGCAAGTCGCGCCCGACGCACTCTTGCTTGCCGAAAAACAAGGGGATCGCGGCCGCGCCTTTCGCGCCTGCCGTCTGGCGCTGGACTGTCTACAAGCGCAGGGCGCGCTCTACCGTCCCGAGCGTCTCCGATGGGCGGAGCTGGCTCATAGGCACGCCACGCCCGACAGCACAGAACGCGTGTATGCAGACCTGGCACTCGCGCAGGCCTGGCGGAGG
>JAFAOS010000578.1 GCA_019247515.1 Chloroflexota bacterium | reverse complement strand
CCCACTCGACGCGTTCGATTTCGGTGCCGCACGCCTCGCAGAACCAGGCGACACCTTCGAGACCGGCCGGATCCGCCTTGTAGCGCGTCTGGAGCGACTCCGTTGTCGGGAGATAGCGATGCGGCGTGCCGGCGGGGATGTACACGAAATCCCCGGCCTGCATCGGCTCCCAGAGTACGGAACTGTGCTTCATCATCAGACGCCCACTGCCTGCCATCTGCACCAGCAGCGAGTCCTTTTCGCAAATGAGATAGAACGGTTGCGGCCGATCGTTGCGGCTCATGTAGACCTGCGGATCAATGCCCGGCACGAGCACCGGGAACTCGTCATATGGTCCTATTTCGGCGGC
This sequence comes from Chloroflexota bacterium, assembly GCA_019247515.1. Taxonomy (GTDB): domain Bacteria; phylum Chloroflexota; class UBA6077; order UBA6077; family CF-72; genus CF-72. Next base: position 3,136 of record JAFAOS010000578.1, on the reverse strand, counting down.
CGTCTTAAAAGCGTTCAGCATGCGTTTACGGTCCATGGCTACTGGCCTCCGGCCTCCGCACTTCCGAACGCCTCGGCAGCGGCTGCATCGAGCGCGTGCCGGGCGTCGTTGACGGTGCGCGTCTGCTGGACGTACTGCTTCCAACCCCAGCGCTCGAGTGGGAAGGTCGGATTGTCGTGGCCGCAGCTGGCGCAGTGCCGATTTGTCTCGTGCTCGTTCAACGTCTCGGCTGCATCGACGCTGCCCTGGAGCGTGGTGAACAAGGGCACGCCGTTGCGCGGATGCATACCCCGCGGGGCCGGCTGGGCGTCGTATTCGTTTCGCTCCAGCACCTCATGGCATTTGGCGCAGCGGAAGATGACCGCTTCGTTCTGAGGTCCGTCTGGACGCTGGTGCTGCGTGACCGCGATGACGAGAAAATTGTCGGGATTGCGCGGATCCTTCAAGAACGAGTTGACACCGTGCAAGGGCTGGGTTGCGTAGATCTGGCCGGTCTGCAGAAGCGCGCCGTTGGCCCCGAAGACGTGGGCGACTTCGTCGACGGAGTTCAAGTGAAAGAACTGACCGAAGTCAGCGTTGGGTTCACCCCGAAAGATCGCGCCGGCAGGCACCAGGCTGTCCGCGTCTTCGTACGGAAATAACGGGATGAGCTGGCAGTTGCCTGACTGCATCCTCTCGAAGATGTTGACTTTGAGCGGTGGCCGATCCTCACGCGGAAGCGGGATGCGCCGCTCGATCTCGCGCGCGGGCTGAATGAGTGTTGTCACGGCGAATGTTCCTCCCCGAGCCACTATGCGTTTGAACCGACCATGTGCTCAAGGGCCGCGTGGTCCAGTTGGACCTGGACAGCGTGGACCTCATCCCACGGAAAACCGAGCCGCTCGAACTCGCGCTCGAGCGCCGCCTGGTCCTCCGCCTCGTAGACCGTCACAATGAAGCCGCTGAACATGTCCACCCACATCTGCTGAAACGTGGCGTGAACACCGTCGAGGACCGGCTTGGCGTTGCCCTGCAGCTCGTCGCGCGACAGGCCAGGTGCGCGGTGAATGGTCACGAATTGGGTCATGCGGGGTCTGAGTCCTCCTCCATGTGAATTTCCTCGGTTTCGAGATTGCGCAGGGCGCGATGCAAAAACTCGATGAATATGGCGCGTTCGCCCGACGAAAAATTCCGAAAGAGCAGCGAGTTGAGGCCGTCGGCTTCGGGCGTCAGCTGCGGACGCAAGTCACGCCCGTGCGGCGTCAGCAGCACGCGCAACACGCGACCGTCGCTCGCATCGCGCCGCCGTCGCACCAGCCCCTGTCTGGTCATCCGCTGCAGCAGGCCGGTCAGCGTCGAGGCGTCGACGCCAACCTGCTCCTGCAACTGGGACTGCGTCAGCCCATCCTGCATCCACAGCCGAGACATCACGGCTGCCTGCGCGGCGGTGACCCCGTGATCGCGCATGCGGCGGTCCATTTCGGCCGCCATGCGGCGCCCGATGCGAGATACCAGGAACCCTGGATTGTGCTCGAAGTCGAGCGGCCCGAGTGCTTGCGTGAGCAGCTGCGGCGGCTCCGGTTGTTGTCCGCTCGCCTCGCGCCGAACAGGTTTACTCAAACTCAAAGTTTTGCCCAAAATGTCCTCCCGTGTCATGCGTCTGAAGGCGTGATGCGCTGCGACCACGTGGTCCAGGTCCGTTCCTGGGTAAGCGGCTGAAGCAACGTCGTGGTGGCGCGCTCGATTTCGCCGCTGCTCAGGTAGCGGGGCTCGCCACCCGCGCTCAGCGTCTGCAGCTGCAAGTGAACGTTTACCTGGAGGTAGACGCACGTGAAGACAACTTCCTGCACGGTCGCGCATGCGACGGCGCAGCCATGACCGCGCATGAGCACCACCCGACCGGCACCCAGCGCCCTGGCCAGCGAGTCGGCCTGCTCGCGCGACCGGACGAGCAGGTCCGTGTCCCCAAACTCAGCCGCGATGTCCCACACGGGAATGTGCTCGCCGATGGTGGCCGCCATGTGGAACACGGGCCGGAGCTGGAGGCCCGTGATCCCGAAGGGAATGACCGACGGAGCGTGGTTGTGGCAGATCGCCAGGACATCCGGCCGCGCCGCGTAGATGCCGGCGTGAATGGCGCGCTCGGCATACGGCGGCCGCGGGTCGCCGTCGACCTCTCTGCCGTCGAAGGTAAATTCCTGGAGATCCGCTGGGGTCACGAGCTCCGGGCCGAGGGACCGCGCAATGAAAAAGTGCGTCGGATCGACTGGGCTGCGCGCGCTGACGTGCCCGAGCGCATCGAGGACGCCATGGCCGGCCAGGATGCGGTTGGCGATGGCCACGTCGCGCTTGATCTCGGAAAGCCGATCAGACATGCGGCACTCGCAGCGCTTGATCAGATCCGTGCGACCATGGCTTCGGCGGCGCCCTCAGTCCAGGCCACCTCGCGCCGTAACACCACCGCCGCCGATCGCACACGATACGCCTCGGCGTTCTGGGCCTCATACGGAAGAGAGTCGCGCTGCGCCAGTGCGCGCACTGCTTCCAGCAGCCGGCGACGCGTGGCGATTACCGCCAGGTCCGCACTGCCCAGGTGTTCGCTGCTGCGGTCGAAAATCGGCCCCATGCTCTCCTGGACGGCCAGGTCCTCTTCGCGAATGCCGCGAATCCCGGTGTACGACGCGCGGCTGCGCTGCAGGTTGCGATCCAGCAGATAGTCGTTGCCCTTATTGCGGACCGGCTTGAACGTCCTGGGGTCCACTTCGGTGTGCACACCTGTCCACGACTCGATCTCCGCAATCTCGCGCTGGTTGAGCGGACGATCCGGGTGCCAGGTGACCGTGAAGCCCATCATGGTTTCGTCGTCGATCGGGACGGCGCCGGTGAAGGAGATCGGATCGCCTGGCGGCGCGGGAATCATCGTATAGATCGGCATCAGGAACTGGGTAATACGCCAGTAGTAGCTGTCCGCCTCAGCATCGCGGCGTGCGGCGATCTGCATGCCGTAGGGTGTCGCCTGGACGTAAAAGCTCGGTGCGCGATCGCGCGCCATGTAGTCGGGCAGGCTGAGCGACGTGGTATCCGCGTATGCATTCGGCACGAACTTGCTGTGCAGGAAGGAAACGTGGCTGGAGTCGACCTCGCCTTCGAGGTTCTG
>JAFAOS010000362.1 GCA_019247515.1 Chloroflexota bacterium | reverse complement strand
GCATCGAGTGTGGCGCGTGCGAGCCGGAGTGTCCGGTGAACGCGATCTTCCACGATTCGGCCGTGCCGGACGAATGGAAGAGCTTCACGCAGAAGAATCGGGAGCTCTCGGGGCTGGCCTGACGTTTTTTCTCTGGGCGCCAGGCGGCGGCTGAGGCGGAGTCGGCCCAGCGCCTGGCCGCGCTCCCAGGAACAAGCCTGTCGACACGCGTTGTGACGACCCCACTGGGAGGGAACAGTTCTCATCGCCGGTGCGGTGTGAGACCCAGGAGTCCTCCCGTGAGAATGTCCCTCGAGCCCACGGGGAGGGAACAGCTTTCAGCGCCCACCGGGCGAGTCGGTGGGACCAACGGCGTCCGCAGAATGTGGACCCCTGTGGGGAAAAGGGTCTTTGCTAACGTTGAGCGCGGTCCGCGGCTTTGTCATACTCCGATGCGCACGCCGTGGATGCGCCGCTTTCGCCCTTGTTGTTCTTGACCGCGCTCGCCGCAGGCATGGTCTCGTTCGCCTCCCCTTGCGTGCTGCCGCTGCTGCCGGCGTACCTGGGGTTCATCACGGGGCGCTCGGCCGAGGAGCTGCAGTCGGCGCGCGGGCAGGTTCGCGTCGAGATCCTGACGCAGGGCTTCGCCTTCGTCGTCGGCCTGGCGGTCATCTTTGCGCTGCTGGGTGCCTCGGCGAGCGTGCTTGGTCGGACACTGCTGCAGAACCAGGAACGCCTGTATCAGATCGGCGGGGTGGTCGTGGTCATCTTCGGCCTGCAGATGCTCGGCATCACCCGCATCCCGTTGCTGGCCCGCACCGCCCGCGTCGCCGACATCACGCCCAACGTGCAGCGCACGCACGTCGGGGCATTTGCGATGGGCCTCGCCTTTGGCGCCGGCTGGACGCCCTGCGTCGGCCCCTTCCTGGCGGGGCTGCTCGGACTGGCCTCGCAGCAGGACACGGTGGGTGCGGGCGTGCTGCTGCTGCTGGTGTACGCGCTCGGCCTGGGGATCCCCTTTCTGCTGGCCGGACTGGCGGTCGACCGCTCGCTGACCGTCATGCGCAACGTTCGCCCGCACATGCTGGCGATCGAGCGCTTCAGCGGGGTGCTGCTCATCGCTATGGGCGTGCTGCTGTTCACGGAGCAGCTCACGCGCATCACGTCGCTACTGACCCGCGTCTTCGGCAATGGGCTCGCCCTCTGAATCGGCGCGAAAGCTGCTCGAGACACCGCTGAACGCCACGCACCGGCGTCTGAGCGCGCGGATGGTGGACTTCGCCGGGTGGGACATGCCCGTGCAGTACCCGACCGGCATTCTCGCCGAGCACGCCGCGGTGCGATCGGTGTGTGGCCTGTTCGATCTGTCGCACATGGGTCGCGTGTTTCTGCGCGGTCGGGACGCGATGACCCTGGCGCAGGAGTGCTGCACGCGCGACCTGGCCCGCTTGCCAGCCGGCGCGGCCGCGTACTCGGTGGTCTGCGATCGAGAAGGCGGGATTCTCGACGACGTGATCGTCTACCGTCTGAGCGACCACGAGCTAATGATCGTGTTCAACGCGGCCAATCGGGTCTCGGACACACAGTGGTTTGCCGAGCAGCGCGACTGCGTCGGATGGAACGTGGACCTGGTCGACCGCACGTTCGATACGGCGCTGATTGGCGTTCAGGGTCCGTCTGCGCAATCGGTCCTCCAACCACTTTGCCCGAGCGCGGTGCTCGACGCGCTGCCCGGGTACGCGTTCGTCACGACCGAGGTGCTCGGTAGCGCGGCGCTGGTGTCGCGGACGGGCTACACGGGTGAAGACGGCTTCGAGGTCATGGTCGACGCCAATGCGGCCGACCAGGTCTGGACCCGTCTCAGCGAGGCAGCGCAGCCATGCGGCCTGGGCGCGCGCGACACCCTGCGCACTGAAGCCGGCTTCGCGCTGTACGGGCACGACATCGCTCGCTCGACGAATCCGTACGAAGCACGCCTGGGGTGGGTCGTCGGCCTGTCGAAGCCAGCGTTCATCGGCCGCGACGCGCTCTCGCGCATCAAGACCAACGGTCCACGGCGACGACTCATCGGCCTCGACGTGGCGCCCGGCGGCGTGCCCCGGCCCGGCCTCCCCATCCTCGAGGGCAATCGCCGCGTTGGGACCGTCACGAGCGGAACGTTCTCGCCCACCCTCCGACGCAATATCGCCCTTGGCTACGTGCCAGTCGGCCTGAGCCACACGCCACAGATGCTCCAGGTCGAGGTGCGCGGCAAGCCGGCCGCCGCCGAAGTCGTCGGCCTGCCATTCGTGCCTCATCGCTCACGGCCACGCGCCACAATGTAGCCATGGCCGTCAATCCTGCCGATCGTCGTTATACGACCGAGCACGAGTGGATCAAGTCCGAGGGCGAACAGTACGTCGTCGGCATCACGGCTTTCGCCCAGGATCAGCTTGGCGACATCGTGTACGTCGAGCTCCCCAAGGTTGGCGATCTGATCGAGGCCGGCAAGGCCTTCGGCGTCATCGAGTCAGTCAAAACCGCTTCGGACCTGTACGCGCCCGTCTCAGGCGAGGTGGTCGAGGTGAATCGCGAGCTCGTGGATCAGCCCCAGAACGTGAATGACGACCCGTATGAACGTGGCTGGATGCTCAAGATCCGCGCCTCGGATGCCGTCGAGCTCGACGGCCTACTCACCGCGGAGCAGTACTCGGAACAAACCGGCGAATAATGCCGAGCTTTACCCAGCTGACGCCCGAAGATCGCCAGGCGATGCTGCGCACCATCGGTGTCGATCACGTCCAGCGGCTCTTCGACGACGTTCCGGCTGATTCGCGCTTTCCAGCGCTCGACCTGCCACCCGCGCTGACCGAGCTCGAGGCGGGCCGCTACATGGACCAGCTTGCGGCGCTGAACACCAGCGTCAAGCAGTGGCCGTGCTTCATTGGCGGTGGCGCGTACAACCACTACTCGCCGGCGGCCGTCGGCCACATCATGGCGCAACCGCAGTTCTCGACGGCCTATACGCCCTACCAGCCCGAAGTCAGCCAGGGCACGTTGCAGGCCTCCTTCGAGTTTCAGTCGCTGGTGTGCGAGCTGCTGGGACTGGACGTGGCCAATGATTCGGTGTACGACGGCGCCTCGGCGGTCGGCGAGGCAGTCCTCATGGCGCAGCGCATCACTCGCCGCGATCGGGTTGTGCTGGCGGGCAGCCTGCATCCGCAATGGCGCGAAGTTGTCCGCGCGTATCTCGCCGCGCGCGACGTGGAGATCGTCACCTCCTCGGTGGCTGTTACACCATCGGGCGTCACGGGACAGCGGATTTCGGAGCTCGTCGACGCGCACACCGCCTGCGTCGTCGTCCAGCAACCGGACGTCTTCGGACACGTGCGCGACCTGAACGGGCTGGCCGAGGCAATCCACGCCGAGGGTGCGCTGCTGATCGTGGCCGTCGCCGAGCCGACGTCACTCGGCATCTTGAAGTCGCCTGGTCAGTGGGGCGCGGACATTGCCACGGCTGAAGGTCAACCTCTGGGCCTGCCTTTGCAGTTCGGGGGCCCCTGGGCTGGACTGATGGCGTGCCGTGCGGACTACATGCGCCAGCTGCCTGGCCGCATCTCCGGGCAGACCACCGATCAGGCCGGCCAGCGCGGCTTCGTGCTGACACTCCAGGCGCGCGAGCAGCACATCCGGCGTGAAAAGGCGACATCCAATATCTGCACGAGCCAGACCCTGCTGGCCATCGGCGTGACAGCCTATCTGTCGCTGATGGGACGCGCCGGACTGCGCGAAGCGGCGCGTCAGTCCCACGCGAAGGCCGTGTATGCGGCCGAAGCGATCGCCGCCCTGAACGGATTCAGCCTCCTGACGCCGCGGCCGTTCTACAACGAATTTCTGGTCCGCACGCCGCTCGAGACGGCCGAGCTGCGTCACCGTCTGGTCGAGCGCCGCATCCTGGCGGGCGTGCCGCTCTTCCATGGTGTCGATGGCTTTGAAAACACCCAGCTGCTGGCGTTCACCGAGCAGAACACGCGGGCGGAGATCGACGATCTGGTCCAGGCCTTGGCCGACGTGACGCGGTGACGACGACCGCCGACGACATCGCCACGGGGCTGCAACCCGAGCCGCTGCTGTCCGAGCTATCCCGCGCCGGCGCGCCTGGCCATCAGCTGCCGCGCCTGGATGTTCCGGAAGTCGACGACCTGGGCGGACAGCTGCTGCGCGTCGAGCTGCCGCTGCCCGAAATCGGCGAGCTGGATGTCATCCGCCATTTCACTCACCTGGCTCAGCGCAACTTCTCGATCGACTCTGTCTTCTATCCGCTCGGTTCGTGCACGATGAAGTACAACCCGCGCATCAACGAGGACGTCGCCCACCTGCCGGGCATCGCCCACGTCCACCCGCTGCAACCCGACGAGACGGCGCAGGGCGCGCTGCGCATTATGTTCGAGCTGCAAGAGCTGCTGGCCGAGATCACAGGCTTTTCGGCGACGACGCTGCAGCCCGCCGCCGGCGCCCAGGGCGAGCTCACTGGCATGCTCATGATGCGGGCGTACCACCTTGATCGAGGCGACACCGCGCGCCACAAGGTCCTCGTGCCTGACTCCGCGCATGGCACCAATCCCGCGACGGCGGCGATGTGCGGCTTTGAGAGCGTGCCGATCGCGTCTGACGCGAACGGCAATGTGGACCTGGACCATCTGCGTTCAGAGCTGGACGAGACCGTCGTAGGCCTCATGCTCACAAATCCGAGCACGCTGGGTCTGTTCGAACAGCGTCTGCCGGAAGTCACCAGCGCCGTTCACGCCGCGGGCGGCCTGGTCTACGGCGACGGCGCCAACCTGAACGCCATTCTCGGCGTGGTCAAGCCCGCCGAGGTAGGTTTCGACTGCCTGCACATCAACCTGCACAAGACCTTTTCCACGCCGCACGGCTCAGGCGGGCCCGGTGCCGGGCCAGTGGCCGTCAATGCGAAGCTCGAGCCGTTCCTGCCCGTGCCGGTCGTCGATCGCCGCGCGGATGGTCAGTACGCGCTCGACTACGAACGACCCAGAAGCATTGGCCGACTGAAAGGCTTTCACGGCCACTTCGGGATTCTGGCGCGCGCGCTGACCTACATTCGCATGCACGGCGCCGACGGCTTGCGAACGCTGAGCGAAACAGCCGTGCTCAACGCCAACTACCTGCGGGTGCTCCTCGCCGACGCGTTCGACCTCGCGTACGAGCGCACGTGCATGCACGAGTTCGTTCTCTCGGGCCGTCGCCAGAAGCTCGAGTACGGGGTGAAGACCCTGGACGTCGCCAAACGCTTGCTGGACTTCGGCATCCATCCGCCGACGATCTACTTCCCGCTGATCGTGGACGAAGCCATCATGGTCGAGCCGACCGAAGGTGAGTCGCGCGCGACGCTCGACCACTTCGCCGCCGTCATGCGCCAGATTGCGCGCGAGTGCGAGGACTCACCCGAAGTGGTCCGCACCGCGCCGCACCACCAGGTCGTCGGCCGCCTCGACGAGGTCACCGCCGCTCGCAAACCCATCCTGCGCTGGCCAGGACGAGATTAGCGGTTTACCTGCGTTGCGCCTGAGGGTCTAGTACACTGCGCGCAACTCACCCCGAGGGGAGACAAGCTGAGTTACCGTGGCGCTCGAGACCAAGCGGCCGCTTCTGGAGGTCAAGGACCTCCGAACGCAATTTTTCACGCAGGATGGGGTGGTCAAGGCCGTAAACGGCGTCTCGTTCACACTCAACGAGGGCGAAGCCCTCGGCCTGGTCGGCGAGTCCGGTTGCGGCAAGAGTGTCAGTGCGTTGTCGCTCATGCGGCTGATCCCCCAGCCCCCGGGCCGGATCGTCGGCGGCGAGGTGAGCTTCGACGGCAAGGAGCTGCTCAAGCTCAAAGAAGACGACATGCGGAAGGTGCGCGGCAACGATATCGCCATGATCTTCCAGGACCCGATGACCTCACTGAACCCGGTGCTGACGATCGGTCGCCAGATCAGTGAAGCACTCGAGCTCCACAAGGGCATGGATCGCTCGCAGGCCCGCAAGCGCACGATCGAGCTGCTCGAGCTCGTCGGCATCCCCGCGGCCCGCTCGCGCGTCGACGATTACCCGCACCAGTTCTCGGGCGGCATGCGCCAGCGCGTGATGATCGCCATGGCGCTCAGCTGCGAGCCGAAGCTGCTGCTCGCCGACGAGCCGACCACCGCGCTCGACGTGACGATCCAGGCGCAGATCCTGGACCTGATCAAGCGCCTGCGCGAAGAGCTGGGCATGGCCATCATCATGATCACCCACGACCTGGGCGTCGTCGCGGGGATCGCCGACCGTATCAACGTCATGTACGCCGGCTACATCGTCGAGACCGGGACCGCCGACGAGATCTTTCACAACCCGCGTCACCCGTACACGCTCGGGTTGTTGAAGTCGATCCCGCGCCTGGACGAGCCGCGCAAGGAGAAACTCGTCCCGATCGAGGGCCTGCCGCCCGATCTGGTCGATGCGCCAACGGGCTGTCCGTTCCAGCCGCGCTGCCCGTACGCGGTCGAGCGGTGCGGACCGGAGAACCCCAGCCTGGAGCCAGTGGTCCCGGGCCATCGCATTGCATGCTGGGTGGACGTCACGGGTGGCCGCGAGCCACACGCAGAGCCCGCGGTACAGGGCGTCTAGGAGGCGCAGCGAAGTAGATGGCTACCACCACCAGTCCCATTCAAGTCCCCAAGGACGGCACCGCCGACGGCGAGCTCCTCAAGGTCCAGAACCTCAAGATGTATTTCCCGATCACCCAGGGCATCATCTTGCAGCGTCAGGTGGGCTGGGTGCGGGCGGTCGACGACATCACCTTCTCCGTGAAACGCGGTGAGACTCTCGGACTCGTCGGCGAGTCGGGTTGCGGCAAGAGCACCACCGGCCGCGCCATTCTGCAGCTCTACAAGCCAACCGCGGGCACCGTAGATTTCCTGGGCAAGAGCCTGACCCAGCTCAACGGCGGCGACCTGCGCAGGATGCGTCGCGAGATGCAGATGATCTTCCAGGACCCGTATGCCAGCCTGAATCCGCGCATGACGGTTGGCAGCATCATCGGCGAGCCACTGGAGATCCATGGACTGGCGCGCGGTCGCGAAAAGCAGGAGCGGGTACAGGAGCTGCTGCGCATCGTCGGCCTGAATCCGTACTTCGCCAATCGCTACCCGCACGAGTTTTCGGGCGGCCAGCGCCAGCGCATCGGCATCGCTCGGGCGCTGGCCGTGCAGCCGAGCTTCATCGTGTGCGACGAGCCGATCTCGGCGCTGGACGTGTCGATCCAGGCGCAGGTGATCAACCTGCTCGAGGAGCTGCAAGAACAGTTCACGCTGACGTACCTGTTCATCGCCCACGACCTGTCCGTGGTGCGACACATCTCTGACCGCGTCGCGGTCATGTACGTCGGCAAGATCGTCGAGCTGACCACGCGCGACCTGCTGTACGAGCGCCCGCTGCACCCATACACCAAGGCGCTGCTCTCAGCCGTGCCGATTCCAGACCCGATCATCGAGCGCAAGCGCCAGCGCATCATCCTGACCGGCGACGTGCCCAGCCCGGTCAATCCGCCTTCAGGCTGCCGCTTCCATCCGCGCTGCCCCTTTGCTCAGGAGCTGTGCCGCGAAAAAGAGCCCGAACTGTTGGAAGTCGAACCGGACCACTTCGCCGCGTGCCATTTCTGGGACGACATCCTCGCCCGCACCGGCACGACGATGGGTGTCTCGGAGACGATCAACCCGAACTAGCTAGCTTAGCTAGCCGTCTCAGAGGTCCAGCGGGTCGCCTTCGGCGGCCTCCAGCTCGTCGAGGGCCGCTTCAGCCGCCTCGCGGATATCGTCGTCGGGAGCTTCGGCCAGGTACAGGAGTGCCTCCCGCGCGTCCTCGCCACCGATTTGACCGAGTGCCTGGATGACGGCCAGGCGCACCCCAGCCACCGGGTCGTCCACCAGCTCGGCCAGCGGGGTCACCGCGCGGTCGTCCTCGATCTCGCCCAGTGCCCGCGCGGCTTCTTCGCGCAAGTCGGGGTCTTCGCTGCCCAGCACTGGCATCAGCCGATCGGTCCAGCGCGGGTCGGCGCTGCGGCCCATGCCGCGCACGGCGCCAGGCCTCAGCGTCGGGTCCGAAAAAGCCGCTGCGAGTTGCTCGGCAATCACCACGTCGCTGAAATAGCCGAGGCTCGCGAGCGCCGCATTCCTGACGCGCGGCGCCTCGGCGTCGTCGGCGACCACTTCCTGCAATCGCGTGCGCAGCGCGGCGATCGAGTCCGCGTCCAGATCGTCGAGCTCGGCCAGCAGCGTGAAGCGGGCCAGATCCTCGGCGGCGGCCTCACGCACGTCGGTGCTCGGATCGGAACCGACCAGCTCCAACAGCTTCCTCAGCAGCTTCGGGCTCCGCTCTTCGAGCATCGCCTGGACGCCCGCCAGGCGCACCCGCGCCTCGCTGTCCTCGAGGGCCAGCCAGTTGATGGCGCCGTAGTCCAGACGCAACCGCTGCTCGGCCGCGCCCCGCAGCCCGCGCACCAGCCGCGCGCGGGCATCGCTCGGCAGGCCCTCGAAGGTCGCTCGAAACCGCTGGAGGTCGTCACCCTCGAGCATCGACAGCGAGTCGAGCTCAGCCTGGGGCAGCGGTCCCTGGTCGGCCACCGCTTGTAGCGCGCGGACGAAGTCGGCCTGCTCCTGGTCGGTTTGACGGGGCGGCACGCTCAGTACGACTGCGCGAACAGCGCTTGCTTGCGCGCCGGCTGCCCATCGAGGATGCACTTGCCTGGGCCGGCTGCCTCGGCATCCTCAGGGATGACCCGGATGGTCGCGTGTGTCTCCTCTTTGATGCGCGCCTCGCACTCTTCGCTGCCGCACCAGTACGCCCGAATGAGCCCGCGCTGGTCGCGCATGATCTCCCTGAAGCTGGCGTAGTCCTCGGCGACGTGTGTATTTGCCGCGAGAAACGCTGCCGAACGCTCGAACAGCGCCTGCTGGACTTCGGCGAGTAGCTCTGACGTGCGCGCCGCGACGCCGGACTGCTTCACCTGCTCTTTGGCGCGGCTGTCGCGCCGCACCATGGTGACCTGGTCTTGCTGGAGGTCGCGCGGCCCGACTTCGATGCGCAGCGGGACGCCCTTGAGCTCCCACTCGTTGAATTTCCAACCGGGCCGTTTATCGCTCCAGTCCGCCTCGGCCCGCACGCCCGAAGCGCTCAGCTCGCGCAAGACACGCTCGACGGCTTCTGAGACACGCGCGCCATCTTCGTCCGTACGCGTCGGGATCGGCACGACGATCGCCTGAACCGGCGCCACCCGCGGCGGCAAGATCAGCCCCGCGTCGTCGCCGTGCGTCATCAGCATGGCGCCCAGAATGCGGGTGCTCATTCCCCAACTGGTCGTCCACACCAGGTTGCGCTCGCCGTCCTGGTCCAGGAAGGTGATGTCGAACGCGCGCGCGAAGTTCTGACCGAGAAAGTGGCTGGTGCCGCTCTGCAAGGCCTTGCCATCCGGCATCAATGCCTCGATGCTGTACGTCGCTTCGGCGCCCGCGAATCGCTCCGAAGCCGTCTTCTCGCCGCGCACCACGGGCAGCGCCGCCTCGGTCTCCGCGAAGTCCGCGTACACGCCGAGCATGCGCATGGTTTCGTCTTGCGCTTCCTCTTCAGTGCGATGTGCCGTGTGGCCTTCCTGCCACAGGAACTCCGTGGTCCGCAGGAAGAAGACGGTTCGTTTTTCCCAGCGCACGATGTTTGCCCACTGATTGATCAGCACGGGCAGGTCGCGCCACGACTGGATCCACTTGGAATAGAAGTGGCCGAAGATCGTCTCACTCGTGGGACGAATCGCCAGACGTTCCTGCAGGTCTTCGCCGCCCGCGTTGGTCACCCAGGCAACCTCCGGTGCGAAGCCCTCCACGTGTTTGGCTTCGCGCCGAAGAAAACTCTCGGGGACGAAGAGCGGAAAATAGGCGTTCTTGTGGCCGGTCGCCTTGAAGCGCTGGTCGAGGCCGGCTTGCATGTTTTCCCAAAGGCTGTAGCCGTAGGGACGGATAACCATCGTGCCGCCCACAGCTTCGAAGTAGTCCGCCAGCTCGGAGCGGCGGATGGCGGTGACGTACCAGCGCGAAAACGCCTCGCCGTCGGTGGTGTCTTTGGCAGGCAGCTGACCGGAGAGCTCGATTTGTGGCGTAGCCATCGTGCGTGTGCAGATTATGGGACTTTTGCCTCTACGGTGTTGCGGGGTTGGGGGGAGAAGAGGTCGATACCATTCGGGAGTGTTGTGCTGGATCGAGGTCGACCTGGATGCCATCGCCAGCAACGTGCGTGCCCTCCAGTCGTCGGCCGAGCCGCACCACGGCGTCACCGCCGTCGTCAAAGCCCAGGCGTATGGCATGGGCGCCGCGGCGGTTGCGCAGGCGGCCGTTGACGCCGGTGCACGCGGCGCGGCGGTCGCGCGCGTCAGCGAAGCGCGCCGCCTGCGAGAGGCTGGCTTCGCCCACCCCATCTTGCTGCTCGGCGGCCTTGATCCTGGCGACTATGCCGATGTCCTCGCCCTGAACCTCACGCCAACGGTCACCGACTGGGCGACTGCCGAAGGGGTGGCCGTCGCGGCGCGCGCCGCCGGGCAGCGCGCCCGCGTGCAAATCAAAGTCGACACCGGCATGACACGATACGGCGCGCCACCAGAGGAAGCTATGGCGATCGTGCGGGGCCTCCAACGCCTCGAGACTCTCGAGCTGCAAGGCTTCTACACCCATTTCGCCGCAGCCGACGATCCCGACCCTTTCTTTGCCCACCAGCAGCTGGCGCGCTTTCGTGCCATCTGCGAGCAGCTCGAAGCCGAGCACATCAACCTGGGTCTGAAGCACGCCGCCAACTCCGCGGGCGCCTTGCGCATCCCCCACGCCGGGCTGGACACGGTGCGCGCTGGCATTGCGCTGGCGGGCGCATACGCAACCGGCTGGGTGCCGCGCGTGGGCTGGCTGCGGAGCGCGGTGGCGCTCAAGTCGCGGGTCGTGCGCTTTCACACGCCTGGCGTCGGGACCTCGATTGGTTACGGCCGCACGTACAAGGTCTTCCGGCCGATGCGCGTCGCCCTGGTCGCGTGCGGCTACGCCGATGGCCTGCCCCGCGCGTGCAGCAATCGTGGCCGCGTCTTGATCAGAGGCCAGCGGGCGCCGCTGGTCGGCACCGTGTCGATGGACATGGCGATGGCCGACGTCTCGCACCTGCCGCAGGTCGAGATTGGCGACGAGGTGGTCGTGCTCGGGCGTCAGGAGGACGACGAGATCACGCTGGATGAATTTGCCGAGTCCGCCGGCATCATTCCCCACGAGCTGCTGGTGCGCCTGGGCAGTCGCGCGCCGCGTGTGTACGTGCGGGGTGGCGCGCCGGTCATGCAGGCCACGCTGGCGTGCGATGACCTCGCCGCCGTCAAGACAACGTGCGTATCGTCGACCTGATCAATAAGAAGCGCGAGGGCGGCGTCCACTCGCGCGCCGAGTTGGACGCGATCGTCGACGGCTACGTGCGCGGCGCGGTGCCGGACTATCAGGTCGCCGCGTGGTTGATGGCGGTGTGCTGGCGTGGCATGCACGTCGCGGAGCTAGCCGACCTCACGCGGGTGATGGCCGCCAGCGGTCAGCAGCTCGACCTCGCGTCGATTGGCCGGCCGGTGGCCGACAAGCACTCGACCGGTGGCGTCGGCGACAAGACCTCGTTGATCGTGATGCCGCTGGTGGCCGCCTGTGGCGTGCCCGTGGCCAAGATGAGCGGACGCGGGCTGGGCTTTACGGGCGGCACGATCGACAAGCTGGAGTCGTTCGCGGGCATGCGCGTCGACCTGGATGCCGAGGCATTTGTGCGCCAGCTTCGGGACATCGGGATCGTCATCAGCGGCCAATCCGCCGACCTGGCGCCCGCCGACGGCAAGCTGTACGCGCTCCGCGACGCGACCGGCACGGTGCCGAGCTTGCCGCTGATTGCCAGCAGCATCATGTCTAAAAAACTCGCCGCCGGCGCGCAGGTGATCGTGCTCGACGTGAAGACTGGCTCGGGCGCCTTCATGCGCGAACCGGAGTCAGCAATGGCGCTGGCGCGGGCGATGGTGGATATTGGGACCGCGGCGGGCCGTCGAATGGCGGCGGTCGTGAGCGACATGTCGCAACCGCTCGGCCGCTCGGTGGGTAACTCCCTGGAAGTGGCCGAAGCGCTGGATACGCTCGCCGGCGGCGGCCAACGCGAGTTCACCGAGTTCGCGACCGACCTGGCCTCGACCATCGTGGCGCTGGCGAGCGACGGCGCGCTGGGTCGGTCCGAAGTCGACAGAGCCTTGCACTCGGGCGGTGGCCTCCAGATGTTTCGGCGGCTGGTGGAGGCGCAGGGTGGCGATACACGCGGGTTCGACGATCGGCGGTGTCTGCCACGCGCCCGCGTCCAGCGCGTGCTGACTGCCGAGGCGGACGGGTATCTTGCGCGGCTCGACGCCCTGATGGTCGCCCACGCGAGCAGCCTGCTGGGCGCTGGGCGTGAGCGGAAGAGCGATCCGATCGACCTGTCGGCGGGGGTTGTCCTGGCGGCGAAAGTCGGGGAGCACGTGGTTCGCGGCCAGCCGCTGGCGACACTGCATGCGAACGACGCGTCGCGCCTGGCTCAGGCTGAGGCAGTGCTGCGGTCCGCCGTCGAAATTTCGGCGGAGCAGGTGGCCGTGGCGCCGCTCATCCTGGAACGGATTTCAGGCTAGGGCCATGGGCTGCTGCTCGAGCTCGGGCGCGAGCAGCCAGTTCGCAGCCTCCTGACCGGCCCGCGCGCTCGGGCCTTGCTTGACAGAACACTGCGGTAGCGAGCGCATGAAAACCTGGCCATAGAACCGCGTCACCAACCGCCGATCCAGCACGATCACCGCGCCGCGATCCGTTCGGGAACGAATTAAGCGGCCGAACCCCTGCTTCAGGCGCAACACCGCCTGGGGTACCGCGTACTCGGCGAACGGATTGTCGAATTGCTCGGCGCGCGCCGCATAGACCGGGTCGGTAGGCACCGCGAAGGGCAGGCGCGTGACCATGACGCAGCTGAGCGCATCACCCACCACGTCGATGCCTTCCCAGAACGCGTTGGTGCCGAACAGCACGACGCGCGACCCGCGTCGGAAGCTCTCGAGCAGGCGCGTCCGCGACGTTTCGTCGATGCCCTGGGCCAGCAGCGTGATGGCCTGTGCGGCCAGCGGCTCGCGCAGCGCCTGGTAGGTGGTCTTCAGGTGGGCCCGGCTGGTGAACAGCACCAGCGTGCGTCCGTGCAGGCGGCTCACGACGTCGAGGACCGTACGCTCGACGGCCGTCTGGTAGCCGGGCTGGTTCGGGTCAGGCACATCGTTCGGCACGTACAGGAGCGCGGCGCGCGCATAGTCGAACGGCGAGCCAAGCGCGTGCGCCGCGGCGTCCTCCACGCCCAGGCGCTTCTTGACGTAATCAAACGATCCGCCAATGGACAGCGTGGCCGAGACCAGCACCGAGGCGTCGGGCGGGGCAAACAGGCGATCTCGCAACAGGCCGCCCACCTCGACTGGTGCGGCATTCAGCCACGCCGCGCGAAACCGGCCGCCGCCCGAAATCCAGTGCACGGCACTCTTGCCAGGCTGATGGACGCACGCCTGCAGGCGCCGCCGCACGTCGCGCCAGTAATCGAGATGCCCGCTCAGTTCGGCCGACAGATCGTGCGCGGCGTCGCTGGGCTCAGGCAGGCTCTCCAGCTCAGCGCTGATTTCGACGATGGTCTGTTCAATTTGCTGGGCGTGCGCGGACGCCTCAGCCCACACCTGCTCGAGCTCCTGCCACCCGGATCCGGCGCGAATGGCGGGCGTAATGCGCAAGGAGCTGTCATCCCCGCCAGCGGCGAGCAGATCACGGTCCTCGAGTAAACGCAGCAGACCTTCGAAGAACCGCGCCACGGCCGAGCCCAACTGCGCGACGGCTTGCTCGCCGCGTTCGAGCATCGCCCGCAGCTCGGCCGGCACGCGCGAGCCGCTGCCGGCAGCGATGAGCGCCAGCGCCTCGGGAATCGCTCCGCTGCCGCCAGCCCCCACGCTCCACAATCGCTCGAGCCGGTTGAGCAGCTCACGCTCGCCGAGCCGCCAGCCAAGCTGCTGGGTGGCCTCGTCCTCGAGGTGATGTGCTTCGTCGACGACCAGTACGTCGTAGTCGGGCAGGACGCGGCTGCGACTGACCAGGTCCGACAGGAGCAGGGCGTGATTGGCGATCACGATGTGGCTGTCCTCGGCGGCGCGCCGCGCTCGGGCCAGAAAGCACACGCCAATGCGGTGGTACGGACAGCGCAGCGGCGTGCACGCCTCGGCTACCGCGCACAGCCGCTGCCAGGCTTCGTCCTCGGCCGGCGACAGGTGCAGCTCGGCACGATCGCCCGTGGCCGTGCGCGGCAGCCAGAAGAGCGTCTTGATCAGCAACATGCGGTCCGCCGGCGAGAGGTCCCCCGCCTGCAGCAACACTTGCCACCGCCGCAAGCACAGGTAGTTGGTGCGGCCTTTGAGTACCGTCGCTCGCGGAGATTGGTTCGAGCCGCTACTCGACTGCACCAGGGGTACGTCGTGCTCGTACAGCTGGTCTTGCAGCGTCGTGGTGGCGGTCGAGATGACCACCCGTTGTTGATTGGCAACCGCGCGCATCGCCGCGGGCAGCAAATACGCCAGGCTCTTGCCAGTGCCGGTGCCCGCTTCCACCAGGAGCTGGCCGCTGGTGTTCAGCGAATCGGCCACCAGTTGCGCCATCACCGCCTGTTCGCGGCGCGGTTCGTAGCCAGGCAGCGCCGCCGCGAGCGGCCCGTCGGGCGCCAGGCGTCGGACCACTTCGTCAGCATCGACCGACACGATCTGGCCAGGCGGCGCAGGCGCATCCGCCGCCTCGGTCCGCCGCCGGCGCGCCGTGGCGCCTTGCGTGATCCACCCGCCGATCGGCGCGGCCTCTGCCAGCGTTCCTGTTTCCAGCGGCGAAACGGCACGCTCTTGCTGAATCGTCGTAAACAGCGTGCGCAGCGGCCAGTCCAGACCGCTGGCCAGACGCACCACGTGCAGCAGCGTCTGCGTCTCGACCTGCTCGAGCATGGCCCACAACAGCTCGAACAGCATCAGCACGCATTGCGCCTGACGCCTCAGGCCCGAGCCAGCGACAACCAGGCCAAAAAATGCGGCGGCGCGCTCAAGCGTGTCGCGGGGCGCCGCCGGCGCCAGCAGCGCCGCCAGCTCCAGGACGTCCCACACCATCGGCCGGCTCACCCCGGCGCGGACGAGCAGGTCAGCGGCGCGCCGTGGCGCGTCGGTCACAATCGGGACGCCCTGGGCCAGCTCTGCCAGCCGGTCGACGTCGCCCCTGAGGCGCTGCATGACGCTTTCACCCGCGAATGACAGCGCCGCGAACTGGCCGGCGGCGCCCACGGATAACGCCACGCCCCGCGGGCGTTGATCTGGTGTCGAATCCGGCTCGAACTCAGCGGCCACGGCAACGGTTGTCACGAGACTGGCCCCAGTGTACCAGCTCTCGCACATCCGTTCTACTATTTTTCGTCTACGGCAGTCGCCTCTTCAGCTGGCGCTCCACCACTGCGATGAACAGCGCCCGCACCAGCGGGTTCTGCAGCAATCGCAATCCGATGCCCGCGAGCTCGGCCGCGGCGCCAGCCCGCCTGGCCGTCCCCCGCGCGGCTCGCACGGCGGTGGGCGGCCTCTTGCCGCGTGCGGCGAGCCTGGAACCGATCATCGCCCCGATCACGCCTGCGACGACGGCCAGCACAATGGCCGGTCGCTCGCGGACCTCTTCAATGACCGTCACCACCAGCTCCTCCAGCTGATCTATCACGAGTTGAAACGTGCTGTCTTCCACGTCCGAGTCCTGCATTGTCGTGGCCCCTCGAGTGACCATGCACGTGAGTATGGCGCAGATCAGGTTGCCCGCGGCAGCACCTGCAGGCGCACGGTACCCAGCGCCAGCACATCGCCCTCTTTGAGCGACGCTCGCCCGTTGACCAGCTTGTCGTTGAGACGCGTGCCATTGGTGCTGCCCAGGTCGGTCACCACCCACTTGCGACCCTCGCGCCTGACCTGCGCGTGTTCGGCAGAGATAGCCGTATCACCCAGGGGCATGTCGGCTCGATCGCCGCGGCCAAGCGTCGAGCCGTCGGCGACTTCGATCGTCTGCCCCGTGCTCAACGTCGACTCGCCGGCTTCGATCACCTGCAATCGCAGCCGCTGGGCGGGGTCAGGGCGCGCGTGCGCGGAAGAGTGCATGCCCGTGATGGCCAGCCGCAACACCGCGAACAGAAACAGGTACAGCAGCGCGACGAGGAGCAGGCGCAGCGCGAAAATCAGCAGGTCAACGACGTCCACGGTCGGAGGCCCTTACGGCTCGCACCTCGAGCTCGTGATCTCCCAGGCGCAGACGGCCGCCGGCACGTAGCGCGCGGGGTTGGCCCGCCTGCAGCTTGCCGTCGTCGACCCACGTGCCATTGGTGCTGTCGAGGTCATACACGAGCCAGCTCGATTCCACCCAGCGCAGTTGCGCGTGATAGCGCGACACATGCGTACTGGCCAGCACGATGTCGTTGTCCACGCCCCGACCGATGCGCACCACTTCCTGTGCTGGCTCGAGCGCGAACCGCACTCCCGCCGAGTCCGACACCACCAGCTCGGATGGCACGGGCGCCGACGATCGAGCCCGTTCGGCCGCGGCCAGCTCAGCCAGGCGCAGTCGGCGCGTGCCCTCCACCGCCACTTCCAGGTCCTGCCGCTCGCTCGCGGACAGTCCCACAAAGCGCGCGCTCGCCCGCACGCTGCCGCCGCGGACGGCGGGATCCTCGATCAACTGCACGCTCAGCTCACCTACCGGTCGCAAGCCGCGCGCCTGGGCGTACTCCAACAGATAGCCGCGGACCTCGTCGGCGAGGGTCTTGCGGTACTCGCCGAAACGCGTCATGTCGCCTGGAGCGATGCGCAGGTCGTACACGTTGGCGACTTCGCGACCGCGTCGGCCGACGACCTGCGCCTGCTCCATGGCGCGCGCCGCGGCCTTGTCCAGCTGGATTGGCTGCAGTGAGGTCGGAAATACGCGGCGGAGACTGCCCTCGACGGCCTGCTCCATCAGCCGCTCGAAGCGGGCGAGCATCGATCAATTGGTTTAGAGAAGCCGAAGTTATTCTAGCCTCGGTTCGGCCCGCGCCCAGCGCCGCGTCAGCAGCCGCACCATCTCGCGAAACTCGGCTTTCTGCGGACCGCTGAGCGCCGCATCAGCCAGCAGCTCGGCGACGCTCGCCAGGGTGGGGTCCCAGCCGCCCAGCTCCAGCAGCGCGGCGGGTGTGTGGCCGGCCAGCGCCAGCAGCTCATCGGTCTGACGTGGACTCGAGCCGAGCGCGGCGGCGATGGCTCGCACGACGCCGCGGCGGGGCAGCGGTGGTCGGCGGGCGCCGCGCGCCTCGATGCGGTGGATGTAAGCGGGATCGACGCCCGCGCGACGCGCGAGCTCGTTGAGCGACAGGCCGGCTTCCAGCCGCACGGCGCGCACGCGGGCGCCGAATTCGGGACCGATCGCCTCGGCGCCGTCCGCGTGCTGCATTGACTCCCAATCAATGATAGCTGCTGCTGCGGCGCACCGTTGACCGCCAGTCAATGCGCTGCGATTGACGCCCCGTCAATGCTCGACTACGCTGTGGCCAGGCTCCTCAGGTATGCCGCTCTCCCTCGGCCTGCTGCCGCCCTGGCTCATCCTCGCCGGCCTGCTGGGTGTCATCAACGCCGCCGCGTGCTTCATGCTCGTCGGCCGCCACCTCTCGCGCGTCACCTGGTATGCCCTGCTGGGGCTCTTCGCCGCCAGCCTCGGCCAGGTCGTGGGTACAGCGGTCTCCGCGCCCAATCCTCTCGCAATCGGCGATCTCAACGTGCTTGCCGCCAGCGTCGGCGCGTGCGCGGTCGTGCTCCTGGCCCGAGTCTGGGGCCTCTAACCTATACTCACCGACGCTATGCCAACGCAGCTCGAGCTCAGTGCCGAGCCCCGCGACGTGTTCGGTAAACACGTCAAGCGGCTGCGGCGCGAGGGCATCATCCCCGCCAACATCTACGGTCACGGTGCCTCGCGGGCGATCCAGGCGCCCGCCCGCGCGCTCGACCGCCTGCTGGCCTCAGGTGGCCGCACCAGCGTGATCGCCATCGCGTTCGACGGTCGCTCGGAAACGGCCCTGGTCAAAGGCGTCCAGCGCGACCCACGTTCGGGACAGATCGTCCACATCGACTTCCAGGCCGTCTCGATGGATCAGGAAGTCACCAGCGCGGTGCCCGTTCGTTTCGTCGGCGAGTCCGAGGCGGTCACCCGGCTTGACGGTGTGATGACCCATCCGCGGACGGAGCTCCACGTCACGGCCCGCGCGGCCAACTTGCCGGATGCCGTCGAGGTCGACGTCAGCGTGCTGACCGAGCTGCACGGCGCCATCCATGTCTCCGACCTGCCCGCCTCGAGCACGTATCGCATCCTCGATCCCGCGGAAGAGGTCCTGGCGATCGTGCTGCCGCCTAAGCGCGAGGTCGAGGAGGTGCCCGAAGAGGCTGCCGCGCCAGAGGCTGAAGCTGGCGAAGCAGCCGAAGCTGAAGCGCCCCGGGCTGAATCGGCTGAGGGCGAAGGGACCGCCCAGCCCGAAGCCTGAGCCAGCAACAGGCTACTTACGGCGCGCCGGCCAGTCGGCGCGCCTCGGCCAGGTCCTCGCGTGTATTCACGTTGAAAAACGCCGTGCCGCGAGGGTCGGCCTGTCGCCACTCGTCCTCATCGACCTCGCGGACCCGCACGTCGCCAAAGTAGCTGATCATGCGCTGATCGCCGCGCGCGAGCGCCGCCCCAATGGCGGCCGCCACGGGCACGCGTCGATAGACCGCGTGCATCGGTTCCAGATAGCCAGTCGTGCGCGGTATCACGACGTCGCTGTCGGTCTCGGCCTGCACACCGAGCAGGTGCTCGAACAGACTGCCCGAGACAAACGGCATGTCGCACGCGACGCACAGGCAGACCTCACCCCGTGCCGCCGCAAGTCCGGCCGAGAGCGCGGGCAGCACCCCCGCGTGCGGCACCGAGTCGAACACCAGGCGCAGCTCAGTGGACCCCTGGAGCGCCGAATCATTCGTGAGCAGCACGCACTCGTCGACGAGCGGGCGCACCGCCGCCAGGATGCGGTCGATGATGCGGGCGCCCCCGATTTCGAGCATCGCCTTGTTCACACCACCCAATCGAGTGGCTCGACCACCGGCGAGGATCAGCGCCGAGCGCTTCAGACTGCTGCGACCCAAACCTTCAAGCAGCAGCGGGCGTCAGGTGCGTCCCGCACTGACCGCAGAAGGGCTGCCCCGCCGGATTGACCGTTGCGCAGGACGGACACGTGTTCTCGACCACGTTGGCGGGATGTTCGGCGAGCGATAGTTCGGGGGCCGCGGGCGGAGCGGCGACCAGCGTCGCACCACACGCCGGACAGAATTTGTTGCCAGCCGGCACGCTGGCCTGGCACGTGGCGCAGGCCACCATCGGGATGGGCGGCGGAGGCGGTGCAACAGGCGCGGGTGTTGCTGTCGGCCGTGGCTGCCGCGCGCGTACCCGGGGCTTGCTAGCCTGGGAAAGCCAGCCTCCGCCCAGGATCACAATCAAAACGATCAGGAGAAAGAAAACTTCCCAGGGTCCGAATTCCAAGACTTGCCGCGTCCGTATCTCTCGAGTCGGGCCGGAGGATAGGCAATCAGACTTCGACGATCAACTCGACTTCGACCGCGAAGCCCGCCGGGAGCTCGTTGACACCGACCGCCGTGCGCGCGTGCCGACCGGCATCACCAAAGATCTCGACAAAGGTGTCCGACGCGCCGTTGGCAACCGCCGCCTGCTGCTCGAACCCTGCCGCGCTGTTGACAAACGCGCCCACTCGCACCACCTGCTTGACGGCGTCCAGCGAATCCACCACCGTCAGGAGCGCCGCCAGGCAATTCAACGCGCACATCCGCGCTGCTTCGCGGCCCTGTTCGATACTCAGGTCCTGACCGAGCTTGCCTTTGAATTCGCGCTCCGTGGTGCCCGAGATCTGGCCCGCCGAGTAAATCAGGTTCCCGACGCGACGGGCGGGAACATAGTTGGCCAGCGGCGCGCGCGGCGGCGGGAGCACGATGCCCAGCTCCTTGAGGCGGTCGTCAATGCGGCCCATACAGCCCGCTATCGTAGCGATTCAGCTGCTTCTGCTCTTGCAGGCCGAAACTCTAGGCTGCCAGCGTCGCGTCTTCGGTGCGGGCGGCGGCGCGGCCCCAGCGCAAGTACGCAAAGCCGAGGAGTGTCGCCAGCAAGCACACGACCGCCTCGACGGCCAGTGTGCTGGTGACGCCGAACTGGTCGGCCAGTACACCGGTAATCGCCCCGCCGATGGGTGTGGTGCCCATGAACAGCAGCGTGTACAGGCTCAGGACGCGGCCTCGATACGCTTCCCCGCTCGAGAGTTGAAGGGTGGTGTTGGTGCTCGTCGAATAGGCCACGCTGATCAGTCCCAGCAATCCCAGCAGGCCCAGGATGAGCGAGTAGCTGGGTACCAGCGCGACGGCCAGCAGCGACAACGAGAAACCGAGGGCGGCCAGTGACACGGAGCGCAACCCGGGCGGCAGATGCGGAGTCAGCAACAGCGCACCGAGGAGTGAGCCCACGCCCATGGCCGCGTTCAGTGCGCCGAAGCCGACCGCGCCGACGTCCAGCGTGTAGCGGGCCAGCAGCGGCAGGACAACGCCGAAGTTGTAGCCGAAGAGTCCAATGACCGCGAGCAGTCCCAGCGGATATGCCAGTCGCGGGGCATGTGCCGCGTGGCGCAGGCCGTCCCACACCTGGCTCCACAGCGCGCCGCGAGCCGCGCGGCGGGCGGTGTACAGCTTGGTCGTGTCGAGCATGGCCAGCGCGGCCAGCACCGCCAGGTAGCTGATGCCGTTCAGAGCGAAGGCCCAGCCGGCGCCCCAGGCAGCCAGAATGATGCCGCCAATACCGGGCCCGACCACCCGTGCGGCGTTGAACACCGATGAATTCAAGGCGACGGCACTCTGAATATCCTCGCGCGGGACCAGCTCGCTTACGAACGCCTGGCGGGCGGGCGTCTCGAAGGTCGTGAACAGTCCGAGCAGAAACGCCAGCAAATAGATTTCCCAGAGCTGGACGTTGCCACTGAGGGTGACGGCGGCCATGGCGAGCGCTTGAAGGGCTTCGAGGGTGCTGGTGATCATGATCAGGCGCTGCTTGCCAACCCGATCGGCAACCACACCCGCTACCAGCGACAGCGCCAGGGCGGGCGTGAACTGAAACACCGTCAGCACGCCCAGCGCAGCGGGCGAGTTGGCCACGTCCAGGACCAGCCAGGCCTGCGCGATGCGCTGGAGCCAGGTGCCGCTCTGCGAGACAACCTGGCCGAAGAAGTACAGGCGATAATTCGGCTGGCTCAACGCGCGCCAGCCTCGGCCGCCAAGCCGCAGCGCCGATAGCCGAGGCACGCTCGCGACCTCGGCTCTTGCGCTGGCCGCCTCAGGTGTGCCCGACCCGCGTCCGTTGAGCCGCGTGTCCCGAGTCGACGTCATCTACCCGCCTGGCGACCAGGGCATGCCGCGTGCCGTCACGTCCCTCGACTGTACCGCGCGCGTCGCGCGCGCCCTTCGGAACCGCTCGAACCTCAGTCGTCCATGGAGACGCCCGCGCGAGCCCAGGCGTCTGCCATCCAGCGGTAAATGCCGACGGCGGACGCTAGCGCGTCGTAGCCAGGTCGCGCCTGGCATTGCACGCTTGCCTCGAAGGCGATCGGCCGATCGAAGCCCTGCTGCTGCATCAATCGCAAGTAGCGTGCGAGGTCGAATGTGCCTTCGCCTGCCAGGAGAAACTGGAACTCCAGCTCGCGGCCGTCGGGCGCGATCGCACGGCCGTCGCCGTTGCCAGGCACACGCCAGGTAGTCTCAGCCGCCTCGGCGCCGACCGCGCGGCAGTGCTGGTCCTTGACTTCCGCGGCGGCCGCCAGGCGCGCCAGCCGCGGCACGCTGTCCTCCATCGCTACACCCTGGACCTCGAAGTGACTCACATCGAAGTCCAGTCGGAGGGCCGGGTGACCGACGGTCCGAACCAGCCACTCGGCGCGTTCGATGCTATCCACGGGCGCATTGACGTGCGGCTCCACACACACCACGACACCGCGTGATCTCGCATACTCCGCCAACTCGCCAAGTGCGTCGACGATGAGCGGTCGTATGTGCGCATCCTCCAGGTCGCCGGATTTGCCGCCAGTCCCGGTATTCAGCGTTGGGACCTCGGCATCGGGTGCGAGCTCCACGCACAGGTCGATGGCCCGCCGGAGATAATCCATCGCCAGTTGCCTGGACTCCAGGTCCGGTCCGGTCAGGGCCTGGTTACCGACGATTGACGGGAGCCGCAGTCCGCGTTCCCTGAACGCCTGCCTGATCCGGCGCCGGTCGTCGGCTGACAGACAGTCCAGCGCGGCCGCATTGTCGACGCGACGACCGCCAATCTGGTAGTGCGGCACGACACTGATGGCAATCGCGCCAAAGCCAATGTCCGCCAGCGCCGGTATAAAGGTCGTATACGGTACCGTCGCCATGCTCCACGTGTTGTAGGCAATTCGCATCAGGCATTTGCTCCAATTGGCTCGAGCAATCCGAGATGTGCATCAATCTCTCGCTGATACGCATCCACGGCCCCGGATTGGACTTCCTCGAGTGTGACCGCGCGGCCGGCGCGGTCCGATTCGAACAGGGCATACACCAGCGCCACGTCGCGTAACGCAACGGCGCCAGTCACCTCCGGCTGCTGGCCGGTGCGGATGCAGCGTGCCAGCTCGTAATACTCCAGCGCGAGCAGCTTGCGGTCGATCGCCGCAAACTCCAGGTTATAGCGCCAGGGTCGCTCAGCACCGAACAACGCGGCGGCGACCGGTTCGAGACGGTAGCTCGGCGCGTACTCCAGGATGCGCTGATCGCCGATGGCGCCGGCGTCGTCGAGGTGCAGCGTCACCGGCCGGCCGTTGCGGTCGCCAGGAGAATTGATCGAGCCCCGCGCACCAAAGACCTTGCGCTGGTGGACGGATTCACCGTGACCGGCGTGATGGTTGATCCACTGGCCGAGCGCGCCGCTTTCGAAGGTGATCTGTCCGAAGATGGCGTCTTCGCCGGTTGCCTGAATCGATTCGGGCATGCTTGCCGCCCACCTGGCATAGAAGCCGCCGGGTCCGTCTGTTCCGCGTCGGACGCGCGTTTTCTCGAAGAGCCGCACCTGGCCGAAGGCGCTGTGCGCTGGTCCGAGGTAGTACTGCAGGATGTCGGCGTTGTGAACCCCCGCGTCGAGCGTGATCGTTCCGCTCAATTTCATGTGGCGCCAGGGGGTGATGATGATGCTGTCTCGTCCGCCGATCTCGACGTCCAGCATGCATTGCGGCTGACCGATCGCCTGGTCGTCGATCAGGGCGCGCACCAGGCGATTCATCGGATCGCGACGGAAGTTTTCTGCCACGGACAAGATGCGGCCGCTCCGCTGGGCTGCCTCTACGATCCGCCGCGCGCCGCGGACCGTCAGCGCCAGAGGCTTCTCGCACTGCACGTGCAGGCCCAATTCCAGCGCCTGGGTCGCCGCAATATGGTGGGAGCCGGTGTCGGTCGGACAGTCGGCGGCCTCGAGCGCGTCGAGCTCGCGAACCATCTGTTCCGCGTCCTGGAAGACGACCGGGCGGTGACCGAGCAGCTCGTGGGCCTCGTCCGCCAGGTCCTCCGCATTCGGCTGGTTCGGATCGCACACCGCCAGCAGATCGCAGTTCATGTGGGATGTGCGCGAAAGCTCGGCGAGGCCCGCCAGGTGGCGACGCCCCATACCGCCGCAGCCGATGATCGCCAGTCGTACGGGGTCGTCCATCGTGCCGCTAATTGTAATCTTGGGGCATGGTCAGCCGAGTTCGGTTCGGGATTATCGGCACAGGCGGCATCGCCAACACTCACGCGGCGGCACTCGCCGGGCTCGCCGACGACGCTGAGCTGGTCGCGTGCTGCGACGTTGCGCCCGAGCGCGTCGCGGCGTTCAGTGAGCGCTGGGGTGTGCGCGGCCAGTTCGACTCGGCGCGCGCCATGCTCGACGCGGGCGGACTGGACGTGGTGTGCGTCTGCACCCCACATCCGCTGCACGCCGAACCACTGGTGCTCGCGGCCGAACGCGGCATTCACGGCGTGGTGGAAAAGCCGCTGACCTCCACGCTGGAGGACGCGGACCGCGTGCTGGAAGCCTCGACAAAACACGGTACGTTGCTGACAGTGATGGCGCAGCGACGCTGGTTTCCCGCCGCGCAGCGCATTCGCCAGGCGATCGACTCCGGCTCCCTTGGACCCTCGCTGTTGCTGGGTGAGTCAGTTTGCGAGATGTGGCGCGACGCGGCGTATTACGCCCGCGACGCCTGGCGTGGACGGTGGGACACCGAGGGCGGCGGCGTGCTGATGAACCAGGCGCCGCACAACATCGATTTTCTGTTGTGGTATATGGGTCCACCGCGTGAGATATTCGGATACTGGGGCAACCTGAATCACCCGTTCGTCGAGATCGAAGACAACGCCGTCGCCGTCATCCGCTTCGCATCCGGTGGGCTGGGCATCTTGAAGGGGACGGTGTCGATGCGGCCGGAGCGGCGCATCCATGGCGTTACGCTGGTCGGCGATTCTGGCGCCACGGTCAGTCTGGATTGCTGGCAGGTGCAGGACGCGGGGCGACGGGTGGCGACGGGCCCGTGGGACGTTGGCAGCAATGACGTCTGGACCCTGGCGGACGGAAGTGAACAGCGCCCGATCGTCCACCAGGAAGCGGTCGCCTATGGTTCGGGTGGTCTGCCGAATTTCCACGCTCATCAGCTGCGGGACGTGATTGGTGCGATTCGCGAAAGCCGTCCACCGGCAGTCACCGGTGTCGATGGCCGCCGCGTGGTGGCCGTCATCCAGGGTGTGTACGAGTCCGGGCGAACGGGGCGGCCGGTCACGCTGACGGACTGAGGTGCTGGGCGTGCTGCGCTGGTCCCGCTATTCGAGACCGGCTCCGCGATGTCTGCCGCCGGCTATGGCGTTGATGCGCGCCTCGATGCGTCGGTCCGGCACCAGCCAGATCAACGCGACCAGCGCGAACAATCCAATGGAAATCAGCTCGTTGACGAGCGTGAGCGGAATCGCGACGGCGTAGATTACCAGCGAAATGTTGCCTTTGCGGTCCGTGCCGATCGCGCTGGCCAGCACTGAATCCGGTGGCTGGCAGGCCAGGATGACGCGCACCAGGATCGTGTACGCGACCGCCGAGAGCAGCAGCACAGAGCCGTAGAGTGCCGTCGGCAGCGTGGCGAATTCGGTCTCGCTCATCCAGCGGGTGGCGAACGGCACCAGCGACAGCCAGAACAGCAAGTGCAGGTTGGCCCACAGCACCGCGCCGTTGATGCGCTCGGTGGCGTGCAGCAGGTGGTGGTGGTTGTTCCAGTAAATGCCGAGAAAGACGAAGCTGAGCAGGTACGTCGCGATGCCCGGCAGGATCGCCACGAACGTCGACAGATCCGAGCCGGCGGGCGAGCGCAGATCGAGCACCATGATGGTGATCAGGATGGCGATGACCCCATCGCTGAAGGCCTCCAGACGTGTCTTGCTCATGCCGCACCCTACCAGTCCCGCTGTGACCCGCTCGTGATCGCGAGGGCCGTAGCATTTTGCAGGATCGATGACAACGACAACGGCCGCCGACCGCGCGGGTGACCTCGATGCTCCGGCCAACCCGAACCGCTCCCCGGCCGCGCGGCTGAAGGGGTCGTCCGCCTACCGCTGGTATTGGGTCGCCGCCCTCGCGATCGTGGCGCTCACGGTGTTCCTGCGGCTCTGGCGACTTGACCTGGTCCAGTTCCGGGACGATCAGGCCGCGCTGCTGCGCATGGCCGAAGACATGGTGCGCCTGGGCCGCATCTCGCTCGCCGGTATGACGAGCTCCGTCGGCATCCCTCTGGCGCCTTCTTTCGAGTACCTCCTGGCGCCAATCGTGGCGGTGAGTCGCGACCCGCGGGTGGCTACCGGGGCAATCGGCCTGGCCAACGCGGCGGGCGTTGTGGGGACGCTGATCCTGGGCTGGCGCTGGTTTTCGCCCCTGACCGGCGTGGTCGCCGGGCTCGTGTACGCGGCCAATCCCTGGGCCGTTTTCTACGCCCGCAAGGTGTGGAGCAACGACGTGCTGGCGCCGCTCGCCGTCTTGTTGATGTTCTGCCTCGACAGTGCCATCGTCGGCGGTCAGGTCGGCTGGGGCGTTGCCGCGTTCCCGTTGTTCGCGCTCGGCGTCGAATGGCACCCCTCCTTTGGCTTGCTCGCGCCGCTGATGGTGGTGCTCGGCGCCGTGCTGATCAGACGCGGTCATCTGAAGCACGTCGCGCTCGGACTGGGGCTAGGCGCGGTCACCACGCTTCCGTACCTCATCTACACCTTCCAGACACAGGGCAGCTATCTGCGCGCGGGGCCGGCGGGTGGCGGTTGGCCGCCGCAGATTGATGGCGCCGGCCCGGGCGACGTCATCGGCCTGATCGGTGGCTGGCGCAACTGGATCGTCGAGGGCCTCGACAGTAATCGCCTGCTCCCGTGGCGCCTCGCGGCCGTGCCTGGGACAATCGAAACGCTGTTGCTCGCCATCGGCATCGCCGCCGGGTTGATGCTCGTCTTGCGCTCCCGGCAGGTCGAGGACCGGCTGCGCGCGGCCGGCCTGCTGCTCTGGGTGCTGCTGCCGATGCTGTTGACGGTCGTCCACCCGATACCCCTCTACGACTACTACTTCCTGTTTGTGCTCCCCGCCGGCGCCCTGCTGATTGGCCTCGGAATCCAGATGCTGGGCGATGTTTCGCGCTCCCGACGCGGTGGCCCAGTCCTGGTGGGCTCCGCGCTGGCTGCCGTCGTCGTCGTGGCTTCGATTCAAAGCGTGCTCGTCGTGCGTCAGCTGGGATACCTGACCGACGGCTATGTCGTGACCTACGGCCCGCCGCTGGCGGCTGCCGAGCAGACGACCCGAGAGCTGCTCGACCTGGTGAACGGCAGTGGCGGTCGAGAACTGTCGATAGAAATCGACGACGTCAACGACGCGGCAATCGGCTACCTCGCCCGCCCGTACGTGCCCGAGGTGCAGGTTGCGCCCCGAAGGAGAGGACCCTGGGACGTCGACTTCGACCTGCCAAATCAGTCGGGCAGCCCGCCGTACGTCGTCACCGGCGCGCCGCAGCTCAGCCCGCCGGCGCCGCTCGACGTGTCCTATGCCGACGGGGTGAGAGCCCTGTCCGCATCCACGACGCGGGTCGCGACCCCTGGCGAAAGCGTCGGCCTGGCGCTGACCTGGACCCTCGATCAGCACTCGCCCCAGCCCCTGACGAATCGTCTGGTGTGGGAGATGTCGGTGTACGACCCGTCGGGCCACGAGATCCGGCGCATCGCGGGTCTACCCCACGATTGGGCGGAACTCGCCGACGGCGAGGTGGTCGTGTCCTGGATCACGGTGGCCACGCCCCCCGAAGCCGCCGCGGGCATCTACCAGGTCCACGTGGACCGCCTGGACCCCGTGACCCGCAAGCCTGTACCCGCCAGTAGCACTGACGCGGAATTCAGCTCTCGGACCGTCGAGCTGCGCAAGAACTGACAGCCGCGAGCCTGAGGGTGCGGGTGACCCGTGCGGGATTCGAACCCGCGATCTCCACCTTGACCATTACGCGTAGACATGCTGCGCGCTCGTGCCGAAGTTGACCGCGGTCTCGCCGCACTCGAACCGGAGTCCGTGTGCGAGCAAGTCATCGATCCTTTTCTCCGCAACCCGGAGAACCTGAAAGGTCGGCGCGCGGGCGTCGCACCGGTGAACTATTTCTCAAGTCGGTGCCAACGTTGATCGAACGGCAGCGCAAGCTCGGCAAAGCGTACGAGCCGGGGACGTGGGGATGGAAGGTTTACAAGACGCTGATCTTTCACAACGTCGCCTGGTCCGAGCGCGGGACTCTGCACTGACGCTGCCGCGCTCGAACGCGACGTGCGACAGCACGGCGAAGAGCATCGCAACGGCGCAATGCCAGACGGTTTCGGACCGGATTGGATAGACCGTCATCTCGAAGCGAAACTGCGCGCACGCGCGAAGCGTTTGCCGTCGACCTGGAGATCGACGCGAGCACCACGGTCGGGCGGCCGGCCACTGAGATCGCGCGGCGAGTACCACGACCCTGCGATGCGGACGCCGGTCGGCGTGCTGTTCTCGACCTGTAAAAATGGGCAGAGGGGCCAGGCTTCGGCTCTTGCTTATCTAGAGGGACGACACGATGACCGCGAGTCAGCTGCTGGACGATTTGATGATTACGGTGGGCGAGGAGCCTGCGAGCCGCCACGTCGAGTTCATCGGCAAGGGTCCCGGGCTGCCTGTGCCCCTGCGCGTCGGCGAGTTGGGCGCCAGCGCTATCGCCGCCGGAGCCGTACAGGCGGCGCGGCTGTGGGCGATGCGGACCGGCCACATGCAGTCGGTCCGCATCGCCATTGACGCCGCTACCTGTGCGCTGGGTGGACAGAGTCGCATCCGCCTGGAGAGGGAACCGGGCGTGGCTGGTCCCAGCCTCGGTGAGCTGCGCCGTGCGTCTCGCAGGGGAATGGGCAGCCGCATCCTTCCCGCGAGGGACGGACGTTGGGTATTTCTGCATCGCGAGTTTCCGCACCACCGCGAGCGAATCGAATCGGTGCTGGGGTCCGGCGACGATGAGGCGAGCATCGCGTCGGCAGTCGCGAAGTGGGATGCCTTCGAGCTTGAGGAGGCTGTCTTTGCCGCCGGTGCGTGTGCGGCTGCCGTGCGTCGGTACGCCGAGTGGGACGTTCACGAGCAGGTACGCGTGCTCGATGCACAGCCGTTGGTTGAAATCGTCAAAATCGGTGAGTCACCACCAGAGCCCCTCGCGGAGGCCGACCGGCCGCTTGGCGGCATCCGCGTGCTCGACCTTACCCGCGTGATCGCCGGGCCGGTCGTGGCGCGCACCCTGGCCGAGCACGGCGCTCAGGTGCTGCGTATCTGCACCGACCGCATCCAGGACAACGAAGTGCAGAGCATGGAGACCGGGCACGGCAAGCGCTCGACTATCCTTGAT
>JAFAOS010000518.1 GCA_019247515.1 Chloroflexota bacterium | reverse complement strand
CGCGGACCGATCTCGTAGCATGCAGCAAAGGCCTTCTTGGGAACGTGGGGTGTCAACAGCGCCACCTTACCCGGAAGGCCTTTTGCTCCGGTAGTCCCTAATTCGCCGATGTCAAGACACCCGAGTTTCGCACCGCAAACTAGCTAGATCGGCTCCGGCTAGCCTTACGCCACGGCTCCAAGGGCGTGCCACACGCGCGTGGCGGCACCCACCAGGGCGTCCCAAGAGGCAAGTAGTGACCGGGCGAGCCAACTCGCGGGCGCCGGTGTCGCGTTCGGCACGGGCGTCGCGGTCGGGGCCGCCGGTACCGCGTTCGGCACGGGCGTCGCGGTCCGCGCCGACGGCGTGGCGGCGGCAGTCGGCCTCGCGGTCGCGCCCGCGGCGACGACGGTCAAGGTCGTGATCGCATATCCCCCGGCCTCACCGGCGCCCTCGGCTCGCACCACCACTTGATAACTTCCGACGTCGACGTTCGGGACAGTGAAGGGGATGCGGGCGCCGCCGTTGGCGTCGGCCGTGGCCGTGGCCAACGCTGGGCACGACGCCGCATGCGACTCTTCGCACGCCAACTCGAGCGGTCCCAACAGGGACAGCCTTGCGCCCGGCAAGAACCCCGACGCGGTCGCGGTCACGGACGCGCCGACCGCGCCCTGGGCGGGATTGAACGACACCGTGGGCGCCAAAGACTTGGAACCGCCGACCGGGCCCTGGGCAGGGCTGAGCGCTACCGCGGGGGCCGAGGGCTGGAAACCGCCAGCGATGGTAAAGGGCGCGCTCGCGCTCGCGGATGCCCCCTCGCCCTGAGTCAGCACCGTCACCTGATACCATCCGGCTTCGATATTCGGGACAGTGAAGGCGATGCGGGCACCGCCGTTGGCGTCGGCCGTGGCCGTGGCTAACGGCTCCTTCGGAACGAAACCGCCGATTTCGGAAACGAAGAGGGAAAGCCTCGTGCCCGGCACGAACCCTGACGCGGTCGCGGTCACGGACGCGCCGACCGCGCCCTGGGTTTGACTGAGCGACACCGTGGGCGCCAAAGGCTTGGAACCGCCGGTGATGGTAAAGGTCGCGTCCGCGTATGGCCCGGACGGACTCTCTACCGCCACCTCATGCGCCCCGGCCGCCCCCGGCCCGATCTCCGGGACAGTGAAGGCGATGCGCGCGCCGCCGCTGGCATCGGCGGTGGCCGTGGCCACCGGCTTGGTCATCGGGAACACGAAGAGGGAAAGCCTGTCGCCGGGCGCAAACCCCGAGGCGGTGGCGGTCACGGACGCGCCGACCGCGCCCTGGGTGGGATTGAGCGACAGCGCGGGCGCGGCCTGACCGAGCGCGGTCCCACCCGGGCTTGCGACTCCGGTGACCAGCAGCACCAGCATCAACGCGATGCGACTCGCGGGCCAGTGGCGAAGGAAGTCCATTTTTCGACGCCTCCTTTTTAGTCTTTTGCTCGCGGCGATCCACTAGCTGGACGGCGATCAGTGCCGCGGGGCGATCCACCGCGCGCCTCCATGCGCGTGAGTGCTCGCATGACTGAGCTCAGCATGCCCATCGCGTGACGATCAACCTGGCTCATGGCCGGCCTCCGTGCTTCAGGTATGGCGCTGTCCGCGCTGCTGGTCGGGGTTCGCGTCCATTGATGCCGCGCCCAGATGCGGGACTCCACGGCTCCGAGTCTCAGACGTCGCGCGGCACATGCACACCCACACAACCTCCACAGAGAGTCCACAGCGGGTCCACATTGGGCTTGGAAACCTCGCCGACAATGGCCGGCCACGGGTATGAGCGAATCGCTCGACGCTACCCGGTCCGGGACGACGTTCGGGGCGGCGCTGCGGTCGATGCGTCTGGCGGCTGGGCTGTCGCAGGGGGCCCTCGCGGAGCGGGCAGGTCTCAGTGAAAAGGCCGTTGGCGCCCTGGAGCGCGGTGACCGCGCGACCCCACGGCCTGCAACCGTCGTCTTGCTGGCAAACGCGCTGGGAGCGAGTCCGGCCGACCGCGACCGGCTGCTTGCCGCGGCACATGCCGAGGGGCAGCCAACCGAGAACGGGTCGCCGACCGACACAGGTGACGCGTCGCTGGCTCGGCACGGCCTGCTGGCGCCGCCGACACCTTGCTGGGTCGGCAGCAGGATATTGCCGCCGTCAGTCAGCTGGTGTCGCCTTCCGGCGGTGCGGCCCGCCTGGTCACGCTCATCGGGCCAGGCGGAGTCGGCAAGACGCGCGTCGCGCTCGCCGTGGCGCTCGAGCTCGTCGAGGCGTTTGCGGACGACGTCTGGTTCGTCGACCTCAGCCCGTTGCGTGACTACCGCCTGGTCGCCGCCTCGGTCGCCAGAGCCCTCGATGTGCGCGAGTCGGGCGGGCGCAGCGCGCATGAGCTGCTGATCGACGCACTGCGCGAGCGTCTGCTGCTGCTCGTTCTG
>JAFAOS010000220.1 GCA_019247515.1 Chloroflexota bacterium | reverse complement strand
CTGCCACCGGCCGCAGGCTGCGCACGTTACTGGCCGAGTAGCTGCTGCCGGGCAGATCGTGGAAGGCGATGTACCTCTCCGACGTCGCGATCGTGCGTTGCACCCAGGCGGTGGACCTGGCGCCGCCCCCGCCACCCAGCCCGACCGAAGCGTCATCCGCTGGCCCGACGCCGACGGTCTGGCCGTTGACCTGGATCGTCATCGGTTGGTCGGCCCAGATCTTGACCGCTTCGGCCGGTCGCGGCGCCTTGTGGTCGTCCACGATCGTCAGGTGGGTCTGATAGCGGGCGACACCATTCGGTGTGGCGGGGCCATCGAAGTCCTGCATGAGCTCCGACTCGATGATGAAGCTCCGCTCGTCTTGCACTAGCGGGTCCACGCGGATGCCGAAGACCTGCTGAACCACAGCCGCATCGCCTTCGTGCAAGCCGGCCGCGTAGATGGCTCCGTTGCTCACCTCGGACAGCGTGGTGACCAGGGTCGAACCGGTCGCGATCGCGCTCGCATTGCCATCGCTGGGGCTGAACCAGCGCACCTCGCGGTTGCCCTCGCCAGCGGCGGTGAACGCACTGAACCACACCGTTCTGGTGCGCTGATTGTCGGTATAGACGACTGGGGTGGTGTGGATCGCGCCGGACGCGTGGCCGTGCGGCGTGCGCGGCACCGGCTGGAGGTGGCCATCTAGCCCGTAGAGAATGCCCGCCCCGTCGCCGAACCACAGGACGCCCGCGTCGTAGGCGAAGCCGCTGGTGATCTCGTGTGCCGCATCGTAGGTGGCCACCTGCCGGGGGTTCTGGACATTGATGGCGAACACCGTCTTGTCGTGGGCGACAAAGAGCGCGTCGTACGCCTTGCCGTCAAATATGGCCTGGCCGAGCACCGTCGGGCGATCGGCACGTTGGCTCCAGGCCGCGCCGCTGGATGGCAGAAGAGTGTTGAGGAACGAGTCGTTTCCTCGAACTCGGTTCGTGCCATCCACCGCGGTACATGACCAGAAGAGAACGTCCTCGAGCACGCCGCCACTGGAGTCCACGTCGGCGGACCCCCAGGAGCACGCCGAATGCCAGGCCATTCCTGAAAACCGGCGTCGGCACTCGAAAGCGGGCGCCAGCCATTGACGGGTCGTTCACCGCCCACGTCCACACCACCTTCGGTGTCTGCGTCGAGACGTCGAGCAAGTAGACGGTGCCGCTTCGATCGCCGAGGCACAACTGCGACCCCAACAGTGCGGGCTGGGCGTCGACGCCCGCGGCCGTGTGGAACTCCCACTTCACGCTCAGGTCCCGCGCGTCCAGGGCCTGCACCGCGCCCGCAGTCGTGGCGTCGTCCACCCGGGTTGGCGCGAGCGCCACATACACGAGCTCGCGGTCCGCATCGTAGATCGGCGGCGACAGGAGTCGGTCCGGTTGATCCGCTGAGCGGGCAACTTCCTGTCCCGTTCGGGCGTCCAGGGCAATCACGCGGCGGTGCAGCTTGGTCCCCTCGGACGCCGCGCCCTCCAGATCGACGAAGTAGACGTGACCCAGGCCGTTGGCGATCCCACCGACCGTGCCAACGTTGTACGCCTGCGACGTCTTGAACACATACGGCGAGTCATACCTGTGGACCTGTGCGGCGCCGTTCTGGTTCACCAGGAAATGGGCGGTCCCGAAGCTCGTGCTGGTGACCTTCGCAACACCGCCCGCCGCTACCTTTTGGGGCGTGGCCGTCGACTCAGAGATCAAGCGCAGGGCGCTGCCGCTCTTGTCGCAGCTCCAGACGGTGCCATCCGCGTTGGCGTCGATGTGCGTCGCCTGGCCCAACAGCGGCTGAACCGTCAGCCGCGGCTGCTTCGGGTCAGAGTGGTCCAGCCGATGGACGGCGTCGCTGCTGTCGCGGACCCACACGCGCTCCGCATCGCCGACGCTGATCTGGGCCAGTGGACCCGCCGCCTGGGTGACGACGTTCCACCTGGCGCCGTCCAGTCGCAGAAGCTGGTGTTGGGCACTATCGAAGCCGATCCCAAAGACGCTGCCGTCGGCGCCAGCGGACACTGCCATGGCTCGGCCGTCCGTCGGATACCAACTCGCGCCGTCGTGATGCAACACTTTCCCGTCGTGGGCGGCCGCCCACAGTCCGTCCGCGCGCCCGCTGGGCGCGTGAGTGAGGATCGGATGCCAGATGGCGGGCCACGCGCCGAGCGCCTGGGGGAGGTAGTTGGTAGAGCTGGGTTGCGCGCTGCCGGAGTCGGCATAGACCATGACGGCCGGCCCCGCGAAGGCAGTCACCGGCTGATTGAAGGCGGTGGGGCACAGCAGGGCATCGACCTGGCCAGCCTTGACGCGATTGAGCAGGTCGTGGTCGAACAGGGCGTTGAGGCTCTTCGGTCCTTGCTGGACGACCATCTGGGCGGCCGGATCGATCAGCACGAAATGGTCGCCACGAACAAGCGCGATCGCCTCCGGCTGCTGCAGGCCAATGACCAGGTCGACCAGCCCATCCTTCCAGGCAGCGTCCTGGGGCCAACCCTTGAGGTCGGTCAGCTTGACTACGGGCTGACCGCCATTCGCCGCCACAAAGCGGCCCGCTTTAAAGAGATACAGGGCATTGTGGAACACCGCGGCGCCGTCCACACCGAGGGCAAAGGAAGCCGGCAGGTGAGGCCAGACCTCGCTGATTGGTCGCGGACTGCCAGGCGCTAGGGCCACGCTCGTCAAGATCGGCACGATTGATGGTGACGGTGAAAGACTGGGCGTCGGGCTGGCTGCCGCGGCCGTCGGTATCGCCGTGGGCTGACTGTCTGCTGCTTGGAATGGACTGAAGCGGATGGCGCCAGCGTCCAGCGCGCTGGGGCCGAAGATGGCCTGCATGGCCTCCCGGAAGCCGCCTGGGTCGGCCTGGCTATCAGGGAGGTCCGCGGCAGCTGGCAGCTTTTGGAGGTCGCTCGAAGCCAGCTGCTTGACGCTGCGATGCGAGATTGTCTGAATGGCCTTGAGCGTGACGGGATTGTGCACGTGGCGGCGCTGACAGCCGCCCGCGACGATGTAGATGGCCGGGTCGCCCTGGGCCTGGATCAGGTCGCCTGGCGTGAGCCCGAGCTGACCGCAGGTGGCGGTGGCAGCCGATGACACGAGCACGACCTGGGCGCCACGAAAGACATACAACGCGCCAGGCGCCGCGGCACCGAAGGCCTGAAGCTGTCCGGTGCTGGTGGTCGGAGTGTCGGACTTTGGGCTGCTGGTAGGCATCGGAGTCTCGGAGTGTCCGCTGCTGGTAGGCGTCGGAGTCTGGGCGGCGTCAAGCGGCGCGTTCGACGGCCGGGGCGGCGGGCTCGGCACGGCGGTGCTGGTCGACGCGGCAGCCGCCACGGCCTGGTTCGGCGTATCGGTGCTGGTCGAAGTGGCGGCCGCCACGGCCTGGTTCGGCGCCATCCAGGCACGCAGCCCGCTGGCGCCGTTGGCCGTCGACGCCCCTGGCGTGGGCGTCGCCGTCGCCGATGGCGCGGTGGCCGGGCTGGCCGAGGGTTGCGGCGTCGGGCTCGCCGATTGCCGCGTCGGAGTGGCCGACGCTTGCACAGTTGCGGTGGCCGAGGGTTGCGGCGTCGGAGTGGCCGACCCTTGCGCAGTTGAGGTGGCCGAGGGTTGCGGCGTCGGGCTAAGCGAGGCCTGCGCAGTCGGGGTGGCCGAGGGTTCGGTCGTTGGCGTAGCCGACGCCGTCGGAGTGGCCGAGGGCGAGTCGGTCGGCGTGGCCGTGGCAGGCGCGGCCGTCGCCACCAACACCGGCACGACCGCGTCGATGCCCCCGCCCAGGAACTGCCAGCTCTGCCCAGCATCATCGTAGCGATACGGAGCACCGGCGCCGTCGATGGCCCAGAGGGTGCCGTCCCAACCCGCGGCAATGTCGGTCGGTGGCCCAAAGGATGGGCCGGCGCTGACCGGCAGCGCGGCCACGCTGACCGCGCCCCTGGCCGGCCGGTTGGTGCTGGTCACCGGCTGGAACACGAGCGCTGGGGGTTGGGCGAGTGCCCGCTGCAGCAGCTCGGCGGCCGAGGCGGTGCGGGCCGCCCCGAGCAGCCCGGCCGCGCCCGCCCCGCAGCTCACCACCAGCATGCGCCGTCGCGTCAGCCGCGGGTTCATCATGTTCAGGTCAGCGCGGTCCACGACGACGTTCGACTCCTTGCCATGCGAATCGATCTGGGCTTTTCGCCGTGGCCATCGTCGGGCGGCGGTGCCTGACGCGCCACCCACACGACCCGTACACTCGGCGGACACTATGGTCAGCCAATCACAGACGTCGCGAGCGGGAGCAGTGACGACTGGCCAAGCGCGCAAGGGCAGAGGCCTGCGCTCGCCTCAGCGAATGATCAGCAGCGCCTGACTGTGCTCTTCGCCGTTCCGATCTCGAGAGGTGTTGCCGCCGAAGGCACGCAGCGGCGTGAACAACGGGCGGTCGGCCTGTTCGTACATCGCCACTTCCTCGGCTGCCTGGCGCTCCTCGAGTGCCACCCGCGCTCCCTCCAGGTCCACAAACAGGTCGGGGCCGCCGCTTGTCAGATGGCTCCGCACCATCTGGTAGCGCGCGTTGGCCTCCAGTCCGCCGACATCGGCGGCCGTGACCACCGGCTCTGGATCGCCGCTGATGAGATACAGCCAGTTGTCGATGCTGCCGTAGCTGAGGGTCCCAGCGGGTGCCGTCGTCACCTGGTTCAGCAGTCGGCCGTCCACCTCGATCTGGCCAACCGACTTCGGCGGGAGCAGCGCCTCGATGCCAGCCAGGTCATTCTGATCGCTGCCAGCACCGACGAGGTACAGGCTCGGAGCGCCGTTCGGCTCGCCCAGCGTGCCCGCGGACAGACCGACGGCGAAGCTTCCGCCAAGCTGGTCGACCATCGCGCCGAGAACCGAGGCGACCTCCGGTGCAACAAACGACTCGCCGGCCGAGCTGTTGAGCACCGACGTCAGTCCTCCAAGCCTGCCAGGCGGATCGGTGCCGCCGTAGGCCACCAGCGTGTCGGGGGGCAGCTGCGCAAACGCTGCCCGCGCATCGACTTCTCCGGCCACGGCTGAGTCGCCCGCCACCGCGAGCATCCCCTCGCCATGGAGCTCGACGCCGTCGGAGGTCAGCGTCGCCGACACTGCCCGCGGCCCAGCGGCCGGCCGAAGCGGCTGTAGATCGGCGCTGTCGCGCGCGATGGTGGATTCCTGCCCGAAAACGTCGAACAGCCGGCCGCCATCGACATACGCGTAGGCTGCGCGCTCGGTCGGTAAGCGCTCGACCAGAGACTGAAACGGGCGTTCATGCGCAAGACTCAAGGAAGTGGCACCGTCGAGCCGGTCCAGGGCGTTCTGCAGCGTCGAGATGTCGTCGCTGATGACCGCCCACCCTTTGTACGCCGCGCCGAACAATCCCGAGCGGAGCGTGTATATCCCTTCGCCTGTCCTGATTGGAGTACCAGGCGGCAGCTTGTCGGGTGCGCGGTACAGGCTCAGGAGCCTGGTCGGGTCGCTCGACTGTGCGGTGAGCAGCAGGTGTGGGTCGGAGTCCAGCTGGCCCGAGGCGCTCATGGCCACCTCTCCGTTCAGGAGCGGCAGGCTTTCCCGGAGCAGGTCGGTACTGCCGATGGGGCTGTCTTCGACCAGGTGCTCCATGGCGTGCTCGAAGCCCGGCTGACTGGTAAACACGTCCGCCAGTTGATTGGCGTGCAGCAGCTGCGTCGGGCCGGGTCGCAGGTTGATGCTCACAAACACCCAGCTCTCTGGCGCGGCGAGCTCGGCAGCCCCCGTCTGACCTGGGGTAGTGCTCGCGGGGATCACGGAGCAGCCAAGCGTGGCCATGGCGACGATCACTGCGCGTAGCCCACCGGTCAGCCAGCGTCCAGTCTGGAATCGAGCCGAAGTTTGATTTGGCCTGTGCGCCGGGCTCGTATACCTCGGGCAATGAGTACAGGTGGGGCAGCGTTGGCGCGGGGGCGGATGTCCCAATCCAACGGCGCGGACGGTGTCGTGCATCATCCGGTGTGTGTGCAACTGCGGGCCCAAGGCATCGGAGCGCCCTTATCGAGCACGGGCGTCCGTGAGGCTCCCGGGGTCGGACCGCGCCGCCCAGGAGGGTGCCCGAAGGCTTCTCTTGCTCACTTTCCCCGTCGCCGTTCGCCGGCGATCCGTTCTCGACAAAATCGCTGCAGTTCTTCCGCCGACACTGCGCGGCCTGGGTTCAGAAGCATGTTGATCATGCTCGGCACCATGAAGCTTACGCTCACTCGTTCCTGCTGAAGGATCTGGAGGCATCGCTCGGGTTCGAAGTCTGGAAGGCAGACGTCGCCGCGCAAGATCAGCGCTTGCGCACAAATGGGGTAGCGGCGGTTTTGAGGCTGCGTCTCACTCGAACACACATTCTAGTCGAAAACGAGGCGCTGGGCTGGGCCGGCTGGACGCCGGCTGAGCGCGAGGCGCTGCGGCTGGTCGCGACGGGCTCAGCAACAGCTTGTCAGGATTCGCCATCAGTCGCAGCCTGCGAATCCGATCGCCTCGGATATCGAACGACATCACCACCAGCGGCACGCCATGCTCGCGCACGACAATACCCAGTTCGCCATTAATCGACGTCATCGCTGAGGATCTCTGTCAATCCGTGCATGTCGCCCCGATTGACCGCTTGCATGAACCCGCGCGGAATGCGCTCGTGCGCCGCGGGTTCTGCGCTGAAGCGTCGCTGGCCGCTCGCGAGCTCCTTGCGGGCTCGACTGAATATCTGGCGGCACGCCGCTTCGTCGTGTTCGACGATCTCCGCGATCTCCTTGTACTGGTGGTCGAACACCTCGCGGAGT